>JABWAT010000002.1:310004-620008 GCA_013360915.1 Bacteroidota bacterium
TACCGTCCGCAATAAAATTTCGTTCCGATCCAAACACCGCAAATACCGGCACAGGTTCCATCCGACAGAAAGGCTCCTGCACATTTAAACCCGGTCTGCCACATTTCATCGAGATATTTTTTCAGTCGCTGACGGGTGACCTCCCGGTTGAGGTTTCCTGCGAAATTCAGTATGGTATCGTTGTCATTGGGGGTCATCCAACGAAAGGAGATGGATTTCTTCATGGAGTGGTCCTTTTGGTCTACAGGTTTCAAAGATAAGAGGGAGTCACCAAATGCAAAAACCAATCAGCCATGAATAGAAGACGAAAGGATAAAGACCCACTTTTCCCGTGGTAGAAAACACCTGGTAAAATGAGTACCTTTTTGTATGAACACACAGATCCTCCTTTTCCATCTGAGTCTGGTTTTTGCAGTACTGATGGCTCCTGCTTCTTCTCCTGCTCAGAACAGGGACCCTTTTCCAACTGATTCAGCAGCAGTTTGCTGGTGGAATACCATTGAACAGCTATCCGACAGTGGCTGGACAGAGGGCAAAACGGTCAGTCCGTTTTATCCGGACTATCTTTCATTTTACCGACTGCCGGTGAATGAGAAGCAGGTTACCTACTCAATCAGAAATCTTCGCAAGGCAGGATTCAGGCTATTTATGCAGCAATGGAACCCTGACGATCCGAAAGCCACGGTTCTGGTCGGACATGGTTACATGGACCATACCGGAATGCACGGACGGCTGATTGCGTTTCTGCTTGAACGCGGATACCGGGTGGTTACCTGGGACTTACCAGGACATGGTCTTTCTGATGGACCCCGCGGAGCCATTGATTCCTTTTCTGTTTACAGTCAATTGTTTGAAAAAGTGGTTGGTGAGGTAAAAACCTCGTCTCCCGGCCCGGTTCATTTTATCGGGCACAGCACCGCCTGCCTGATTGCGTTTAATTACCTGACCAAAGCAATGGCTGATCCGTTTGATTCGGTTGTGTTTGTCGCACCGCTTGCCCGGCATTTTCTGTGGGAGCCCGGTGTGTTCGGCCATGCGGTTTTAAAAAAGACCGGTATTTCCCGACTTCCGCGTATGGTCATGAATGTCAGTGGTGATGAGGCGTTTAATAACCTGCTGCGTATTGATCCGCTGAACAGCGGATGGGTTCCGGTCAGCTGGCCGGCCGCACTCTATAAATGGGAAAATCACCGGCCGGTTGAACCCGTGTCTCATCGTCAGGTTCTGATTCTGACCGGAACCCATGATACAGTGGTGGATGCAGATTGGAACCGGGTGTATTATCAGCAGGTTTTTCCAGCCGTGAAAATTGAGATAATTCCGGGAGGGCGACATCATCTGCTCAATGAGGAATCGAAAATCAGAGATATCGTTTATTCGGTTCTGGAGGGTGTTTTTCCGTAACGGACAGGAAGCCAATCGGCCTGTCGGGGACAGTTTCCTTTCCTGATGAAAGTAAGTCGACTGCCAAGGTTCACCCGGCCCGGGATCGTACGGACCAATAAATGTATAAAAACGGGATCAAATGAATGATTGTAATCATCGGGATCCTGGCAAAAAATACTTTCTTAACCTGAACCTTGTCAGTTTTTAATGGAAAGTAGGTGAAAAAACTGATCAGAATTTCCGAAACATGATTGACTGATTCGTATTTTCAGGTTTTTCTGTTATGGGATGTTTTTCATGCACAAACTGCTTTTTTTGTTTTTCCTTCCTGTTCTGAATGTTCTTTCTTTCGCTCAGGGTTCCGAAACCTTTTCCAATATTCCCACAGGCCAATCCAGTTATGCCTCACGGACATGGACCGGTGATAATGGACTTCAATGGACGGCTTCTAAGGCGCGGACCGACCTGACCATCACAGGTCCGGCCATTACCGTCGACGGACGGACGACCACAGAATCCATTTCTGTCACTGGCATTCCGGGCGGAATCGGGTCCATCACGCTGACTCACCGACAGGAATTTACCGGATCGGGCGGTTTACTGACGGTCAAAATCAACGGTGAAACGGTGGGGTCGGCCATTCCGATCACCACCACGGCCACCGCATCGACGATAACAAACATTGGTATATCGGGTACCATTGCACTTACCATTGAGATTACCTCGGTTCGTGCCTCGGTGGATGATATCACCTGGACCGGCAGTGATGGGGGAGGCCCGGTTCTGAAAGGAGAACCCAGTTCGTATCCCACCTCGGTGATAGCCCCGAATCCGGCCGCCACCAGTTTTTCGGTGGAATGGCTCGATGCAGTGGGAGATACCCTGCCGGATGGTTATCTGCTCAAAGGATCTGCCACCGGATTTGCTTCGATTCCATCGCCGGTTGATGGCGTGGCCGAACTTACCGGTGTGCTGACGAAAACCGCTTCATTCGGGGTTGAAACTGTCCTTTTCACCGGACTGGAAGCATCGACAACCTACTATCTGAAGATATTTCCCTACACCAATTCGGGTGCATCCATCAATTATAAAACGGATGGAGAGGCGCCTCAGGTCAGCGTGACCACGGCTTCATCAGGTGGTGGAGGCGGAGATATCCCGGCCGGTTACTATCAGACGGCCACCGGATCGGGTGCGACGCTGAAGACCAATCTGTACAACATCATCAAGGGACATACCTCGGTCAGTTACAATTCGCTTTACACTCACTTCCAGTCAACCGACAGCCGGTCGGATGGCAAGATATGGGATATGTACTCCAACGTAACCTGGACGCATGGTCAGAAGCAATGTGGCAGTTATTCGCAAGAAGGGGATTGCTACAACCGGGAGCACTCATTTCCGGCTTCCTGGTTTAACGATGCCAGTCCGATGTATTCTGACTTGTTTCATCTGTATCCGACCGATGGGTATGTGAACAACCGGCGTAGTAACTATCCGTTTGGCCGGGTGAACTCACCCAGTTACACCTCACAGAACGGAAGTAAAGTCGGTTCAAACTCCACACCGGGTTTTTCAGGAACCGTTTTCGAACCGATTGACGAATACAAAGGTGATTTTGCCCGAACCGTTTTCTACATGGTCACCCGTTATGAAAACCTGGTCTCTGGGTGGGAAAACAACACATCCAACGCCGATGCAGTCCTGTCGGGAAATACCTTTCCGGCATTGGAGCAGTGGGCGCTCGATCTGTACTGGCAGTGGCATCAGGATGATCCCGTCAGCCAGAAGGAAATCGATCGCAATAAGGCCATTTATGAAATTCAGGACAACCGGAATCCATACATCGACCATCCGGAATATGTTGATCTGGTCTGGGGCGGGGTTGCCACGGCTGTTGAACTGACCGACTGGTCGGGCCATTGGATAAACGGATCGGTCCGGTTAAACTGGAGTACCGAATCGGAGTGGGAATCGGCCGGATTTGAAGTTTTCCGGTCGGACCATCCGGCGGATGGATTCAGGAAAATTGCGTCGGTTGATCTGACGGATAAAAAAGCCCCCCATGGCACCAATGGCGGGCAGTATGAATGGACGGACCTTGTTCCCCATCAGGCCCGGGTATGGTATTACCGGCTGGATGAATTGTCGGCATCGGGTGAACGGACGTCCTATCCGGTTATCCGAGTGAAATCAACCGGGGAAACAATTGGAAAGCTCGAGGTGCATTCTATATGGCCGAATCCGTTCAATCCGTCGGTACAAATGGATTATTCAGTAGCGACAGGCGGAGAGGCCACCATTTCGGTGGTGTCGGTGCTGGGTCAGGTGCAAATGACTCAAAAAATTCAACTGACACCGGGAAGGCATGAGTGGCAATGGTCTCCGACCGGGCAGCCGGTGGCTTCGGGCGTCTATTACATCATCATCCGCACAGCCGGATCGACCATTTCAAAACCGGTGGTTTATCTGAAGTAGAAACGAACCGGCTATCAGCCGGCTTCACCCCCATTGGTAATGCGGATCACCTGCTCCTCCAGGTCAATCCGGTACCCGTCTGACCGTGCGTACAGGGCCAGTTTCCTGAATAACGCATCGACCGTTCTGGCTAGGGAGTGGTTTACCGGATTTATGGTCGTCACTTCCCATCCATTCTTAACATTCCGGATAACAAGAACCGGGGCTGTCACCCCGGCTTCCTTTGCTGCGACTGTGAGCACCTGGTTAGTTTCTGAAACCACCTGCCCGAGCCAGGCAGGTTGAACGGACTGAGCTACACCTGCCTGAAAAAATCCGACCAGAATGAGGGTGAGTACCGACCGGATCATTCTTACTTTTTCATGGCTTCGCGCCATTGTTCAATGGTGGAGAGCTGTGAAGTCACTCCGTACAGATAAATACTGGCAGGGTCAAATTGAGTGGAGAAGTAATTCAGACTCGGAAGGGAAAAGAGCCAGGCTCCCAGAGCCAGTTCATGTTCGGTCTGATCGACCCGTCTGGCATATTCCTGTTTGTCCCCGATGTTCGATGCGGCCATAAATCCGTAGACGTATTCAAGCAGGAGTGCTTCCTTTTCAGGATCGCCCTTGGTGTCGGTGGCATCCAGCCGGAAGTAGTTCCGGTTGCCGGCCAGGGACGAGGCATTCACTGTACCTCCCATTCCATTGGTTACCAGATTGATCCGGTACTGTTCAGGATCAGGTTCCCGCAGGAAAATATCGTACAGATCGAACAGGAAATTGCTCCGGTAGCCATTAACCGCCACCAGAACCGCATCGTAATTACCGGTACGGAGGTCTTCGGCCGAGGCGGCTGTGGCCCGGATCCGGTTTTTACCAATGGCTGGTTCATTCAGTATGGTGACCAATTCGGATAACTCTTCACGGTTTCCTGCATTCAGAAACACTTTGATCCGGACCGAATCGGGAAGTACTGACAGATCAGGTCCTGCCGACAAACGGGCAGGGGTCACCACTTCCTCTTCGATGTAATAGGAACTTGAGGGAAACACACTGTAATTGAGAAAATCATTGTAAGCATTGGTTTTTCCCTTGTAGTCGGTCACCGGCCGTTGCTGGGGTGTTCCGGCTTTGAAAAACCGGCTCAGAATGGCCTGATTGTTCAGCAATCCGCGCAGACTTTGTCTCTGTTCCAGACTCAGACGGTCGGTGTTGAATAAAACCGCGAAGAAGGTGGTGCTGATGTTGGGTTTGGCAAAAAATTCCTCCGGGTCAGACAGGAGCGGAGAGGAAGATCCGAAGGGCGTACCCGGAAGAACATTAAACTCACCGTTGGCAAACTCGGTCTGGTAGGTGGAGTTATCAATAAACGGAACCAGTTTCAGAGTGGTGATTCCGGCCGGCCCCCCTGGCATTCTGATGAACCAATCCGGGGTTCCTTCCGGTCTGACCTGCAGGTAGGGTCCCGATCCGATCGGATAGGCAGCCTGATTCAGCTGAGAGCTTGCAGGCAGAACTTTAAAAGAAAAGACTTCCTTGACATCATTTTCGGTCCAGATTCTGGTGGGTTTTAACTGAAACCGTATTTCATCGTTTTCATCGGGACCTGTGAAGTCAAAGGATTCGAGAGCCTGTGCCACCAGAATATAATCGGGCGACAAACTTCCCAGTGCCAGAATCCGGCGCAGGGTAAATCGGATATCCCGTGCAGTGACCGGAACCATGTTTCCTTCGCTGATGGTCAGTTCATCATCCTGAACGACCGGTTTCCAGGAATCATGCCATTTTTTACCCGGTTTCAGACGGATAATCACGGTATTTTCGGTGGTAATCCCGACCAGTTCACCCAATCCATCTTCATAAACGATTCCCGACGGATTTGCGGAGATGTTAAACAGACCATCATACAGCACTTCATCCAGTTTATCGGATAACGGGTCGGCTGCCGGAAGCTGTGGGTCCAGAACAGGAGGCTGGTGTGAGATGTATGGAATGGCAATGGTATCTTTCAGCCGGTTGGATGGCCAGAACAGAAAGGTGAGCAGGGCCACAACAGCAATTCCACCGCCAATGAGAAGTCCTTTTTTCATGTGATGCTCCGGTTCGGTTAATTTTTACGGATAAGAGGTACCTGGGTCATGACACTGATTTCATGAACCTTGAATGACCGGTGTCTGAACTGAACGTCCAGAATGTTTTCTTTCCCCTTGTTAGTCTGGATCGGGGTGATTCTGGCTGTATAATCATTGGCAGCGGTGGGAGCTTCGATCACAATCCGACCTTCATTTTTAATGGGTTTACCATTGATGGTGATCGATTCAAACCAGGATTCCTGGCTGGCATTTTTGGCCAATTCGGCTGGTAATTTGATATTAATATCCCAAACGGGAAAGGCCGCATCGGTTTCCATGACCAGATTCATCCGGAACCGGTAGTCATTGCTTCCCGATTGATTTGAGGTGACGGGTGTGACAAACACTTTCCGGTACTGGGTTGGCTTGGTGATGCGTTTGGCCAGCATCGGATCCACCTCGGCAATGGCCGTTTTTATTTTCTGATCGGTTCCTTTATACATTTTTCCGTGGGCAAGGATGGCACGTGCCTTCGCCACTCCGTTGGCAGATGGATTGGAAAGAAAATCCCGGTAAATCAGATCGATGGCATTTTCTGGAAAGGTGACGGTTTTCAACCGGGTTAACCGGTCACGGATGGCCTGGTTTTTCTTCTGCAGATCACCCTCATTTCCCGTGGTGTAGGAAATGGTGTAAACAGGTTCCCAGACGGAGGCGGTGTACAAACTGTCAACGGCATCAACAGTCTGACTGTTTTCCTTCATAAAGCCGGAGACGAGCTCATCGGTGAGGGATTCCACGGTCTGGAAGAGAGTCTGCTCGAGATCTCTTACCGTGCGGGACTTGTACGGAAGAATGGCTTTCAGATCCAGATAATCGGTGTCGCGGTTCAATTCGATCAGGCCATTTTCGGCGGCACCAAATTCATGGTTGCGGATATTGGCAGAGATGGAATCACGTTGGGCATTTACCGAGGCTTCATCCAGACCGCGGTACTGTGCCAGCAGAAAACCCAGGTCCTTGTTTCGGTTCAGAAGGGAAAGAATCGATTTAAAATCGTTCTCATTTTTCAGTTGGGAAATGGTTCCGGCGGCTGCTCCTGCCCGGCGGTATTGAGACAACGTCTTGTTATACTGATCGAGAGCGGACCTGATCTGACCGTTCAGAAGGCTGACAGCCCGCGTTCCCGACCAGGTACCATATTCGCTGGTCTGAACACGAGGAAGGGAAGATTGCAGGTTCTCGAGTCGTCTGACCAATCCCTGATAAAAGTCGGAAGTGGGCCATCCCTGATACTCACTGACCTCCCCGCTCAGCTTTTCCAGAGTGGATGTCAGGGTCGATAGTTGAGTGGTATTCTGGTTAAAACGGTTTCTGAAACCAACCACCTGATTAAAATCGGCTGCAGGTGTGAGGGAGAGCAGAGGATACAGGGATTCGACCGAAGCCAGGTTTTCATCGAAGGGTTTTATATCCTGTTTCTGCCGGATGCGCTGATCAAACCAGGAGGTCAGACTTTGAACCCGCGGGCGGAATGTTTTCAGGATCTCGGACTGGGTTCCGGCAGGAAACCGGTTTAATGAGCCAAGAAGATCGCTGAGAACCTCGATGGAACCTGCCAGCATGGCCGGATTATTACGGGTTTCAGATTCGAGCCTGTAGGCCTTCAGCAGTTTCAGGTAAAGGTTTTGGAAGGCCAGTTCATCGGCAACGGCCGAGGAAAGTTGATTCCATGAACTGAAGGATGGGTCTGCGGAAGTCTGGCTTGCAACCGGGATCACTGACTTGAGCTGAGTGAGACCGGCCTGAACCTGTTTTTGTATGCCGATGAATTTCTCAAGTTCAGCAAGCGCAGTGGGGAATTGAAATCCCTGAAAATTGACTTTAGATCCGAGGGAATCGACGTACAACCGGTTTGCAATGGCCGACTGATGATCCTTTTCCAGAGCAGCAAAGGTTGATTCGAACCGGAAACGCCAGTCGGGGAGGTAACGGTATTGTAGGTTTAGAGTCAGGTCGGCCGTCACACTATCAATCACCCAGTAGTGCGTCTGGCCTGACCGTTCAAATTTCCAGGCACGGAATCCGGCCGGTGCCGCTTCCATTTCTTTGATTTTAACAATCTCGCCCTTTCCGTCATCGAACCGGCTGGTGAAATAAAAACGAAGCACATCAAACTGGTCGCTTTTCAAAGCCAGGGCCATTCCTTCGCGGTCGGTTCCGGGGAAGGCAATGTAATATTTGTTTTTTGCAGACAGGTCGAACCGGTTATCACCCGCTTTCAGTTCGATGTAAGTGCCTTCGGCAGACGAAATCGGGGGTTTGGGAGAGAGTTCGCTGAAAGTGGAACAGCCGGTCAGGGCGGTTGCAGCGATCAACACCAGAAAAAGTACTTTATGCATGATTAACCTCCGGGGAAAAGGAACTTGTGCTTAAAACAATCATGAGGACCGGTAAATTCCATCTATTAATGCCCATCAGACGATATCCGCTGATAAAAAGATCCGGTTGCCAGGTCTGGTGAGGCGGTCAAAGATGGCTTCATTGTGAGAAATCAGTAAAACGGCAGTCTGTTTTTCCAGAGCCGTTGTAAGCAGGTTCATAAAAAGCTGAATCGTCCGGAAATCAACTCCGTTCAATGGTTCATCGAGAATCAGAATCCGGGGAGAGGCAGCCATGCTTCTGAGAAGATTCAGTCGCTGTTTCTGGCCACCGCTCAGGAATTTCACCTTTTGTTTCAGAAAGCCCGGGTCTATCTGATTGATGAATGCAGTTTGAAGGTAAGCGCGCACCTGTTCAGACGTGGAAAGATCTGGATTGCGCAATGCAAAAAAGACCTGTTCCACCGTTGAAGATTGGTTCAGCGCTTCATCGGCCAGCTGAAAGGCCATGGAAAGGGTCTTTCCCCACAGGGTATTTTTCCAGAACCCGGGCGGAGTGTTTCCATTCAGTAAATGGCTTCCGATGGTCAGATTCAGATCTGAGGCGCGGTACAAACCAAGAATGACACGGGCAATGGTGGTTTTTCCCACTCCGCTTGGTGCCTTCAGATAGGTCAGATTACCGGCTGTCAGCGACAGGTTCACCTGATTGGCTGCCTCATTGGAAAAAACGAGCCGGCGCCCGTGAACCTCCAGTCCTGACTCGAGGGACAGGACTGGGTGGCCATTGGTTTGTTTCAAAGGCTGAAGGGATTGCTGCCAGCCGGAATAACCGGCTGCGTCAAATTCTGTCTGCGTGACCGATCCATCCGGTTGCCGGCTCAGTTCCTGAAATTGAAAATGAGGCAGCCATTCCTGTTCCTGCAGGTACGTGATGATGGTGTAATCGTGTGTGATCAGCAGTGCGGTGGTTCCATAAGTCCGGTAAGACTGCATCAGTTGCTGCAGAAATGCATTGCGGAATCCATTATCCAGACTGCCGGTGGGTTCATCGAAAACAAAAAGGGCTTCCGGATTTGATCCTTTCTGCAGTCGTTTGGCCTTTTGCAGCGCCATGGCCAGCAGAAATCGTTGTTTTTCTCCGCCACTGGGACGGTAAGATTGCGGATAGACAGGCAGAAGAGGTTTCCATCCATCCGATTGCCAGAGCGCGGTCAGAATCGCCTCCTCGCCGGAAAGCCCGGCCAGGTCTGCTTCATGAAGCTGGTCCTGCACGGTCATGGCCGGATTCAGGTGAGTGGAGGGTTCCTGGAAGACGAAAAATCCCTGTTTTCTGAAGGTCTGAGTCCGTGCTGTTTTGCAATAGTCTTCATATCGTTCACCGTTTACGCGCAGTCCAAGCCGGGTCTGATCGGCAAGACCAAACAGGGAACGGGCAATGAGACTTTTTCCGATGCCGGATTCACCGAAGAGAACGTTGATTTTTCCGGGCTGAATTAAAAACCGTTCAATTTGAACCAGACGCCGGGCCTCACTGCTGATGGTAAGGGAAAACGACCAGGGATTCACAGATGATGCCTTCCGGAATAGCCATTGCCGATGCGGAACCAGCAGACCAGGGTAAAGGTGATGAGAAAGGCGACTGACAAGCCCTGAAGGTGGCGGGTTATCATCGGCCAGAAGTAAGTTGGATCGGACAGCAACACACCGATGGAAAGGATGTCCTGTTTGCTGTCGATATGGGCCAGCATTGAGCCGAGCGTGGGAGGAAAGTTCACCGCACTGACCGTTTGTGAAAGTCCGACCGAAAGCACAAAATCAATGCTGCAAAGCAGAAAGATTGTCAGACCGGTTCCGCTGATAAGTTTATTGATCAGGTGGGGGCGGCTGTTTCTCCACCAGATTTCGATCAGGATCAATACCCGGTCAGGAACGCCAGCTACCCTTGAGGCATGAACAAAATCGGTTTGTTCAAAGGCGGCAATCCGGTCATTCAGCATGTCGGTGAATTCATGAAACATGACCAATCCGACGGTAAGACCCATTCCGGTCAGGATCAGGGTGGGTGAGGTCAGCCAGTCTGCCTGGATAAGCAGGGTCAGAATGATAAATCCCAGAAGGAGTCCGATGATCTGGGGAACTGACCGTAAGGTCCCGAGGATCAGATCCAGCATTGTGAATATCCAGCGGTGATGGTTCCATCTGGTCAGGGTCATGATTAGCGAAAAGGAAACCGACAGAAGGGTGGCGGTGCACAGACTGACGACGGTGATCATCAGGGTATTACCAAAACCGGACCATACTCTCAACATAGCCGGCCGGTTGAGGAACAGCAGATTCCATGCCAGTAAAATCAGCAGGCCTGTGATCCAGATCAGGAACCAGCGGCGGTCCCTGTGGGTCATCCAGCCGGTCATGGGTTGTCTCCGGATGCTGATCGATCCATACTCAGTTGTTTCCGGTAACGCTGCACATCGACGACCCATTCAGTGGCCCGCACCAGCAGGAAGAGGGAAGCCATCATGATCAGCACATCGGGTAAGTTCCGGAAAAGGACCTGTCTTAGCAATTCATACCCGAAACGTCCCTGAATGTTCAGGGCCATTTCCAGAATGATCAGACAGGTGACCGTGAAGGCTGCCTGTTCGCGTGCGGTGGGTCCGTAATCCAACCGTGCGTTTAACATGGAATGATGAAGAAGATGTCCCGGACAGGACTTTTTCCAGGAAAGGATGACCCGCCAGGGAACCCCATCTGGTTTACCGGGTGAGAAATTTTCATTGACACCGCGGACCCGTGCCATCTGAATAAATCCGTGATGGTGATTGGTCAGAAGCAGGTTCAGGAATTTTTGGGAATACAGGGCCAGACTTCCATTGGTGAGAAGACCTAATGCCACCAGGACCGGCCAGGAATCAGCGGTCCAGAAGGCTTTGAGGCTGTATGCAACCAGAAAACCGGGAGAGAAGAGAACGAAAAGCAAAAGGGTCCGGCCGGCATCGTGCCATCCTTCCGACTCCTGTTCCTCCTTCCGGATGAAAAGTAAAAACCGGTAAGTACCGATGGTCTGTGCCCCAAAAACCGAAAAAATCAGGACAATTGCATACAGCAGGGTAAACTCTGAAAATTGACGGAGGGCATTGAACGGATCATGAAATACCAGCCCGGCCTGTTGTCTGTTTTCTGCAAGACCACGTGCCAGTTGATCGGATTGATACCGTCTGATGGATCGGACAACCATTTCACCATCGGAATCCGGGTTGGCTGCCTCAATCAGGTCGGCCACAATGGCCTGATGCAGCGGATCCTGCCAATCAATTCCCGGAACCGACAGCCACCGGGCAATGGTCGGATCAGGTTTGGAGGTATTGACTGTCCTCAGTGGCTGCAGAGCCATGCCGATGAAAAAAAACACGATGGACACCACCAGAAGAGAACCAAGATGCCGGAAAGTGATGGATGCCATGTGTTCTTCAGTCACTCCGTTTTTTAAGCCGGTAAATATCGCCAGAAAGAACACAGGACTCCAATCCCGGTTACCAGTTTGCTTTCAACCCGGCTTATGATGAAATTACTGTATAAATAAACAGCATGATTCCTTCCATGAAGTCCGATTCCACCTCTGCAGAATCAACAAAGCCGGTAACAGGATTGTTTCAGGAACCTGCAGGACACCCCATGTATCCGTTTATTGTTCTTGATACAGAAACCACCGGCATGGGTCCCTCTGCCCGGATTATTGAACTGGCCATGGTGGAAGTGAACCATGGAAAAGTGACGGCCCGGTGGGAATGGCTCATCAATCCGGGACAGCATATTTCTTCCTTCATCACCCGATTAACGGGAATTGATGACAGCATGGTGCTCGAAGCGCCCTCATTTGCCGATATCTGGCCAGAGGTGGAGCGAATCATGACCGGACATTGGGTGGTGGCGCAAAACGCATCCTTCGACCGGGGAATGTTCCGCAATGAATGGAAAAGGCTTGGAATCCGCGATCCTGGCTGGACCTGGTTGTGCACCGTCCGGTTGGGAAGGCGACTGTGGCCGGGCTTGAAAAGTTACAGTCTTTCCTCAATGGCCCGGTTTCATGGAATCCGAAACCCAAGGGCTCACCGGGCCATGGGAGATGCAGAAACCACGGCCTCGCTGTTTATTCTTCAGACCGATACCTTTATCGAAAAATTTCCGGATAAGTCTTTGCAGGATCTGTCGAAGTTTCAGTATGGAAAGGTGGATGAAAACCGACCTCTGCCTGCAACAGTGGCCCGGCTGAAAGATCTGGTTTCTGAAACGTTTCCCTCCTCGGCCGGTGTCTATTGGTTCGAGGACACCCATGGGCGTATTCTCTACGTGGGAAAAGCAGTTGATCTGCGTTCGCGGGTGCTCAGTTACTTTACCGGCCGTCACAACCAGTCGTCTAAAAATCTCAAAATGATCCGGCTTGCCCGTCAGGTGCGGTTTGCAGAAACACAGACCGAACTGGGAGCGCTGGTTCAGGAATCACGGCTGATCAAGCAGTATCAGCCACCGTATAACCGGTTGTTGCTTGATTATCAGAGTTACCCATTTCTGAAACTGGACCGCCGGCATCCGTTTCCCCGTCTTGAGGCCACCCGCCATCTGAATGACCGGTCTGCAGATTACTACGGACCGTTTGCCAGTTCATTTCATGCAGGTGCCATACATGACTGGATGTTGGATACCGGCTGGTTGCGTCCTTGCGATGATTCCACCTTTGCCCGCGGAAAACTTTGTACTTACTATTCTCTGGGCAAATGTCCCGGGCCCTGCGCCGGTGAAATTTCCAAAGAAGCGTATGGAGAGCGGATTGATGTGCTGGCCGGATTTCTTTCGGGGGAAAACCGTGCGCTTACCGACTCACTGAACTCCCGGATGCAGGAAGCGGCAGCGAATGAGCAGTTTGAGTGGGCGGCTGTTTTGCGGGACCGGATCAGGGAACTTGGGCGGGTTTTTCTCTATTTCAACAGGGCCAATGGTCTGACCCGACAATCTCTGGTGGTTAAACACCCGCGTGCCGGTCAGCAGGAGGCCTTTGACTTTTATTTTATCCGGTTCGGTCTGCTGATTAATCATGGTCATGTTGCTGGTCAGGAAGCGAACAGGGAATTTGAATTACAGCTATCCGAATTCAGGGAAATGGTTGCCTCCCAACCCCCTCCCGATCAGTTCGGTCCTGAAGCAGTGGATGAAATGCGGCTGGTATTAAACTGGCTGAACCTGCACAGAAAGGAACTTGAGATTCTTCTCTGACTCCTCAGATAGAGGGCAGTTCATCCCGCTGCTGTGCATAAATGGCCAAAGCGGTGCCGGTGAATGCCATAAAGGTGAGCATGGAACTGCCACCGTAACTGACGAATGGCAACGGAATGCCGATAATGGGAAGCAGTCCCATGGTCATGCCCAGATTGATGAACAGGTGAATACCGATGACCAGAACCGTTCCCATCAGGAAAACAGAAGCAAAGCGGTTTTTGGTCTGACCAGCAATGGTCAGCAATCTTCCCAGCAGGACGGCAAAGGTGATTATCAGGATCATGCCACCGATAAAACCATATTCTTCCGCAATCACACAGAAAATGAAATCGGTCCATTGCTTGGGAAGAAATCCCAGCTGGGTCTGCGTTCCTTCCATAAATCCCTTGCCAAACCATCCGCCCGAGCCAATGGCCACTTCTGACTGAATTACATTATACCCTGCGCCTTTCGGATCGATGAAGGGATCGAGCAGAATCTCGAGCCGTTTCCGTTGGTGAGGAAGTAAAACGTTCTCGATGAAGTAAACGGTACCGAATCCGGATGCCAGATTCATGGAAATGTAGAGAAGGGAATTAAACAGGTTGCTTCTTTTGGCGAAAATGAACAGGATTCCGATGATGATGAATCCGACAAAGAAATAGAAATTGATAAACGCCAGTACTGCACAGATGACGGGAGAAATCAGAACGAAAGTGACCAGTTCATCCAGTCCGACCCAGAAAAGCAGGGGAATGGTCATGCCTAGAAAAACGAGGGCGGTTCCGGTATCTGGCTGCATCAGAATCAGACCCACCGGAACAAGGATAATCAGGACGCCGACGATGGGCTGAACCCAGATATGGCGGCCTGCTTTTCCGATACTCAGATAATTGGCTACCATCAGCACCGTGGTATATTTCGTGAACTCTGAGGGCTGAATGCCGATCGGCCCGATGTAGAGCCAGGACTGACTTCCATATACTTCACGTCCGACGAGGAGCACCAGGACGAGCAGGATCAGGCTGATTCCATACAACAGAATGGAAATGATCTGAAACATCCGCAGATTGATGAAGAAAAAGGAGACGGCCATGGCCAGAGAAATGACCACCCAGATCATCTGACGATAGAAATTTTCACTTACGCCCGAGTTAATGGTGGTGCTGAAAATGGCCAGAGAGCCGGCCGTGATCAGGATCAGAACACAGATAATGATGGTCCAGTCGATGGGTAAGGAACGTTTCAGCATATCAGTCGGCGAACCTCAGGGAATCTGAACGGGTTTTCAGAACCGGTTGAGAGGAAATACGGGCCGCCGCTTCTTCTTCTTTTTTGATAAAATCGGGTCCGTAGAAATAATATTTCAGCATCTGACGGGCAATGGGAAGCGCAGAAACCGCACCAAAACCACCATTTTCAATCATGACCGCAATGGCAATACTGGCCGAATCAACAGGTCCGAAACAGACAAACCAGGAGTGATCCTCGCCATGCGGGTTCTGGGCCGTACCGGTCTTTCCTGCCAGCCGGATATCGGGAAGTTTTGTTCCCCTGGCGGTTCCGGCTTCGACCACCTGAGCCATGCCGTCCTGCACAATTTTCAGATTGGATTCAGAAATGGGGATCCGGCGTGAGATAATCGGGAGGGTTTCAGTTTTTCCTGTTTGTTTCCGGTAAATTTTTCTGACCAGATGCGGCTGATAATAGATTCCACCGTTGGCAATGGTGGCTGTCATCATGGCTGACTGAAGTGGTGAAATACCAATTTCTCCCTGACCAATTCCGAGTGAAACAAGAAAACCACGGGTCCAGCCGTTGGGTCCGTAAACACGGTTGTAATAAGTGGTGTTGGGTATCAGGCCGGCCCGTTGTTCATAAAGGTCCAGTTCGGAAACCCGGCCGAGGCCAAACATCAATCCATAGGCATGTAACCGGTCGAGGGGAATTTTCAGTGCAAGCTGATAGAAAAATGAGTTACAGGATTTTTGAATGGCTGTTCTTACATCAATGGCACCATGCCGGCCGCCGTGGCATTTGAACCCGCGGTTTCCGAAATAAAATATGCCGTTGCAGTTTAGCTTTGTGGTCTCGGTAATAACCCCTTCTTCAAGGGCCGCCGCTGCCATCAGAGGCTTAAAAGTCGAGCCGGGCGGGTAACGGGTGAGGGTGGCACGGTTAAACAGTGGCTTGGTCGGATCACTGACCAGGTCACGCCAGAAGGCGGAGTTTTTTAGTCCGGAAAGCGCAGTCAGATCAAAGTCTGGTTTACTCACCATGGCCAGAATTTCTCCCGACCTGGGGTCGATGGCCACGGCGCCGCCTGCTTTGCCTTCCATCAGACGCTCTGCATACGCCTGAAGGCCATCATCAATGGTCAGAAACAGGTCATCTCCATTGACTGGTGCCATGTTCAGTGAACCGTTATCAAGTTCGCCCACAAGCTGACCGGTTGCGTTGACCAGCCAGAATTCATGCCCTTTAACACCCCTGAGGGCTGATTCATAGAATTTCTCCAGTCCGGAACCCCCCGTCATGTCGCCGAGGGCATAAAACTCAGGATTGGTCCGGATAATATCGGGAGTGACTTCTGCCAGATATCCGAACAGGTGACTGCCTTTCATCACGCCGGGATAGTTTCGCTTGGTATCCACCCGATAACTGACACCACGTAATTTCCAGGCCGATTCTTCAAAGGTGACCATGGTTGGGTAGGGAACATCTCTGAAGAGCACCGATGGGACGAAAGGTGAATACCGTCTGGCTTCATCCAGTTTGGAATGGAAGGTAGCCGAGTCGGTTTGCAGAAGATCAATCAGAAGTCCGGTTTGTTCGGGCTGATAGTCCCGCGGAGTAACCGTCAGGGAATAAAACGGATAGGAATCGATGACCAGTTGATCATGCCGGTCATACATATTTCCCCGGATGGGAATGATGGGAATGTCGCGGATCGCATTTTTCCGCGATTCCTTCATAAACACATCGGCTTTAATCACCTGCAGGTAAAACAACCGGCCGGCCACAACCAGGAACAGGGAGACACCCAGCACCAGAAACACCCGCTGCCTTCCGGTATTTCCCAGCCAGGATGTATTAAAAAACTTCACCGCTGCCGGCTCCAGAAATAGAGCCGGAACAGAAAGGCAAACAACAGAGTGTAAAGTGTCTGTCCGCCCAGATATTTAATGATAAACTGCCAGACCGAATCGGCCAGGTACAGATGCATAAACCCCGAGTAAATGAGGTAATGAAACACACAGCCGATGGCAAAAACCTGAAGAAACTGATTAGGAAGCCAGTTATTCAGTGGTTTTCCTTCGGTGTGGAAGGAACCCCAGAGGTACCCTGCGATGGTTTTTGAAAGGGCATTTACTCCCAGGAACCCGGTCGACATGTCCACAATCAGACCTGTCAGGAATCCGTAGCCCATTCCCACCATGCGTCCGGTCTGAAAAGCCAGGGCAGCAATGGGGATCAGAACGATATCGGCGCGGATTCCGAACAGGACCAGCCGGTCTATAAAAAACGTCTGGACAGCAAGAACCGCCACGGTCAGAATGGTTAAAATGAAGAGGGTCCGGTTCATGGGGCAGTCTCGGTGGTCAGTTCCGGAAGCAGGGTGGAATCGGCAGATTCTGCCCGGATGATGTAGACATGATCGGTTTTGGTGAGATCGACCATGGTTCTAACGCGGATGGTTTTGAAAAGCTGACGCGGATCGACATGGATGGAATCCACAATGCCCACCGGAATGCCTTCGGGTGCAAAGGAACTGAACCGCGAGGTTACCACCGGATCTCCCTTTCTCACATCAGCCGTCTGGACAATGTTCGACAGGTACACATGGCCGGGATGTTCACCATTCCAGGTAACAATTCCTTCCGTGTTTGTCCGCTGGATTCTGGCGCCCATTCTGAAACTTTTGCTGGTCATGAGTTGAATGAGTGCATAGTCGTCGGTGGCCAGAACGACCCGGCCGACACTTCCTTCCGAAGTACGGACGAGGCTTTGTTCACGGATTCCGGCTGAGGTTCCTTTGTTGACCGTGAAGTAATTTTCACGCTGGAACAATTCTTTCCTGATCACATCGGCCGGAATGAGATCCGGGTCATTGGCAGGTGAAAACCCAAGTTCCCGGCGGAGCCGGATGTTTTCGAGGCGGGCAGACCGGAGGCGGTAGACTTCTTCGCTTAACCGCAGGTTTTCCTGACGCAGCAGATCATTTTCCCGTATCGCATCGGTCAGACGTGTGATTCCGCCAACGGTTTCCTCAGCAGAAGCAAATAAACTGAAGGCCAGAGCTCTCAGCTGATTCATCTGCGGAATCTGATTCGAAAAAATAAGCAGGTTGCTGATAATGACCAGAAGAACCAGCGTAATCTGGTCCCTGAAAGTCAGAATCAGTTCGATGAGTCGTTGCATAACCGGTTACGGGGATTTCAACCGGACCTGATCAGTACCGGCGCGCTTTAAGCAGAACGGCTTTGTACTTGTCGATGTCTTCGAGCACCCGGCCGGTTCCCCGGACCACGGCTGTGAGCGGATCATCGGCCACGTGAACCGGCAGTCCGGTTTCTTCGCGCACACGCTGATCGAGACCACGGATCAATGCACCACCACCGGTCAGCATGATACCACGGTCAAGAATATCGGCAGCCAGTTCCGGAGGGGTTCGTTCGAGGGCCAGACGGATGGCCGAAACAATTGCTTCGACCGGTTCATTTAAGGCATCGCGGATTTCGATTGAGTTTACATCAATGTTCTTAGGATTTCCGGTAACGAGGTCACGGCCTTTTACGGTCACCGTTTGCTCTTCTTCGAGAGGAGTGGCACTGCCGATCAGTCGTTTAATGTTTTCGGCGGTTTTTTCACCCACCAGCAAATTGTGATTTCTGCGGAAAAACTGAATAATGGACTGATCCATTTCATCACCGCCAATCCGGATGGATTCATCGACCACGATACCCGATAGGGCAATAACCGCGATTTCGGTGGTTCCTCCCCCGATATCCACGATCATATTTCCCACGGGTTGTTCCACATCCAGACCAATTCCGATGGCAGCCGCCATGGGTTCGGCGATCAGGTAAACTTCCTTTGCACCCGAGTGTTCGGCCGAATCGCGAACGGCCCGTTTTTCCACTTCAGTCACACCGCTGGGAACACAAACCACCATTCGTCTGATGGAAGGGAACCAGGAGGTATTGACCTTGCGGATAAAACCACGGATCAGTTCCTCGGTCATTTCGAAATCGGCAATCACCCCGTCTTTTAAAGGACGGATGGTTACAATGTCTGCGTGGGTCTTCTCGTGCATCTGCCGCGCATCGGTTCCGATGGCCACCACCGATTTGGAAACACGGTCCACGGCAACGATAGAAGGTTCATTCAGCACCACCCCTTTACCGCGGGCGTAAAACAGAGTATTGGCTGTTCCAAGATCAATTCCGATTTCGGTGCTGAACAGATCAAAAAATCCCATGAATCAATTCCTTAGTGTCTGAAATGTCTGATTCCAGTGAAAATCATTGCGAGGTTGTGCTCGTTGGCAGCATCGATCACTTCCTGATCTCTGATGCTTCCGCCCGGTTGAATCACAGCAGTGGCTCCTGCCCTGGCTGCTTCAATCACGCCATCGGCAAAGGGGAAAAACGCATCGCTGGCCACCACCGATCCTTCCAGAGAAAGACCGGCTTCTTTCGCTTTCCAGATGGCCAGTTTCGAACTGTCCACCCGGCTCATTTGTCCGGCACCAACCCCGAGTGTGCGCCGGCGACCACCATAGACAATGGCGTTTGATTTTACATGCCGGACCACCGTCCATGCAAAGATAAGGTCTTCGAGTTCATTCGGGGTCGGCTCGCGTCGGGTGACCACTTTCCAGGAAGCGGAATCGACTGGCTGTGAATCAGGGGTCTGTACCAGAAATCCGCCCGCAATGCTTTTAATCTGCCATGGATAGGAACCCGCAACCGGTTTAAGTTGCCTGAGCAGCCGGCGATCCTTTTTCTTTTTTAACAGGTCGAGGACCTCGGAAGGAAATGCCGGAGCAATGATGATTTCGGTAAAAATTTCATTGATCCGCAAGGCCGTCTCCATATCCAGAGGACGGTTAACTGCAATGATTCCACCAAAGGGAGCCTGTTTGTCGGTTTCGTAAGCTGCATCCCAGGCAGCAGCCAGACTGCCGGCGCTGGCAACCCCGCACGGATTGGTGTGTTTGATGATGGCCAGAGCCGGGTCGGGAAATTCATCGGTCAGTTCAGCGGCTGCCTGAATATCGACCAGATTGTTGTATGACAGTTCCTTGCCATGAAGTTTGTCGAAATACTGATAAAAATCGCCATACAAACGTGCCTGCTGATGGGCATTTTCACCATACCGCATCGATTCGGTGACAGGAACCGAAATTTGTAAATACGGTTTGAAAATGCTCTGATCGGTCCGGCGGGAAAAATAACCGGCAATCATGGTGTCGTAATGGGCGGTGTGGGTGAACACTTTCACCATCAGATCGTAACGCAATGGATCGGGAAGATCGTTTCCGTTTGAATCCATGGCAGCTATGATGCGGTCATAGTCATTGACATCGACGACCGGTGCTGTAAACAGGTAATTCTTCGCAGCAGCCCGCAGCATGGTCGGCCCGCCGATGTCGACGTTTTCAATGGCTTCTTCCAGGTGCACATCGGGTTTCCGGATGGTGGCCTCGAACGGATACAGATTAACCACCACCAGGTCGATATCAGAAATACCATGAGCAGTCATGGATTCCCGGTCGGAAGGGTTGTTTTTACGGGCCAGAATGCCACCATGAATTTTCGGATGCAGGGTTTTCAGGCGACCATCCATCATTTCGGGAAAACCGGTGTACGATTCAACCGCCGTCACTTCAATGCCGCTCGATTTCAGAAGCTGATAGGTGCCGCCGGTTGAAAGCAGACTCACTCCCCGCTGAACCAGCGCTGAAGCGAAGGAAACAATTCCGCGCTTGTCCGATACCGATAACAGCGCTCTTTCAATGGTTTTCATGTTGATTCCTGATTTTAAACTGGTTGTTTTCGATGGTCCAGGGGGTCGAGGTAATCAGATCGACCACCTGCGGGTATAGTTGGTGTTCCATGGTCAGAACCCGCTTCTGAAGGGAGTCAGGGGTATCGTCCTGCAATACTGGCACTGCTTCCTGTGCAATGATCGGTCCGGCATCGTAATCCGGGGTGACCAGGTGAACGGTGGCCCCCGTCAGTTTACAGCCGCGCTTCAAAACCGCTTCATGAACATGCCGGCCATACATACCGGGTCCGCCAAAGGCTGGCAGGAGAGAAGGATGGATATTCAGAATCCGGTTTTCCCATCGATGAACCGTGGAGTCGGGTAATTTTTTCAGATAACCAGCCAGGCAGATCAGATGAATGTCATTGTCCAGTAAAAGACTGTTTAACTGGTCTTCGTAGGCCTGTTGGGAATTGAACAGATCAGGTTTCAGAATCAGAAAGGGAAGACCAAGAGTGGCCGCACGGGATTGTGCCCCGGTACCGGCCCGGTTCGAAATCACCAGTTTTCCCCGGACCTTGCCTGGTTCCTGCCGGAAGACCTGTTCCAGATTTTCGAAATTTGATCCGCCACCCGAAACAAAATATGCCACATTAACGGCGGAAAGATCCCAGATATTCATTTATTATACTCCGAAAACCGGATTTTATATCCGTTCTTGCCAATGGTAAGCCGGGCATGTCCACCAATGGGAACCGCCAGTTTCCCTGCCACATGGCCGAAGGGAAATCCGGTGAGAACCGGATAGGGCAACAGATTTCTGAAATGATTGATCACGTGGTCAAGGGTATATGGCCAGGCCGATCCGGGACCGGGAAGGCATTGATTGAATTCACCAAATAAAAGTGCTTTCTGACGGGAAAGAATGCCGGCGTGGTAGAGCTGAAACAGGAGTCTTTCAATCCGGTAAGGTTCTTCGTTAACATCTTCGATAAAAAGAATCCCGTCTTCCACCTCTGGCATCCAGGGAGTTCCGGTGGCAGCGGCCAGCAGAGAAAGGCAACCTCCCCAGATGGTCCCTTCTATGGTCTGACCCGAATATGGATGCGGGGTACTTACAGGTGGCATCGAAACCACCGGCTCGGTGAGTAACCGGGAAAGAAAATGCCAGCCTTCGTGACTGGAGAGATCACTTTTAAGGTCAACGGCGGCCATTGGCCCTGCAAAACTGACCATACCGGTCTTGGCAAGCAGTCCCAGATGAATCAGGGTGAAATCACTGAAACCAACCCAGGACTTTCCTCCCAAGGCCATTTGTTCCCAGGGAATCCGGTCCATAAGACGGCTGATGCCATATCCGCCGCGGGTGGCCATAATGACCTGCAGTCCGGGATCGGTCGCCGCCTGACGGATGTCGGAGAGGCGATCGGTGTCGGTTCCCGAAAAATATTGCCAGCTGCCGCCCGCATTCCGGCCCGGACGGACGGTATGTCCATCGGCAGTGAGATGACGAATGGCCGACTGCAGATCACTGGCATCCCGGACAAATCCGGATGGTGAAATAAGTCCGATTGAAAACGGAGAAGTCAGGCGAAAAGGCAGGGCCCGGGGGGTGCTTGGGTTGTTCATGGAATTTGAAGCGGCAAAAATAGGTTTCGGGGCAGGGTAAATCAACGAAATGACCGTTTGGAATTGGCCGGATAAAATGGAATGTTTGCCGCTTTTTCCTGCGGGAATCAATCAGGACGAACGTATGCTCAGTTTATTTGGTAAGAAAAAGTGGAAACCCGACTGGGTCTGGAACAGCCCGGGAGTGATCTGGCGGTTTATTTTATCGGAATCGGACCTGCTGGTGATCGAAAACAGGGAGAAGGAAAAAAAACAGGTCAGTTTTTCTGCAATCCGTCTGTCAGATGGAAAAACAGTCTGGGAGGGAGTCCGGTTGGCCGATTCCTGGTTTGCAGGCATGGAAACAGTGGTGGGTGACCGGGTGTACCTGCATGGGTACCTCGACCCAAAGTTACCTGAACACGCAGGCGTTTATGCGCTGAACCTTTCCGATGGCCAATTGCTCTGGTATCATCCCGATCTGGCGTTTTATCATGCCGGTCCCGACACGGTCTGGGTGTATGATCCGCATCATCCGGACCGGCTTTTCACCGAGTTGGATCCGCAGACCGGCCACAGTCGCCGCAAACTGGATCCCGGAAACCCCGAGCCCGATCTGGCAAGGAGAAGCGAACCCGACTTTCCCGGTTTCCTGACAGCCCGGTTCCCCGATAAATGTCTTCCCGGACAGGATGGTTTTGATTTGATGTCCTCCTGGATCACCACTTTTTCCCCTGGACTGGAAACTGCTTTCGGGCTCGATATTCTGGATCTGGGGACAACCGTGCTGATCGGGTTTCATGTGTTAGAAAACCAGAACCGCCGGTATGATCTGGTTCAGGCAGATCCGCTCCGGGCCAGAATCACCCGGCAGACCACCCTTTCCACGCAACTCACAGGGCAGGCCGGCGATTTGTTTCTTGTGCGGGATGGAATTCTTCTGACCGTGAAAGAACGGAATCAGCTGGCCGGTTTCCGCTTAACTGACAGTCAATAAACCTGACAAAACCAACCTGAATTGAGTATTTTCGGCCCATGACCTCAGAAACCATACAAACGGCCTGTCCGCGCGATTGCTACGAAGGGTGTGAAATACACGCCACCGTTGAGGGTGGAAAATTGGTAAAAATGGGAGGCGGTCCCGGCAATCCCTACACCGATTCCATCATTTGCCAGCGGGTCAGAAAATATGATGAAAGGGTGTATTCACCCGAGCGGATCACCCATCCGATGAAAAAAGTCAATGGGGAATGGCAACGGATTTCCTGGGATGAAGCCCTCGATTTGGCGGTTCAGGCCATCCGGTCGTCCATGAATCGTTACGGACCTCTCAGCATCTTGTCCTACCAATCGGCCGGATCCATGTCGGCCATGAAAATTCTTCATCACCGCTTTTTTAATTTGCTGGGCGGAGTCACCACCACCTGGGGAAGCATATGCGGCGGAGCCTCCACAGCAGCACGTGTTGCATGCACCGGCGCCACGGTGATACAGGACCCGATGGATCTGAAACATTCCCGCGGAGTTATCCTCTGGGGCAGAAACCCCATTCATACCAGCATTCACCTGTTGCCGGTTCTGAGTGACCTTAGAAAACAGGGCGTCCCGGTTGTTCTGATCGACCCGATCTATTCCGATTCTGTAAAATTTGTGGACAGATATTTCCAGATCCGTCCGAATGGAGATGGATTTCTGGCGTTGGCCATGATCAGAATCCTCATGGAAAAACGTCTGATTAACCGGGCCTTTATCAGAAATCATACCGATGATTTCGATAAACTGGAAATGATTCTTCGTGAATACCCTCAGGAACTTTGCATTGAAAAATCCGGGCTGACTGCTCAGGAGGTTGAAGAACTGGCGGTGCTCTATGGTACTGCGGATCCCTGTGCAATTCTGATGGGTTTCGGGGTTCAGCGGTATGTGGATGGAAACGAAGTGGTTGAACTGATTCACGCATTGGGTGCGGTGACCGGTCATATCTCGAAACGGGGCGGAGGAGTTTCCCATTCGACCGATGAATGGCGATTTTTCGATACCTCGCTCGAAGCACGGGAACATGCCATTCACACCAGAAAAGTTTCAAAATCCCTGCTTGGGATTGATTTGCTGCGAGAGGTCAATCCGCCTGTGAAAGTGGCCTTTATACAGCTTGCAAATCCGGTGGCACAAACACCTAATTCTCCGTCCGTGATCCGTGCCTTTGAGCAGATGGATTGTGTGATTCTTGTCGATTCCTACCTGACTGATACAGCCACCTATGCCCATCTTTTCCTGCCCACCACCACGTTCGTGGAGGAGGAAGATGTCATGGGTTCCTATGGACATCCCTATCTGACCTATATGCGTCCGGTTATCCCGCCGGTTGGTGAATCAAAAACCGATTTTGAAATCATGCAGCTCCTTGCTGAGCGGTTGGGACTCAAGGGAATGGAAGGATCGGTTCAGGAGTGGATTGACCGACTGTTGAAACCAGTTCATGCCGATGGAATCAACCAGAAAACACTGTCTGAAAAGGGAACACTCCGAACCAGTGAAAAACCCATTCCTTTCGAAAATGGCCAATTTCATACCGATACGGGCCGGTTCAAATTCCTCAGAAAATACGATGCGTACCGGTATGAACAGGAATCGGTTTACCCGATGTTTTTTATGACCGTTGCAGGTCCGAAAGCCCACAACTCACAATTGCTCGAAAAGTACCAGGACGGTTTCCCGGAAGCCTTCATTCACCCGGAAAACCTGGCGTATCCCGGCCTGAAAACGGGAGATGTGGTCGATCTGGTCTCCCGGGTCGGGTCCATGCGGGTGAAGGTGACCACCGATCACAGGCAACGCCGCGATATCGTTTTGCTTTACCGGGGCGGCTGGCTTAAAAAAGGCTGGGGTCCCAATGCGATTACCGAACCGCTGATGAGCCGGCAGGGCGGCGGTGCAGCTTATTACTCGACCCGTCTGACGATTCATCCGATATAATTCATTCAAAGACAACATGAAAAAAAAATCAACCACTCCTGAAAACGAAAAACTTCCTTCAGAGGGAAAAAAATATCCATTCGTTTTTTACATCATTCTGGTCAGTATCCCCATTCTCTTTTTTGTGTTGCTTGAAGTCGGATTAAGACTGGGAGGTTATGGCAGAAAAGTGGATGTGTGGATTCCGGTATCCAAACACTTTCCCGACCACATCTGTTTGAATAACTGGATTGCCAGCCGGTACTTTAATTCTATCACCACACTGCCTTCTCCCTGGCCCGATGCATTTCAGAAAGAAAAAACGGATGATGTGTTCCGGATTTTTGTCATAGGAGAAAGCAGTGCGGCCGGTTTTCCTTACGATCTCAATGCCACTTTCTCGAAGGAAATTCAACGCCGGTATTCCATTTTATTTCCTGAGAACAAAATTGAGGTGATCAATCTGGCATTTGCAGCCATCAACAGCTATACCCTGCTGGATCTGACACCCGAGTTTATCAGCCAGAAACCCGATGTGGTGATTCTCTACGCCGGACACAACGAATATTATGGTGCGTTGGGAGTCGGTTCCACCGAAAGCATCGGCAGTAACCGGTGGCTGGTTAACCTCATGCTGGCTCTTGAGGAGTACCGTACCGTTCAGCTGATCCGTGATGGCATGGCCTGGCTCTATACCCAGACTGCCAAGTCGGATGGTGATGGTACCCTGATGGAAAGAATGGTGGGAGAGCAACTGATTCCTCATGGGTCAGAAATGGAACAGGCTGGAATTGACCAGTTTGAAGGAAACCTGCGTGACATGCTCGATCAGTACCGTGAGGCCGGAATTCCGGTGGTGCTTTCCACCCTGACGGCCAATCTGCGTGATCAGAAACCCTTTATTTCGAATGCAACCGACTCATTTCCGCCCGCAGACTCCGTGTTTTTTAAAGCTAAAAAGCTGATGGATACCGATTCGGTGGCTGCATTGAAAGCCTTTTCATTGGCAAGCGATCTGGACCAGTTGAAATTCAGAGCTCCCTCGGCCATAAATGATGTCATACGGTCGCTTGGAAAGGAATACAGGTACCCGGTGGTTCCCATTGATTCCCTCATGCGGGGAATCAGTAAACATGGCATTCCCGGTGATGAACTTATGACCGATCACCTTCACCCGACCTGGGTGGGATACCGGATGATGGGGAAATGGTTTACCAGCTATCTTCTGGGCAATAACCTAAAACCAGAGGGACCCATGAATAACCTGACGCCCGGTCGCCTCGATTCTATCACAACCATTCAGTACCCGCTTACCCGGTTCGACTTCCTGTCGGCCGAGTATAAAGTGGGCAAGCTGAAAAAAGGATGGCCGTTTGTAGAAACGACCCTTTCTGCCAGTCTGGTGGTTAAACCTGCCGATTCCACAGATATCGAGGATGTTTACGCAGCCCGGTTTGTGAACCATGGTATCGGCTGGGAAGAAGCCCATGTGGAAATAGCAAACTGGTACCGCAGGCATAACCGGCTGGGTGATTATCTGAAACACATGGATGCCCTGCACTTCTTTGCCCCGTATAATGATTCACCCATCCGGCTGGCCTCAGAAACACTGATCGCTAAAAACCGTCTCGATCTGGCCCTGCGTTACCTGCACCGCCTTGAAAAAATTAACCCAGACAATTTTTCTGCCAAATGGCTTGGAATTTATTATCTGGCAGCCGGTCAGGCCGGGGTGGCGCTTCAATTTCTCGAATCCAGTTACAACCGGAATAATACCGATGCACAAATGTTGTACAATTATGCCGGAGCCTTGTTGTACAACAATCAGGGAATCAGAGCGCTTTCCATTATTCGTGAATGTCTGAAACTGGCTCCCGATTTCCCCGGTGCCGCCGAGTTTGAACGGACACTCGTTCTGAAGTTACAGGATCAGAACCAGTTGCCGCCCTCAAAAGGGTTATTGAAAAAACCTTCAAAGAAATCCGGACTTTCCCGCTGATCATGTTGAGTTCCGATGACCGGCAACGGTATGCCCGGCAGATTTCGCTCGATGAAATCGGAGAGACCGGACAGGAAAAACTCCGGGCTGCAAGGGTCCTGATAATTGGTGCCGGTGGTCTGGGTTCACCAGTGGCCTTGTTTCTGGCAGCAGCCGGAGTTGGGACACTTGGATTGGTGGATGGTGACCGGGTGGATGTTTCGAATCTTCAGCGCCAGTTGCTTTATGATACCGCCGATGCGGGGACCAGTAAAACCCAGGCGGCAGCACGGCGCATTCACCAACTCAATCCGTCGGTTCAGGTTGAGGCTTATCCCTTCCGGTTGACACCGGAACATGCAATGGGATTGTTTTCCCGCTACGACATTATTGTGGATGGAACAGATAATTTTCCTGCACGGTACCTGATCAATGATGCTGCAGTCCTTAGCCGGAAACCGGTGGTTTATGGCTCGGTTTACCGATTTGATGGACAGGTAACGGTTTTTGATTCCCGACAGGGGGCCTGCTACCGGTGTCTGTTTCAGGAAGCGCCTCCTTCCGGTGTAGTTCCTTCCTGCGTGGAAGGCGGCGTGTTGGGTGTTCTGCCCGGGGTGGTGGGAACCATGCAGGCAACCGAGGTTATCAAACTGATCACCGGAATCGGGAAGCCGTTGATTAACCGGTTGGTGCTTCTCAATGCTCTTCGCTGGGAATTTCAGGAAATCCGTCTGAAAAAAAATCCGGCATGCCCCATCTGCGGCCCTTCACCAGTGATTACCACCTTACAGGAACAACCTTTTTATTGTCATCCGGGAGATGTTATGACTCAGAACAATCCGATTACTCAATTAAACCCACATGAATATTCCGAATGGAAAAAATCCAATCCGGTTCATCAGTTGATCGATGTGCGCGAACCTGCCGAATATGCCGAAGTACGGGCCACAGGGACCACCTTGATTCCGCTCGGCTCTCTGTTAGCCCGGCAAAATGAACTCAATCCGGACATTCCTGCGGTGGTGATTTGTCGCAGTGGGGTCAGAAGTGCCAACGGGATTGCTGCACTGAAATCGGCTGGTTATAAAGGGGAATTGATCAATTTCGCCGGTGGTACCATCGGTTGGGTGGCAGCCGGATTTCCCACAGAAGCCGGCTAAGAGGCCGATTGTAAACTGATTAATCTGGCAACCACATTTTCCAGTTGGTTTGTGATTGGTTTGCCGGTACCGTTCAGATTAATGGCCGTGTGATCACCGGTTTCGAGGAATTTTTTCATTCCCTGTTGGTTAACCCAATAGTAAATTCCCCAATTCACAAAATCCCATTCCGGATCGTAGCCGTTCCATTCGTAATCCACATAGAACAGCTTCCCGCCAGTATGGATAAAATTAGCCGGAAACCAGTCGAGATTGATTCCGAGTACCTGTAAATGACGACTTAGCCTGAATATGAGGGGCCAGACGTCGTTTTTCAGAGTACCTGCGGCCACTTGTTCTGCTATGGTCGGTCCTTCCAGATAGGATTTCAGAAGCCACTCGGCCTTTTCATCATATTCCAGCAAGGCGGGAAGGTTTACCTGTGCCTCTTTTAGATGATGATAGGCCCTTATTTCGGCAGCAAACTTGTCGCCAAACTGATAATAACTGACAGGCTCATGGTGAATTTGCTTATAAACGGCAACCTGGCCGTTCCGTGAAACCAGCCAGGAATATCCCGATTTTCCTTTTCCAAGTAACTGAACCAGTTGCCATGGAGTTTCTTTCAGAAAGAGGGGGTCACCCGGTTTCACTCGCGGTCTTTCAGCAAATCGTGATAGAATGCTTCATACTGATCCACAATGGATGCTTCCTGGAAATCGAGAGACCGCTGATAGGCCCCTTCCCGGAATCGGTTCAGCGACTCGGGTGACTCCAGTATGGTCAGGGCATGACTGACCATCTGATCAATATTTCCCAATTCACAGAGAAATCCGCTTTTTCCATGTACATTCAGCTCGGGAAGTCCGCCCACGTTGCTCGAGATGACAGGGACCCTGCAAGCCATGGCTTCCAGTGCAGCCAGACCAAAGGTTTCGGTTTCGCTGGGAATCACAAAAACATCGGCAATGGAGAGCAACTCTTCAACGGCTTCATACTTGCCCATAAAGAAAGTATCATCCCAGATACCCAATTGACGGCAGAGGCGTTCGGCATCGCTCCGTTCGGGGCCGTCGCCAGCAAGAATGAGCCTGGCACGCTTAACTTTTCTGATTTCCCTGAACATGTGGATCACATCACTGACCCGTTTCAGCGGTCTGAAGTTAGAGACGTGAATAATGACGGGTTCGCCGCTGGGTGCGAAACGCTGCTTCAAACCAGGCTGATCGGTCCGTTGAAACCGCTGATGATCGACAAAGTTATGAATGACCTTGATGTCACGGCGGATATTGAAAATGCGGTTGGTCTCCGATTTCAGGAAATGGGAGACAGCCGTCACCCCGTCACTCTGATCAATTCCAAATTCAACACTGGGAATGTAGTTCGGATCCTGCCCGATGAGGGTGATGTCGGTTCCGTGCAAAGTGGTTGCTACCCGGATGTCCCTGCCGTGGTTTTTCAGAATTTGTCTGGCCAGGTAGGCGCTGGTGGCGTGTGGAATCGCGTAATGCACATGCAGCAGATCCAGATTTTCATGAAGGGTCACATCGACCATTTTCGAACTCAGGGCTGTGTCGTAAGATGGATACTGGAAGAGGGGGTAGATGTTGACCTGAACTTCATGAAAAAACACATTCGGTGGAATGTGGGTTAAACGTGAAGGTTGCGCATAGGAAATAAAGTGAACACAGTGTCCTTTCCGGGCAAGTGAAAGTCCGAGTTCTGTTGCCAGGACACCGCTGCCACCAAAAGTGGGGTAACAGGTAATGCCGATTTTCATGAAGTTCTGTTGCTGCTTGTGCGTGATTTTCTGCTTAAACGAATAAATGTAGTAAATTAATCCCGATATGTCCGATTCACAGTCGTCATCCGATTTCTATCTCACCATCAGAGAACCAGCCTCGGCCAGCCTGAAAGATACCGGAAGCCGGTTTCTTGGCTTATTATACCCCGTTTCAGCAGACGCAGAGGCAACCCGGCTACTGAACGAATGCCGGAAAAAATACTATGATGCCACTCACCATTGTTATGCCTGGCGGATCCGGAACGAACAAACAGGAAACATCATCGAACGGACATCGGATGATGGGGAACCATCCGGAACGGCGGGCAAACCGATTTTAACGGTTTTGCATCATGCCGGATTGGAGAATATCCTCTGTATTGTGGTGCGTTGGTTCGGAGGGACCAAACTGGGCACCGGCGGATTGGTAAGAGCCTATTCTGATACAGCGAAAGGTGCCGTTGGTAACGCGGTTATTCTGCGGCAGTATACCTACGTAACCGGAATCATCACGGCCGATTTCAGCCAGGAAGCAGATTTAATCCGTATCTTCAGCCAAAATCAGGTAAGGATTCAATCGACAGACTATACTGATCAGATTACCATGTCCATCGGGATCCTTCCTTCGAAACTGGCTCTCGTACAAAGGCTGATCAAAGATCACTTCCGTAACCAGCTTGAACTTGTATTACCTGAATAGCATGTTTGATTTAATTCATTAAAAAGGAGATCGTTTCAATGCGTCTTATCGTGTCCCTTTTAATCGTCCTGTCCACCATACCATCCTTCGCTCAGCTTCCCGCCGATCCCACTGGTTCTGTTATGACCGGCGGCCTGGGAATGACCTATGTTGATGGAAAACCCTACTTCCTCTTCAATACCGCTCCTGAATTGTCGTTTGGCCCCTGGGGTCTTGGACTCGATCTGAATTTGCGGATTTCGCCCGATGGAAACATCCGCGAGGAAGATTGGGATGAAGGATATGATTTTATCCGGATCATCCGATATGTGAGATATGCACAGAAACGGGCCCCACTTTACGTCCGGGTAGGCCAGCTGACCAGTGCACGTCTTGGCCGCGGATTGCTGATGTACAACTACAGCAACGGCATATCTTATGATGACCGTAAAATTGGTCTCGAGTTCGATATGCGCTTCGATAAATGGGGATTTGAAACCGTTTCCTCCAATGTGATTGGTGCCGATATCTGGGGCGGACGTGCTTACTTTATGCCACTGGCAGAAACCGGAATCCCTTTCCTGAGTTCCCTCGAAACCGGTGCCACTTTTATCATGGATATGAATGAAGATGGCAGAAAACTGAATGATGGGGGTATCATTACCGACAATCAGTTTACCGAAGCCAACCCGGTCACCGCTCTTGCCTTCGATGCCGGACTGCCCTTGCTTGATAATGATTTTATCGATTTCGGAATCTACACCGAATTTGGTCAGTTTGCCGGATACGGCTCGGGTGGAAGCATGGGGCTGGAAACCAATCTGAAAGGACTGGGTTCGTTCCTGGCCATATCGGCCAAACTGGAGCACCGTATCAACGGTGATCAGTTCATCGCCAACTATTTCGGACCTTTCTACGAAGTGGAACGACTTACCAGACTGAGCGATACTCTGTACACCACAAAGCTGCAGGCTCTGAAGGATACAAAAAATCCCGGAAATGGCCTCTATGGCGGACTCACTACTACGATTCTTGGAACCCTCCAGATCCTCGGCAGCTATGAGGAAACCTACCGGATTAAGAATTCTGGTCTGCTCCACCTGGGCACCGATCTGGGAGACATGATTCCATCGGTTCTGGCCCGCGCCGATTATTACAAACGTGGTTTGTCGGCAGGTTCTTCGGTCTTTTCACTCGATGACAGAAGTTTGTTGACGGCTGAACTGGGTTATAAACCATATCCGTTCATGGTAGTTTCCATGTTCTACCAATGGACCTTCGTTCCTGAAGGGGATGGTGACTATAAGGCCGTTTCAAAAGTGGAACCCAAAGTCTCCTTTGTATTCCGGTTCTGAGAGTAGAAATTATATTTTTTTGAACGCAAAGAGAAAGGCAAGGAGCGCGCAAAGGTTTTTTTGATTTTAAATGCAAGAATCTCTGCGTGCTTTGCGACTGCCTTGCGTCATTGCGTTTAGTTCCGCTTAGCAAACTGAAGCCTTAAATTCATATTAAAAAAGCGCTTTCACTTTGACAAATCCGGCCGGTATGATACCTTTGCAGGTTCATCCGGCTCATCATGAGGCCGGTTTAGTCTGTAACAAACCAAAGAGGGTTATCTGTCATGAAATTTGATCGTTCTGCCGGAATTCTGCTTCATCCAACCTCATTGCCTGGCCGGTATGGTATCGGCGATCTGGGCGATCAGGCTTACCGGTTTATCGACTTCCTCAAAGCCTCAGACATTGGTCTCTGGCAGGTATTGCCTCTTGGACCGACCGGATATGGTGATTCTCCGTATCAATGTTTCTCTGCTTTTGCCGGCAATCCGCTGATGGTCAGTCCGGATAAACTGGTTACCCAGGGCCTTCTCACCGCCGAAGATGTGCGGCAGGTTCCTGCGTTCAATCCCCTCCAGATCGATTTCGGATGGGTGATTGGTTACAAAACCGATCTGCTCAGAAAAGCCTACCAGACTTTCTCCACCACCGAGGTTCTGAAAGACAAGAACTACCGTAAGGAATATACCAAATTCTGCAAGGCCAACGCTGCCTGGTTAGATGATTATGCGCTGTTCATGGCCGTTAAAAATCACCATGGTGGTGTTCACTGGAAAGAGTGGGCTGCTGATATCCGTCACCGGGTACCCAAAGCAGTGAAAGACTATACTAAAAAACTGGCTGGTGAAATTGAGTATCAGAAATTCATCCAGTTCAACTTCTTTTATCAATGGAACGATGTGAAGGCCTACGCCAACGGTCAGGGAATTAAGGTGGTAGGGGACCTTCCGATTTTCATTGCCTATGACAGCGCCGACTGCTGGGCGAACCGGCATTACTTCACAGTGGATGAAGACGGGCACCTCGAAACCTGTGCTGGTGTTCCTCCCGACTATTTCTCCCCGACCGGTCAGTTGTGGGGCAATCCGCTTTATCGGTGGGATGCCATGGAGGCCGATGACTTCCAATGGTGGCGTGACCGCTTCGCCAAATTGTTCGAAATCGTTGATATCGTCCGTATTGACCACTTCCGCGGATTTGAAGCGTTCTGGGAAATCAAAGGAAATGCCAAAACCGCCGAAAAAGGGAAGTGGGTGAAGGCCCCGGGCAAGAAATTGTTTTCAAGTGTTCAGAAACACATGGGCAATCTTCCGATCATCGCAGAGGATCTTGGAGTCATTACCCCCGAAGTGGAAGCCCTCCGTGACAAATTCGAGTTTCCCGGCATGAAAATCATGCAATTCGCTTTCGGAACCGATATGGAAACTAAATTCCTTCCTCACAACTTCATTCCGAATTGTGTGGTCTACACCGGATCCCATGATAACGATACCACCCGGGCCTATTTTGACGTGGCCAAACGCGAAGCAGGAAAAAATGATATCTATGAGTTTACTCAGAAATATCTGAATTACTATGGCGAGGATCTGGTGGGTGAGCTGATCCGTGTGGGCTATGCCAGCGTGGCCGATACGGTTGTTTTCCCGATGCAGGATCTTCTGAATCTCGGAACCGAAGCCCGGATGAATTTCCCCGGAAAGCTCGGCGGAAACTGGTCCTGGCGCTTTTCATGGGAACAGGTTCCTTACGGTATTGCCGATCGTTATAAAGCGCTCGGTAAATTGTACGATCGTCCGCGGAAGGTAAAAAAATAATTCTTTCGGGCATGGGACGTTTAATTGGTTCCCATTGACTGGAAAAGAAAATCGTGTTATCTTTGTCGCTCTTTAAAAAAGAAGTCAGGCTTCAGGCCTGATTTCCGGTTGGTTCCGTAGCTCAGTAGGTAGAGCAACTGCCTTTTAAGCAGTGGGTCGATGGTTCGAGTCCATCCGGAGCCACAAATGCCCAGGTGGTGAAATTGGTAGACACGCCATCTTGAGGGGGTGGTGCACTGCGTGCGTGCTGGTTCGAGTCCAGTCCTGGGCACTCCTGATTATCCTTCCTTCCTGCTTTCTTCAGCCGATGGTCTTCATGAATTGCATGATTGACCAGCATTGATTATCCCAAGACCGATTATTCTGAAACCAAAAGTCCTTTCTGTTTCCCTCTTTAATCGGAAGTTGTCTGGAACTGGTTTTTCAGGTGACGTTCAAAATGCCGGAAGATGGCTTCATATTGATGTTGCCATGCATCGGGATCTTTGAAACCATGATTTTCTGCAGGATAAAACTGAACATCAAACGGCTTCTTTTTCTGAACAAGCCGGTCCATCAGCTGAATCACATCCTGTACCAGTACATTGTCATCCACCATTCCATGAAGCAATAACAGGTGGTTCTTCAGGCTGTCTGCATAGGTGATGGGCGATGTTTTCTCATAGATGGCCTGGTTGTATTTCTGCGGACCCAGGCGCTGTTCGGTATACCACCGGTTGTATAATTTCCAGTTTGCCACCGACCGGAGGGCGGCACCGGCTTTAAAAACATCCGGACTTTTAAACAGGCTCATCAGGGTAAGAAAACCTCCGTAGGAACCGCCGTAGATGCCGATCCTTCCGGGATCAACAGAGAGCGAATCGGCAAGGTAATGTGCAGCAGCCACACAATCCGACCAGTCCGGACCGCCCATGTCCTGAAAAACCGATACACGGTTTTCTCTTCCGTAACCTGCGCTTCCCGAGTAATCAATATTCAGGACCACATATCCCTGGCTGGCCAGAAACTGATTAAACAGGTATTCCCTCCAATAATAGCCGAATTCGTTGGTCACATTCTGCAAATATCCCGCTCCATGTACAAACACCACTGCCGGATATTGTTTCTGGCGGTCATAACCTGGGGGAAGAAAGCGGTGGGCCGCAAAGATTTGCTTTGTTTCATGATTCAAGATGGAAATGGTTTCTGGCGGGGTCAGGCGAACGGTCCTTAACCGTTCTGGAACGGTACGGGTCACCACCTGTTCTTCTCCGGTTTTCAGATTCAGGACAACCAGTTCACCAGGAGAGGTCAGACTTGCCTTCAGGTAGACCAGCTTTCCTCCCTGATTGCTGATTCTAAGTCCTGTTCTCATGGCATCGTCTTTGGTAAGCTTGTTGGGCAATGAACCAGCACGAACGGTATAAACATGCCGCTGATGCGGACTGTCCTGAGTCGATGTAAAGACCATTTCCTGTTTAACCGCCGGGTTCCAGAGCCAACTGTCGACTTCCCATTGCCCCTTTGTCCATGTGGATACCTGTTTCGTTTTCAGATGGTAGGTGTACAAATGATTCCAACCGGTCATTTCATGTGTGAACCCGAGCAGCTGACCGTCCGGTGAGAAAGCAAATCCTTCAAACGTATTGATCCAGGCAGGATCGGAGTGAATAAAGATTGTATCGGCCTGCATGGATTTGAGGTTAATCAGTACCAGATGACGGGATTTCTGATCGATGGTGATAGTCGAGAAAGCCAGAAAGTCGCCTGATGGGGAAACGACGGCGGGTCCGCCGTACCCTGAAATCCAGCCGTCTGATGGCCAGCGGACTGTGGCGGATGAATCGGACCGGGTGATGAGAAAGCGGAATACTGGATGGGAGTAGCGTCTGCTTGGAATCGTTTTTACCTCAGGGGCTAACCAGTGAGGGACCATGTTCACACGAACCGAATCGGATTTCCATTCCTGCAGAACCATTCCATTGATGGCAGGGGAGAAGCCAGTGAGAGAAACCGATTCCCCTGAGTCTGATTTCACCAGCCGCGAAGTGAAAAGGGGGCCATCTTTCTGGATGGAATGTAGTTTCTGATCATCCAGAAGAAACAATGCACTCATATCTGGTTTTTCAACCACATCCGACAAGGACCCATGCGTGGCCGTAATCATGGTGGAAGGGGATCCCGATGTGAATCCCTGCCACAAATCTCCCTTGTCCAGAAACAGAAAAGTCGTTCCATCCGGTCGCCAGGAAACCAATCGGGATCCGGCCGATGCGGAAATCAGCCGGCGGTCACCGGTATCTATATTCTGAATCCACAACCTGGCCGTATCAGACCCGGATTCATCCCAATGAAACACCAGAAATTTTCCATCAGGAGAAAGCGATGGGTTCTCTGGCCGGTTTCCTGGCAGATAGGGTTTCTGAAAGATGGCATTCAGCGTCAGCGGGGTTTGTGTCAGTGGGGCGGACTGAAGCAGCAGTAAGAAGGTAAAAAAAATCATACATCATCCCGGATCAGAATGGCGCAAACATAAAGGCAGTGGGGTGTCATTTCAATGGCAACGCCCATTCGGGTTGATAATTTGACCCATGATTTCCCGGTTAATGGCGGATTCTGTGCCAGGGGAGTGCGTTCCGTTTAAAGAATTTCACCAGCCTTGCTCTTATCAGAATAAAAAAGGGGCTTTGCGGGCCCCTTTTAAAATCAGCAGGTTGGCTGATCGGGTATTCTACTGTTTCGATTCAGTGGCAATTCTGCAGTTGATCTCTGTTTGTCAGCCGTGGATTTACCCGATCCGATCGGCCACAATCTCAGCAATGTCCTGAACTTTCACATCCGGCCGATCAGTTGACTTCACGCCATCATTCATCATCGTCATGCAGAAAGGGCAGGCGGTCGCAACGGCGTCAGCGCCGGTGGCCACTGCTTCCTCGGCCCGTTCAATGTTGATTCGTTTTCCGATCTTTTCTTCCATGAACATGCGGGCACCACCGGCACCACAGCAGAGTCCTTTGTCTTTCGACCGGGGCATTTCCACTGGCTGCACACCTCCCAGAAAATCGAGAATCTCTCTGGGAGCATCATAGACCCCATTCGCCCGACCCAGGTAACAGGAATCATGGTAGGTGACCGTTCCGGTATCGGCTGTCTTCAGGTTCAGCTTTCCGTCTCTGATGAGCTGATTAATAAAATCGGTGTGATGAACCACTGTGTAATGGCCGCCAAAATCGCCGTATTCATTTTTCAGCGTGTTAAAGCAGTGAGGGCAACTGGTAACCACGGTTTTAAACTGATACTGACTCAGCATCTCGATGTTTTCGATCATGAGGGTTTCGGCCAGCATTTCATTACCGGCCCGCCGGGCCGGATCACCTGTGCACTTTTCCTTTTTGCCAACGATGGCCCAATCCACACCCGACGCATTCAGAATGTGGGTAAGGGCACGGGTCACTTTTTTATACCGGTCATCAAAGGAGCCTGCACATCCCACCCAGAATAACACGTCTGTCTTTCCGCCTTTTTCGTCGATACGGGGCACGGTGAGTCCTTCTGCCCATTTTTCACGGTCCTGCGGATTAAAAGCCCACGGTATTCCCTTACTTTCCAGGTTATCGAACATGATTTTGAGCTCGGGCGAAACACGGCTTTCATTCAGAACCAGATGCCGGCGCATGTCAATAATCTGGGGAACATGTTCAATCATCACCGGGCACTCGGTCATACAAGCCTGGCAGGTGGTACAGGCCCAGAGTTCCTCTTCGGAAATGTAGGAATCCACCAATAATTTTTCATTGGCTGCCTTCATCTCTGGTGAATCGGCTCCTTTTGCCTGCGCAGCCAGTTTTTCTGTTAAACGGTGACGGGTATCCACAATAATTTTTCGGGGCGAGAGCGGTTTTCCGGTCAGATTCGCGGGACAAACCGATGTGCAACGACCGCATTCGGTACAGGTGTAACTGTCGAACAGTTGTTTCCAGGTCAGGTCCTCCACATCCTTTGCCCCGAAGGTGGGCATTTCCATGTCCGGGTTTTCTTCCATCTTCGTCATGGTTTCCATGATTCTGAGTGGTTCGAGTTTTCCCTGTGGTTTCAGCCGGGTAAAGTAAACGTTAAATACCGAGGTCAGTACATGAAGGTGCTTGGAATAGGGCAGGTAATTCAGGAAGGAAAAGACAATGATCATGTGGGCCCACCAGTAGAAGTAATAACCTTCTGCCGAGTCACCGCACAGCGAGGCAATGGCCTGGGTAACCGGTCTGATTTCCCAGGAAGAAGAAAACATTCCACCGAGATGATTGTAGTGCCAGGCGTATTGCAGAAAATACGTTTTCACCACACCTGCAATTAAAAACAGAATGAAAGTGGCATCTAACTGACTTTTCAGACCCATTTCCCCCGTCCAGAGCCGGCGCGGACGCAGGACCCACCGGCGGAACAGCAGGGCAACGACCGCCACTCCAACCAGCAGTGCAAAGAAATCCTGGCTGATGGTAATCACCGAGTACAGCGGACCCAGAAAAGCAAAACTGAATGTGAAAACGTTATGCAGAAGTCCTTTGAAAATTTCTTCCACCAACCCGAGCCCTAACACAAGAAATCCCCAGAAAACCAAAACATGGAGCAAACCGGCCATGGGCTCCCGCATGATCTTTGACTGACCGAGTGCGATCTTCAGCATGGCCAGAATCCGGTCACGGGGTTGGTCAAAACGGTCTTCAGGTTTTCCAATTCGAAGTCCGGTGATCAGCCGGCGGATGCTGATGGTAAAAATGGTAAGGGCAATCAGGAGAAAGAGGAAATAAAGCAGACTGAACATACAAAGTCCTGTTGGCTTATGGGTTATTTGATCAGGATGGTCAAATGCCAGTGCCTGGAGTGGGGATCTCCGTTCACCAGGGGGTGAAACAGAGATGTGGCAGGTTCAGTAATTCCGAAATCAGAATTCCAGAGTTCCCTGCAGAAGAATCCGGGCCGATCCACTGATTTCAACACCATGTGTTTTACCGTCCCGGATGTGAACGTTCACCTTTACTTCACCTTCACGGCTGATGGCTTCGCCCTGCTCACCGGTAAATGTGTATGTGCGGTTTTCAACCGAGGAAAGAACCGTACTTACCCAGTAGTGGGCCAGAATTCCGTTGACCAGTCCGGTGACCGGATCTTCATTGATTCCGGTTCCGGGTGAGAAATACCGTGAGTGAAAATTGGAAGAGGGCCGCATGGTCTCTCTGCAGAATGTGCTGACTCCGCGGAGTCCTTCATCGGCCAGAATGCGTTTCAGATTCTCGAAGTTCGGGGCAATTTTCCGCAGGGTCAGCAATCCCAAAACCGGAATGATGAGCACGCGGGTATCTGATTTCATGATGGGCAATCTGGAATCGATATCATTATCTGTGATTCCCAGATGCCTGAAAATGTCTTCCTGAGCTCCGCCAAACGGAGAAAGAGAGGGAACCGGAAGGTTAATCCAAACAGACGGATCGGTTCCATTGGATTTGGAAAGACTGACTGCGAGCTGCCCGGATTTATATTCAAGATTGATGACCTGTACAAAGGTATCGGGTGGGGCAATCATACGTTCTTTAATGAGGACGTTCACTGCAGCAAGGGTGCCATGACCACTGATTTCCAGTTCCTGAGCAGGGGAGAACCACCGCAGCCGGGCCACCGATTCCCGGCTATCCGGTTTAAGGACAAAAACCGTCTCGGGCAGCGCCAGATCACGGGCGATGGCCTGCATATCGGAAGGTTTGAGTGAGTCTGCCCCAAGCACCACTCCGGCCGGATTTCCCTTCATTGGCAGAGTGGTGAAGGTATTTACATGGAAATATTTGCGCATGATTTCAGAAATATAAAAAAATAAATCCGATTTACCAGTCGGAATTTTTACCATGTTAATGCCACGCTTTGGTGGTTTGTTAACAGAATGGTAACAGAAAACCATTGAACGGGTTTTTTCTGCCCCTTACCTTTACCCGCCGGAGTCCATTATGCAAACCCATCCTCATGAAACCCGCCACAACCGAAAACCCGAAACTGTTGAAGATCTGGATATCTGGCAGAAATCGGATCAGTTGTGTGAAGAACTGATCCGAAAGACCAAGTCCTTTCCCATCAGTGAATGGCCCGCACTGGGTCAGCGAATTAAAAATTCGGCAGCTGATGTCCCCATCGAAATTGAAAAAGGGTTTTTAAAGCGGAATATTCAGGATAAAATACATCATTACCAGGCCGCTTTCGATTCGTTTATCGAGCTGCGTTACCTGATCAGACTGAGTGAATCGATGGGATATATCAAAAAACCCGCTCCCTTGTACCGCCACATGCAGGAAATTGACCAGATGTTCACCGGACTGATCCGATCCATGGAAAAGAAGACGGGTCCCCGTACCCGTCCGGGTGGTGAATCGTCCGGAAGCGATGCCTGAACCGTACCGAATCCTCGTTATCCTTGGGCCAACTGCCTCGGGAAAAACACACCTTGCTGTTTCCCTTGCCAGTCAGTTTAATGGCGAAATCATCAGTGCCGACAGCCGCCAGGTTTATCGTGGGATGGATATCGGCACCGGCAAGGATCTTCAGGAATACCAGACCCTGAAGGGCCAGGTTCCTGTTCATCTGATTGATTGCTGCGATCCCACCACAGACTATGACCTTTACCATTTTCAAACCGATGCCCGACGGCTGATTGCGGATGTGACCTCCCGCGGGCACTTACCGGTTGTTTGCGGCGGAACCGGACTCTATCTGAGTGCCTTGCTTCAGAATTACCAATTGGTCCCCTTGGGTCAGCCCGATTCTGCCTGGGACCTTATCCCCGATGAAAATCTGGTAAGTGAACTCTCAAAACGCCGGTCCCTTCACAATTCGACCGATACCACCGACCGTAAACGCCTGATGAAGGCTCTGTCCATTGCTTCTTCCACATTGGCTCCTGAATCGTTTCCGCCCCTGAATCCTTTGGTAATCGGAATAAAGTGGCCCCGCCAGGAACTGTATGAACGGATTGGTCAACGCCTGAAATCACGTCTTGAACAGGGAATGATCGAGGAAACCAAACGGTTGCTTGCATCGGGTGTTCCTGCAGAACGTCTTCGCTTTTTCGGACTGGAATATAAATGGCTTACCAACTTCCTGGAAGGGCAGATTTCCTTTACCGAGATGGAAACCGGTCTGTATCAGGCCATCAGAAAATTTGCCAAGCGCCAGGAAACCTGGTTCAGAAAAATGGAAAAGGAAGGAGTCCCGATCCGTTGGATTGAAGGCCGGGAATTATCCTTTGGAAAGACCAGCCAGCTTGTGTATAACTGGTTAAAGGACCTGTCGTCAGATTTCAGTTGATTTGACTGTATCCGATCTCTATTTTGAAGACTCTTTGCCGGATATGGGGTTTCCCTGTCCGGAACATGAATCCCCCAGTTTGAAATGAGTCTTTTTGAATGACAGAAACACAGGTCACACCCGTATCAACCTTCTATCGATCCGTTCATCTTACCGGCGATAAATCAGTCTCACACCGGGCTTTGATGTTTTCGGCCCTTCAGCCAGGAAAAACCCGTATTTACGGCCTTTCCGAAGCAGCTGATCCCATGTCCACCCGGTCGGTTTTACAATCTCTTGGCATTTCAATCGTTAAAAAGGAAAACTGGTGGGAAGTGGTGTCTCACGGACGCCGTTCCTTTACCGCCAGTTCCGAGGTTCTCGATGTTGGCAACAGCGGAACCACCATCCGTCTGATGAGCGGTATTCTGGCCGGACAGCCATTCACCTCGACGCTGAACGGGGATGCATCCATTCAGAAACGTCCTATGAACCGTATTATCCGCCCCCTTCAGGAAATGGGTGCCGATATTCATGGAACTGCTAATGGAAAAACACCAATTGTGATTCATGGACGTGCACTTTCCGGAATGGATTACCGGATGGAAATTTCTTCTGCTCAGGTGAAAAGTTGTGTGTTGCTGGCCGGACTTTTCGCCTCGGGAAAAACCATCGTGAGAGAACCAGTCCTTTCCCGTGATCATACCGAACGGATGCTGAATCTCAAAACCTGGACGGAAGATGGCTATTATTGTGCGGAATCATCGCCTTCCCATGAATGGGAACCCGCCGATATTCACGTTCCCGGAGATCCATCCTCTGCAGCATTCTGGCTGGTGGCCGCGGCCATCGTTCCCGATGCAGTGGTCACGGTTTCAAATATTCTGCTGAATCCGACCCGAACCGGATTTATTAACGCACTCGAAGCCATGGGTGCTGATATTTCCATCGAGGAAACCGGCAGAATTGGTTCAGAACCCATTGGGTCGGTAACGTGTCGTTCCTCCCGGTTGAAAGGTATTGAACTCGGGGGAACTATCATTCCTTCCCTCATTGATGAAATTCCTGTTCTGTGTATTGCGGCGGCCATGGCAACCGGCCCCACCACCATTTCCGGTGCGGGTGAATTGCGGGTAAAAGAATGTGATCGGATCGCGGCCATGGTCACGGGTCTGAAAGCCATGGGAGCCCAGGTAACCGAACTGACCGATGGCATGCGGATTGAAGGGGGAGTCCCGCTGAAGGGAACCACCATCGACTCCTTTCATGACCACAGGATTGCCATGAGTTTTGCAATAGCCGGCCTCGTTGCTTCGTCACCCACACGCATTCTAAATGCTGACAGTGTCAGTATCTCCTATCCTGCATTCTGGAATACCTATTTTAATCATTCAAGTAAAGGCTGATTCCCATGGCTGAAGTCATTCTGAAAAATGTCTACAAACAATACGACAATGGCGTGTATGCGGCGAAGGATGTCAATCTCGAAATCCGTGACAAGGAATTTATGGTGCTGGTCGGGCCTTCGGGATGCGGGAAATCAACCACCTTACGGATGGTGGCCGGCCTGGAGGCCATCTCATCCGGCGAGTTGTATATAGACGGCGTCAGAATGAATGATGTTCACCCGAAAGACCGGGACATTGCCATGGTTTTTCAGAATTATGCCCTGTATCCGCATATGAATGTCTATGAGAATCTGGCATTTGGACTCAAGTTGCGGAAATTTTCGAAGGAGGACATCCACCAGCGGGTGATGGAAGCCGCCGAAATTCTGGGGCTGACCGATTACCTGGATCGTAAACCGAAAGCCATGTCAGGAGGGCAGCGGCAACGGGTGGCGGTCGGACGTGCCATCGTAAGAAAACCCAAGGTGTTTCTGTTCGATGAACCGCTTTCTAACCTCGATGCCAAAATGAGAGTTCAGATGCGGACTGAAATTTCAAAATTGCATAAACGTCTCGATGCCACCATGATCTACGTGACCCACGATCAGGTGGAAGCAATGACCATGGGCGACCGGATCACTGTAATGAAAGATGGGGTGATTAATCAGATCGATACCCCCTTGAACTTGTATAACCACCCGATCAACCGGTTTGTCGCCGGTTTTATCGGTTCTCCATCGATGAATTTTATGAACGGAACCCTGATTCAGAAATCCCACTTGACCTTTGTAGAAGAGGGATCCGGACTCGAGCTTGAAATTCCTGATCAGTATCATTCGGCTCTCGATGGATATGCCAACCGGCCATTGGTGCTGGGAATCCGCCCGGAAGACATTCATCTGAGTGGTGATAAAGCAGCCACTGATGCAACCAGCACCATTCTGGTCGAAGTGGTTGAACCCATGGGAAATGAAATTTTCATCTATTTTAACTCCTCCTCAACCGGTAAAGGCGGCACCACTCTGGTTTGCAGAACCAATCTTCGCACCATTCCCCGCACGGGCGATATGATGCCCGTCGGTTTCGATATGGAAAAATTGCACTTTTTCGAGCAGGATTCCGGTTTGGCCATCCGGTAAGGAATCCCTGACCGCCAGTCGGTTGTTTTAGTACGAAACGAATTGAAAGGAAAACACAATGCTGACTGCCGGCTCTAAAGCTCCTCTGACCATCCGTGTGAAAGATCAGGATGGAAAAACCGTTTCACTGGCCGATTATAAAGGCAAGACGGTTGTACTGTATTTCTATCCGAAGGATGATACTCCAGGTTGTACCAAAGAAGCCTGTGCGTTCCGTGATGATCAGGCCGATCTGAAAGCGGCAGGCGTTCAGGTTATCGGAGTCAGCGGAGATGATGAAAAATCTCACGTGAAATTCATCGGCAAGTTTAATCTCAATTTCCCTCTTTGGGCCGATGTGAACAATGAACTCTCTTCTGCCTTCGGCGCGTGGGGCGAAAAATCCATGTACGGCCGCAAATACATGGGAATTCACCGGGTAACCTTTATTATCGGTCCGGATGGAACCATCCTGAAAGCCTATCCGAAGGTGAAACCTGAAACCCATTCACAGGAAATCCTGGCAGATCTGAAATCTCTCTGATGGCTTCCCTGTTTTCGTAATTTTTCCGGGTCATCCTTGACAGTGATTAAGTGTTGCTGTAAGTTTGTAATACAGGGGGTGATACAATTATGAAAAGTTTCCGGTTACCAAAACAAATTGAATCTGACCTCGATTATGAGTCGGAACTGACAGGTAAATCCCGATCCGATGTGATCAGAGAAGCATTGGTTCAGTATCTTGCTGTTCAGCGGGAGAACCGCTCATCCTCCGATCTTGGGGAAGATTTATTTGGCACTGGCAGCAGTGGTGCCACAGATCTGTCGGTGACTTATAAAGAAAAACTGGGACAAACCCTGAATGAGAAATTCGGTCCTCGTTGATGCCGGTCCGCTGATTGCTCTGTTCGACAGAAGCGACCGGCATCATCTCCCGGTCAGGCAATTGCTTCGTGATCAGCGGTTTAATCTCGTTACCACCTGGCCGGTGGTAACTGAAGCCAGTCATATCCTCCGGTTTGATGTCAATTGCCAGCTGGCCCTTCTGACCTGGATTGAAAGGAAAGGCCTGGGGATACTCGATATCGGATGGGAGGACGTGGGAGTGGTCAGGGAAATGGTCAGTAAATACCGGAATGTTCCGATGGATCTGGCTGATGCCACCCTGGTTTATGCCGCCGAAAAATATCAGATTATGCGGATCCTCACCATGGATTCTGATTTTCATGTGTACAGAACCCAATTAAATGCAACTCTGAAAGCCATTTTCGTCAGCCAGAGTCCCTGAACCCAATTTCCTTTTCCTGATACCATCAACTGAATCCAGACTGCTTTGACCAGACAACCATCACGCATCGTCGTTCTCTGTAACGGAGAAAAGCCAGATCCCGACCGGTTTAAGGCCGATCTGGCCGAATCAGACCTGTTTATCTGTGCCGATGGAGGAGCCAATTCTGCGGTTGAAGCCAGTCAGATTCCTGATGTGATTATCGGCGACTTTGATTCGGTCACTCCATCCACCCTGCAGGCCTGTCAATCTGCACAGTTGATCCGTCTGGATGATCAGGAAACCACCGATTTTGAAAAGGTTCTGACCTACATCGGTCAATGGCCCGCTGCTCAGGTAACGGTCTGGGGGGCTTTGGGTCTCCGGATCGATCATACCATCGGGAATTTATCTTCCCTCATCCGGTTGGCAGGAAAACGATCGGTTTACCTGAAATCGAACAATGCCCTCAGCTATTCCATTCCTTCCGGATTCAGTAAAACGTTTCCGCCGGGAAAAACCATTTCCTTAATCCCGATTCCTTCTGCCGGCGGAGTCAGGACCGTGGGTCTGCGATGGCCACTGCTGAATGAAACCCTCGAACTCGGATTGCGGAACGGAACCCTGAATGAAACGACCGGTGGTCCGGTACAGATCACATTCACATCGGGCCATCTGATCCTCATGGAGATTGACGGGTGACGCTCGCTCCGGCCGATTGGGCTGTTGTTTCGGCGTATGTGATTCTGCTGACCATACTTGGTTTTCTTACCATCAGAAAACAGGCATCAGCCGACAGTTTTCTTCTCGCCGGTCGGTCGGTAACGCTTCCTGGATTTGTGGTGACGCTGGTGACGACCTGGTATGGCGGCATTTTAGGCGTCGGCGAATATTCCTATCTGAATGGGATATCCGCCTGGGTGGCACTCGGACTTCCGTATTATTTCTTTGCCCTGATTTTTGCTTTCTGGCTGGCGCCGCGAATACATAAGTCGCGCCTTACCTCCATTCCCGATCAGATGGAACAGGCCTACGGCCGTCTTTCCGGGATCATCAGCGCGGTCTTTACTTTTTTTATGGTGACTCCGGCCCCTTATGCCCTCATGAGCGGGGTTCTGATCAGTCTGGTTCTTCCCATCCCATTCTGGATGTCGGTGCTGATCAGCCTGGTTCTTTCCACATTCTTTGTCGGATTTGGCGGGTACCGCTCTCTGGTGGTTACCGATTTTCTTCAGTTTGCCATGATGTATGCCGGGTTTGCCGCCATCCTGTTTGTAGCTTTCTTTTCGGTGGGCGGAACGGATTTTCTTCTGACCAATTTGCCTTCCGGACATCTGGACTTCGTTCCCGAAGGGAGCGGATGGACCCTTCTGATCTGGTTTTTTATTGCCTCTATGACTCTCGCAGATCCCGGTTTTTATCAGAGATGTTATTCTGCCACTTCACCGGTAGTCGCCAGGCGCGGAATCCTGATCAGCATTGGATTCTGGTTTATTTTTGATGTGATGACGGTCCTGACCGGCCTGTATGCCCGTGCTTTAAGCGACCAGGTTTCTCCACCGAGTCATGCCTATCCGTTTCTGGGCGAGCAATTGTTACCCCCGGTTTTGAAGGGGCTCTTTTTTACCGGTATGCTGGCAACGGTCTGGTCAACGCTGAATGGTTTTTCCTTCCTGGCCGCTCAATCGATCGGCAGGGATTTCATGGGACGGCTGATCCCATCAACTGACAGGGAAGTCAGCCGCACAAGGTGGGCGCTGCTGCTGGTTACCGGATTGGCTTTTTGGCTTTCAGTCTGGTCTGAAACGGTAGTTGGAATCTGGTTCACGCTCGGCTCGGTGGTCTTGCCAGGTTTGCTGATTCCTTTGCTTTGCATTCACGCAGGTTTTGTCGTGAATCACCCCGGAAAAGTGTGGTTGGTGCAGCTGGTCTCCGTGCTGATTGCTGCCTGCTGGACGTGGTTATTTCCATCCATTCCTGGTTGGAATCCGGAGTGGACCGGTCTGGCATTCTATCCGGGAGTGGTGACAGCAGCAGGTGGGATGATGGTACTCAGACTGAAAAGAACCTGAGTATCAGCTCAGCAGAACCAGACTGGTTGCCATAACAGCCATTCCGGAAATCAGGCCGTAGATGGCAAGATGATGTTCCCCGTATTTCTCAGCAGTCGGTAACAACTGATCCAGAGAGATGAAAACCATGATTCCAGCCACCATTGCAAATGAAAATCCCAGCATGGCAGGCGAAAAAACCGGTAATAAGACCAGAACTCCAATCACGGCGCCAACCGGTTCCGACAATCCGGAAAGCAGCGAGTAACCAAAGGCTTTCCGACGACTGTTGGTTGCATACAAAACCGGGATCGCCACGGCAATGCCTTCCGGTATATTGTGGATGGCGACAGCAAGCGCAATTGAAAGTCCGATTCCCGTGTCATCCATCGCACTGAAAAACGTGGCTAGCCCTTCCGGAAAGTTGTGTATTCCGATGGCCAGTGCAGAAAACAGACCCATCCGAAGCAGTTTGTCGCGGTCGACGGCTTTTTCCATGTCCTTCAATTCATGAATTTCATGAGGATTTTCAAAGGAGGGGACCAGCTTATCGATTAGGGCAATCAGGAAGATTCCCCCGAAAAAGAGCAAGGTGGTCAACACATACGCCAGTTTCTCACCATAGTCCGGGGTCAGGCTCAGACGTGCCTTCGGAAAAATTTCTATCATCGACACATAAATCATCACTCCTGCAGAAAAACCCAATGCCACAGATAGTACACGTGGATTGGGTTTTTTCGACATCAGAACGATCAGGCCTCCGATGCCTGTTGCCAGACCGGCAAAGGTCGTCAGCAGGAGAGGAAAAAGGATCTGCGGAAAGTCGGACATTGACTCAGTCAAGATCCCCGAATTTACCGGAATTGAAATCCAGAATGGCCTGTTCAATTTCCTCGCGGGTGTTCATTACGAAAGGACCGTAGGAAGCAATCGGTTCCTGAATGGGTTCACCGGCCAGAATCAGGATGGTGGAAGACTCGCTGGTCCCGATGGTAAAGGTCTCGCCATCATTTTTCAAGCGGGCCAGGTGGTTCAGGGGGACTGATGTCTGATTGTTAATGGTCACCGATCCTTTCAAAACCAGAACCCCCGCATTGAAATGGGCAGGAAAGGACAATTCAACCGAAGCCCCGGGCTGAAGGAATCCATTAAACAGATGAACGGGAGAAAAGGTAAAAGCAGGTCCTTTCACACCCTGAAGCTCACCGGAAATGATATCAAAATATCCGGTATCATTTGGAAGCATGACCTTACCCATCATGGATTTTGTGAGGGCCTGGTACTTAGGTGGTGTCATTTTTGATCTGGCGGGAAGGTTTACCCACAATTGAACCATCTGGAAAGGACCGCCTTTTCTGGAAAATTCCTTTTCATGGTACTCTTTATGAAGCAATCCGGAACCAGCGGTCATCCATTGAACATCGCCTTCTTCGATAACGCCAGAATTTCCTGCATTATCATGGTGGGCCACTTTGCCATGATAGGCAATGGTCACGGTCTCAAATCCGCGATGCGGGTGCGGACCGACGCCTCTTGGCTGTTCGCGCGGAGAGAAATCGACCAGGGAATTGTAGTCCATCATAAGAAACGGACTTAAACCAGCAAATCCGATCTGTGGATTGGATGGGAAGAAATTATGAACTCTGAACCCATCACCAACCCAATGGACAGGCGGGGGTGCGACGACCAGATCAACGGTTCTCATGGAAATCTCCTTTTCGTGTTACAACACGCAATTTAAGGGAATGGTTCCCCGATTAAACCGGACTTTTGGATCTACGGAAGAATCAGAGTGACAGTGACCGGGAAGTGATCGGATGGGTACCGTTGGTTAACTGAATGATCATCGACCAGGTAATCGAGTACGGTGGCCGACTCAGGAACAAACAGATAGTCAATCCTTGGGCCACCTGAAAAGGGAAACCGGAATCCGTTAAAGGTTCCTTCTGGTCCGGCAGGCTTCTTACGGGTGGCCAGTCTGGCATCGATAAACCGTTTCTGAAGGAGCTGAACAGAAAGTGCCTTGTCGGTGGCATTGAAATCACCCATGACGATGACTGGCAGGTCCGGATTGGAACGGGTGAGCGATGTGATGGCGGAAAGAACCAGTCTGGAGCCTTCCTCGCGGGCACGTTCCCCTTCATTATCGGCGTGCAGATTGAAGACCCAGAAGGATTTTCCCGATTGCTGATCACGGAACAGGGCTCCGGTGCAGACCCGAAGGTAAGCGGCATCCCATCCCTTGACGGGTTTATCAGGAGTTTGTGAGAGCCAGAAGGTGGAATCCTGCAGGACGGTTACCCGCATTGAATCGAACAGGATGGCACAAAATTCTCCGCCTTTTTTCCCATCATCACGGCCTTTTCCAACAAAGCCGAAGGAGGGAAGGCGTGAGGTAAGGTCGGTCAACTGATGATAAAAGCCCTCCTGTGTTCCGATGACACTGGCACCCGAGGACCGGATGATTCTGGCAACTTCATCCTTCCGGTATTTCCATTGATTAAGACTGTCCGAAGCGATATCCAACCGAAGATTCCAGGTGGTTAGCCGGATGGATTGGGAAAATCCCGTCGTGCAGATGGTGAGGATAAAACCAAAAAGAAACAGGCGGGTAACCACCTTCAGAAACGGGTACTGGCCGGTCATCCTGATATCAGCCTTTCAATTTTTCCATGTGATGAAGCAAGGCCGCAGCAGCAAGGGAAGCCAGTGCTTCGACGGTTTGCTGAAGGTAGGTATTGAATCCGATCACCTTGCCCGTTGCAGGATCGGAGGCATTGATCAGCTGAATCACACCAACCACATGGTCAGAAACATCCTTCATGGGAACAGTCAGGCACGAGGTGGTTTTGTAATTGTTTGCCTGATCAAACGAACGGGTTCCGGTAAAGTCGAAATCTTTGCTGCTGTACACATCGGGGATGTTGAGTGTTTTTCCGTTGATGCAAACCCAGGTGGAAGCAAACCGGTCGTTTGGTTTTCCGGTGGAATCATCCAGCGTTTTCAGGGGGGGAAGGTTCACTGGTTTGCCAGAGGTACCTCCGATATGAAAGCCAAGCGATTTGGTGCGCAACATGACAAACTTCAATTCATGGTTTCTGGCCCGAAGGTAAAGCGTTCCTCCGTCGGCGTGACAGATATCCTGTGCTTCATGCAACAGTTGTTCCAGCAGCTTATTCAGATCCTTCTCGGCCGCCATTCTGATTCCGAGTGGAATGACTTCTGTGATCAGTTTTCTGGTTAGCTGATGCAGATAATTCAGTTCTTTAACGGTGTCGATCTGATATTTCGAGAGATAAACGGTGGGTTGGTTCCCAGACATGACTACCGCAGTGTCCCCATCTGTAACCATTTTAAGAACGCTGTCTGTCTGATCCTTGAGTTGCTGGACGGTGATGGATTTCATGTGACCTCTCCCGGAAAGTTAACCTTTTCTAAAGGTAGGAGTCAGTCGGTTTGTTCACAAGACCCGGTTGTCGCTTTACTCAGAGGCAGAAAATATTTCAGGACTTCCTGATGATCAGAATGGCCCGGTCATCATCGGCAGGTTTATCACCGGTAAAGCGGTCAATTTCGTTAAACAAACCGGTGACCAATTCACCGGGTGTCATGGCAGAACTTGTAAGGAGGTAAGTGCCCAATCGTTCCTCGCCGTACAAGTCGTCATCTTCATTGAAATTTTCGGTGATTCCGTCGGTAAACAAGGCGATCTGCCCGCCGGGTTCAAGAGTGATGGAATGCTCCTCATATTGAATTCCGCGCATGAGACCCAGAGGAGGTCCGGAAGCGGGAAAAATACAGGAAGCCGTGTCTGGAGTGACATAAACCGGAGATGGGTGTCCGGCATTCACCCATCTGAGTTCATTGGTTGCCGGATTCAGCATAGCTGCAAAAAAGGTGATATACATGCCCGAGGCTGCATTCCGGTGGATCTGATGGTTAAGGCGGTAAGCCAGCAGTGCCAGGTTTCCAAGATCATGCAGACGGCTTTCAATAGCAGCGTGCAAGGTTGAAACCAGCAGGGCAGCAGGAATCCCATGACCACTCACATCTGCAATCACCAACAGAAAAGATCCGTTTTCCAGAGGAAAAACCTGCAGGTAGTCGCCCCCGACTTCATTGCAGGCCTGGTAGTGGTAGAGCAGAGAGTATCCCTGAATGGATGGAAGGTGGCGGGGTAACAATTGCTGTTGAATATCACGTGCAATATTTAATTCTTTCCGGAGCGAGGCCACCCGGAGGTTTTCTTCATGCAGCATGGCATTGGCAATGGCAACGGCGGAAATACTGCCCAGTAATCCGGCAAAATCGGCATCTTCCCGGGTAAAGGGTCCATTGTATTTATTGATCAGCTGAAGTACAGCCACCTGTTTTCCCTGACTGTTTCTGACCGGGAGAACCAACATGGACCGGGAGCGATAGCCGGTTCTTTTATCATTTTCAGAATTAAACCGCGGATCCTGATAAGCGTCTTCCAGAATAATCGTTTCACCGGTTTGTGCCACTGTACCGGCCAGCCCTTTTCCGAAAGGGAGTCGTATCTCGGTCATTTCTTCACCGGTAACGATCCTGGACCAGATTTCTTTACGGTCTTCATCCATCAGATAAAAGGTTCCACGGTCCACCCCCAGAGTATCGAGAATGTAGCGGAGGTTTTTGCTCAGTATTCCCGATAAATCGAGAGTGGAATTCAGAAAAAGGGCAGCTTCTGATAAAGCATTGAACCTGGCCTGAAGTCCGGGACGTTTGCTCATAAGGTATTTAAAAAGGGTGGTGGTGAAGAAACCATGCAAAGATAGGTAACCGCTGGTAACGGATGTTGCTGTTTCCTTAAAAAAGTCCGGTCCTTTTAAGAAGGTCATGCTGTATTTTTACAGATCAGACACAACAGACCGGAATTGGAAATGACCTCCACTGCACTTCGCCCACGGATCCGCCCTTTTTTCCCCATTTTTTTACTTTTCCTCTTTCCGTTTTTCTTTTCTGACGCACCTGCTCAATCCCTCTTCCGGGAAGGAGTATCTCCATATCCTGAGGATCGTAACACCGACGTTCTTCATTACCGCATTGAACTGGATATGAAACTGGAGAAGCAGGGGGCCGATGGGGTGACCACCATAAAAACCCGGTTTTTATCCTCTGGCGATTCAATTGTTTGGTTTCATGCGGCCGGACTGTCCATCTCCTCGGTCAGGCAGGATGGTAAAGAAGTCCGGTTCGTGCAGGAGAACGAAAAAATAATACTGAATCTTACCGGAAAAACAATTCGCGGCAAACAGTCCAGTTTCGTCATCCGGTATTCATTTTCATACCCTGAACGCGGCATGTATTTCCGGTTTAAAACATCAGACACCCCCTGGCGGAAAACGCAGGTCTGGACACAGGGAGAAGATGCCGATAACCGATTCTGGTTCCCCTGTTATGATTTTCCAAACGATAAAGCGACCTCAGAGATTCTGGTCACAGTTCCGGATTCGCTGAAAGCCCTCAGCAACGGAAAACTGATGTCGAAGACACCAGTAAAAAAACGTCAGGCTACCACCTGGCATTACCGGCTTGATCAGCCTCATTCCACCTATCTGATCATGCTGGCCATCGGTGATTATTCGGTGGTTTCGGCAAAGGCTGGAAAAATCCCCTTGTCTTATTGGCTGTATCCGGACCGGATTGAAGATGGCAAGCGAGGGTTTTCATATACTGCAGATATGATGAAAGCCTTTGAACAGTTCACCGACATGCCTTATCCCTGGGGATCGTATTCTCAGGTGGTGATTCAGGATTTTATGTATGGCGGAATGGAAAATACCGGGGCCACGACCATGAACGATGAGTCGATCAACCTGGACCGGTTTGATTTGCTTGATCAGCAACCGGAAGGACTCGTTGCTCATGAATTGATTCATCAATGGTTTGGTAATGTGGTCACTCCGCGAGATTGGACCCATCTCTGGCTGAATGAATCGTTTGCCACCTATTTCGAAACCTGGTATTACCGTCAGAAAGGCTGGCTGGAAAAAGCGGAAACCGATCTGTTTTACAACCAGCTTTCCGGGATGTATTCCGACCGGCAGCTGGGAAGAAAGCCCATTGTCAGTGAACAATCCTATGTGAACAACCTGTATCCGCGGGGAGGGGCAATCCTGTACTCGCTTGAATATGTGCTGGGACAGGAGGCATTCAGGGAGGCACTGAGGTATTATCTTGAAAAACATGCTTTCCAGCCGGTGATTACCTCAGACCTGGTCATGGCTATCGAGGAAAGCACGGGCAAAAATCTGGATTGGTTTTTTGATCAATGGATTTACAAAGCCGGGTATCCGGAGTATCAGGTGGTGATGGATACGTTAACCAGGCCAGGCTTCCTTTCCATCCGTGTGATTCAGGAACAGGAGCAGGATTCCCTGACCGGCCTGTTCAGAATGCCGCTCGACTTTGAGATTGAGGACCAGAAGGGAGCAAAAACGGTCCGGGTTGAAAACTTCACCGCTGACACCACCTATTTTTTTCCTGTCAGCAATCCAAAGAATGTCCGGTTGGATCCCGGAAATGCCATCATGAAAATGGTCACCACACAAAAGCCATTTGATTGGTGGATTTATCAGATCGGGAAGGCTGGCGATCTGGCCGGACAGGTTGAATCAATGGTTGCTTTACAGGACAGTCTGCACCGGACCGATGTTCAGCATTACTTCAGGCAAATTCTGATGAAAAGCCGGTATTCACTCTGCCGTGAAGAAGCCATCGGTTTTCTTGCCTCTTCCACGGAAATTCCGTCTGGTGATTTGCTGCAATCCGGACTAAAGGACCAGTCGGCTGATGTCAGACGCATTGCAGCTGCATTTGTCTCGCGTCTGCCAGATAAAAAACAGGCATGGGACTTGGCTCATCACCATTTTCTGGCGGATTCCTCCTTTGCCGTCCGGCGGACCGCTGCTTCGGCGCTTGCTGATCTGGATTCGCTTAAAGCATTGACCGCATTTAAAACCTGGATCAGAAGCCATCCCGATGAGCACAGGCTGGTTCCGGTGCTGTTGCAGAAAATCGGCTCATATGGTGTGTCACGGGACTTTTCGTTTCTTGAACCGTTTGCAAAACCGCCCCATCACCGGTCGATCCGCGATGCAGCTTTTTCTGCCATGAAAAGGACCGACCCGAAAAACCCGAACCTTCAGTCTCTCTGGATCAGGACCGTCCGATCGGACCCGGATGAGATCCTGAGACAATACCTGCTTTCAGATGCCTCATCCTTCCGGTCTGCTGAGTTGGAAACTTTATTGGGAGATCTGGCCAGAAATGAAAAAATCCATTCCGTAGCCCGCGAAGCAAAGTTGCAATTGCTCCGGATGGGACTGTCGGTAAACCGGTGATTCTCCTGTTGCGTTTTGTTTTTAACAGGCGGTTTCCGGACTTTTGCATCCGATGAAACCAGAAGTGATTATTTATACAGACGGGGCCTGCAGCGGAAACCCGGGACCTGGCGGGTGGGGAGCCATCTTACGGTTTGGTGAGCACCTGAAAGAATTGACCGGATCGGAAGCCAGGACCACCAATAACCGGATGGAACTGACGGCGGTTATCCGATCACTTCAGGCTTTGAAATTTCCATGCAGGGTTAAACTGCATTCGGATAGTGCCTATGTCATCAATGCGTTCCAGCAGGGATGGATTGATGGCTGGATGGCGCGTAACTGGAAGAAAGCCGATCGTTCACCTGTTGAAAACCGTGATTTATGGGAAGAACTGCTTGTTGCCATGGATGATCATGACATAGAGTGGATAAAAGTTAAAGGACACAGCAATGATACGTGGAATAACCGTGCCGATAAACTGGCAACCGGCGCGATTCGCAAGGCTGGCTAACCTGCTGCTTGTATCGTCGCTGCTGGCACTTTTTGTTGGTTGTGATGATAAGAAAAGCGAACCGGTTCCCGTCACCAATCCTGATCTGACCGTGCTTTCGGGCCTGAAGGAGTTACCTTCCGGGGCCATTGCCGTTTGCTGGTGGGATCTGGCTGAAACGAGAAAACAAACTGCCTTTTCCTCCTTCAGAACGGCCGTTTCTGAAGGATCTGATTCAAAGAAGAGCAACGATGGTCTGATGCCGTTTTTTGAGGCGGCTGGGATTGATGTGCTGACCGATATGAACCGGATGGTGGGTGGTGCATGGCTCGCCCCCGATTCAAGCACCGATCTGTTGTTCATTTTCAGAGGGGATTTTGATCAGAAACGACTTGCAAACCTGATGGAATCGCGTGAATCAGGCTGGAAAAAAATTCCGAATGGCGATTGGTGGTTTCAGGCGGAAGCCGGGGAAAAACTGAAGTTGACCAATCAGCCCGATTTTGATGTACTCTATGATGGAAAAGGGGACTATGACATTCCCTTTGATACCTTCGATGGGGTTCCCGTCCGGAATCAGGGATTTATCTGGATACGCGATTTCGGCGATCGTTCCTGGACCATGAATCAGTCTGGTGGTAGTCAGGTGACGGTGGACGGACAGGGATTCAAAGGATTATATGGAGCCTGGTACCTGAACGACCAGATCAATGCGGATTCCCGTCTCATTTTGAACGAGGATGAATCACCGATGCTGGCCAAGTTTATTCTTTCCTCTGCCATCAATCTGATTTCGCTGAAGTCTATCATTCTCAATGAAGAATCTGTTTCCAGTTTTATAGATATCCAGACCGACCAAAACACATTGTTATTTACCATCCGTATTCCTGCACGGTCGCTGGACCGATTGATGAATCAGGAGAGTCAACCATGATCAAGTCACTAGATGAACTAAAGCCGAAGTCTGCTGCTGAATCGACTCAATTTATTCCATGGATTGCCGTCATTGGTGGTGGTATCATGGGAAGAGGAATTGCTCAGACGGCTGCCTCGAACGGAATTGAAGTGACTCTGGTCGAGAAAAATGAAACGCTGGCCGAAAAGGCTCTCCGAACCCTTGAAACCAGCATGAATAAGGAAATTGAACGCTGGTCACTCACTGTCGGAGAGAAAAAATCCATATTGGCCCGCATTAAACCTTCTTCCAAAATGGAAGACATACACGATTGTCCCATTGTAATCGAGGCCATCAATGAGGATTTCGGGTTAAAGAAGCGGTTATTTCATCTGCTGGATAAAAACTGCCAGTCCTCGGCCATTTTTATCAGCAACACTTCAACATTGAACCTTAGTAAACTGGCAGAGGAAACTCAGCGGCCTGACCGGGTAATCGGTATTCACTTTCTGAATCCGGTACCCAAAATCCCGCTTGTCGAGCTGATCAGGGCAACCGGCACCAGTGAGGATACCGTTGTCAAGGTGAGAAATTTCGCCGAAAAACAACTGGGCAAGCGTGTGGTCGAGGTGTTCGAATATCCCGGATTTGTCACCACCCGCGTGGTGATTCCCATGATGAATGAAGCCATGCACGTGTACAGCGAGGGAATAGCCACGGCAGAGGGTATCGATACAGCGTTAAAGTTGGGTTACGGATTTCAGACTGGTCCGCTTGCCATGGCCGATATGATGGGGCTCGATGATGTGCTCATGTGGGCCGAACAACTCTGGCAACAGCTTGGTGAACCCAAATTCAGACCGGCGCCAATCCTGAGAAGAATGGTCAGGGAAGGAAAACTTGGCGTGAAATCGGGTGAAGGTTTTTTCAAATATTCCGATTGAGGATCTTTTGTGAAATGGTGCATAACGCATTTTGGGACAGAACTTTTAAGAGGGAATTTGATGGAAGTAAAATATTTTGATGATTCCGACACCTTGTTTATTCAGTTTAACCAGAAACAAATTTCCGAGACCCGGGAATTAAATGAAATTACGTATGTAGATTTTGATCATGAAGGTATTGTTGTTTCCATTACCGTTGAGCATGCCATGAAATCTATCAATCTCAACGATTTTTCATTTCGGAAAATTACCAAACTAGTATCCTGAAAGACATTATGCTCATATTGACTCTGAATTGCGGTTCCTCCTCCATTAAGTATCAGGTGATTGAACCCGAAAAAGAAACCACACGTGCCAAAGGATCGGTTGAGCGGATCGGGATGTCGGGAGCCATCCTTTCCAACCAGCGGGATGATGGTGACAATATCAAGGTAACCGGCGAAATCCTGGATCATATTCAGGCTCTGGAATACATTCTCGGGGTGCTTCTCAGTAAAAATCACGGGATCATCAGCAGCCTGGAAGAAATTTCTGCAATTGGTCATCGGGTTGTTCATGGTGGTGAAACATTTAACCAGTCGGTCCTGATCACTCAGCAGGTTTATAACCAAATCAAGGACTGCATCGAATTGGCTCCGCTTCACAATCCGGCCAATCTGAAAGGGATCGATGCCTGCATGAGAAATCTGCCGGGAAAACCCCAGGTGGCTGTATTCGATACCGCTTTCCATCAGACCATTCCTGAAAAGGCATTTCTGTATGGTCTTCCTTATGTGATTTATAAGAAGCACAAACTGAGACGGTATGGATTTCACGGTACTTCACACTTTTATGTGAGTACTCGATTATATGAAATTTCCGGTCTGACCATCCGGGCTTCAAAAGTCATCACGGTTCACCTGGGGAATGGGTGCTCCATGGCCGCGGTGGATAACGGACATTCCATCGATACCAGCATGGGTTTCACCCCGCTCGAGGGACTTCTCATGGGCACCAGAAGTGGTGATCTGGATGCCTCGGCCATTTTGTATATCATGGGCAAGGAAGAACTGACCCTGAATTCGGCCAATACTCTGCTGAACAAACATTCAGGCCTGATGGGTATTTCTGGTGTTTCTTCAGACATGCGTGAAATCATCCAGGAAATGGAATTGGGAGATAAGAAAGCCCGTGCCGCTTTCGAGGTGTTCTGTTACCGTGTGAAAAAATACATCGGTGCGTATGCTGCTGCTCTGGGAGGACTCGATGCCGTCGTCTTTACCGGCGGAATCGGGGAAAACTCCACCCACGTGCGGGAGCATGTTCTGGAAGATCTCAGCTTCATGGGAATTAAACTTGATAAATCCCTGAATCTGGACGGACCGAAAGAAAGACGGATTTCTTCAGAGGATTCCCGAGTTCAGGTCTGGGTCATTCCCACCAATGAGGAATTGGTGATTGCCCGTGATACCCGCCGGATTATGGCCGAGCAGGTGGTGTAACTATCGAAAGCCGGTACACCGGGTCCCGTTCGATCGTATCACCAAACTGGTAGTCAGAAAATCCGCACCATTCAAAACCGGCCTTCCGGTAAAACCGGATGGCCCGTTCATTTCCTTCCCAGACTTTCAGCCACATCACATCACATTTCTTCTGCCGTGCTATCCGGATGGCCTTTTCAAGCAATAACTGGCCGATTCCACGGCCATAGGAATCGGGGAGCGTATAAATCCGGTTCAGTTCACAGGGCGACTCTGCCTGCACACACTCACAGGTTGAGCCGAAAACCACCCGGCCATACCCGACCATCCGGTTTCCGTTGAAAGCCAGAATGGTCACCTCATCCGGATTAGACAATTGAGAGTGGATAACCGGCTCAGTCAGGTTTTTGCGGATATGCTGATCAATGATTTCCGGTTGAGTGGTGGATTCATAGGCAGCGCGAAAGGCCACGGAAGCCAGGTTTGCAAGGCCTTCTGCATCGTCCGGACTGGCCAGCCTGAGTTGAATTGTCTGACCGGAGGTCATGCGCGGATCTGCCCGGTTCCCTGAATGACCCACTGATAACTGGTCAGTTCGCGCAGCGCCATGGGTCCGCGGGCATGGAGTTTCTGGGTGGAAATTCCGATTTCGGCACCGAGACCAAATTCACCGCCGTCGGTAAAAGCAGTCGATGCATTCACATATACCACGGCAGCATCCACCCCTTCAATAAACCGGTTTGCTGCTTCCTGGTCGGCGGTGAGAACTGCTTCACTGTGACGCGAGCTGAACCGGGCAATGTGATCCAGCGCCTCATCCAGCGTGGCAACTGTTTTTACGGCCAGTTTGTAGTCGAGAAATTCGACACCAAAATCGCTCTCTGCCGCTGGAATCAGCTGGCCGCTGTATAACCCGTTTAAAGCTGAATAGGAGTCTTCATCTGCGTACACGGTGACCTGATGCTTTTTGCCAAGTTCTTCAAGCAGGTAGGGCAATTCATGAACCACTGACCGGTGAATGATCAGGGTATCCAGCGCATTGCACACCGATACCCGCCGGGCTTTTGCATTGGTGATTACCCGCCGGGCCATGTCACGGTCCAGTGCGGCATCCACATAGGTGTGAACAATGCCGGCACCAGTCTCAATTACCGGGATCCGTGCTTCCTTCCGGACGGCATCGATCAGTCCCTGGCTTCCGCGGGGAATGACCACATCAATCAGGCCGACTGCATTCAGAATAACAGGTAAGGATTCCCGGTCGGCAGGCGCCAGATAGCAGACATCTTCCAATCCGGCGGTTCTCAGCACTTTCTGAATCAGGCTATGAATAAACTGGTTGCTGTCCCATGCATCACGACTGCCCTTCAGAACGGAGGCATTTCCCGATTTCAGACAAAGTGCAAACACATCAATGGTGACATTCGGCCGGCTTTCGAAGATGATTCCAATGACCCCGAGGGGTACCGATTTCCTGATCAGTTTCAGGTTGTTAGGAAGGTAACGGTCTTCAAGAATCTGGTTTAACGGACTGGGAAGCGAAGCAACCTTTCGCAAATCGGCCGACATTCCTGCTATCCGTTTCTCGTTCAGAAGCAGGCGGTCATATTTCGGATTGGAAGGATCCATCCGTGCCAGATCAAGTTTATTGGCAGCGATCAGATTCTGTGTTTCCTGGTCAAGCAGATCTGCCAGTTCAAGGATCAGGCGGTTAATTCCGTCGTCACTCAGGCGGGTTAACAACCGGCTTGCCTGTTTGACCCTGCTCAACTGCTCAAGAATGGTTTTTTCGGTGGAGTTACTCATGGTCATCATCCAGAAACAAATAATCGTAGTGAATCACCGGCTTTTTTCCTGATTGACCCATCCAGTCACGCAGTTTATCCGATCCATACTGAGCCTTCCCGACACCCACTGGCTCGGAAGCAGGACCCAGAATACGGATCAGATCCCCGCGGTTAAAATCATTCACAATATCGGTAACACCAACTGGTAAGAGGCTTCTTACCTGGGTCCGGTCGCGAAGGGCAGACAAGGCCCCGTGGTTTATGCGGATGGCCGGTTTTGCTTCGGCCTGAAAGGCAAGCCACTTTTTGACTCCGGATGCTGCAGATTCAGCAACCAGTCGGGTTCCCCGTGATTTTCCGGTTACCAGATCGGTTAGTACACCGGGTTGCTTGCCATTGGCGATGGTCACCGGAATTCCCATTCTGGCCGATTTAAGAGCAATCCGGTATTTTGTTTGCATTCCGCCCCGGCCAAAGGAGGATTTGGTGGGAGTTACAATGGTCAGTTTCTTTTCACCGGCTCTTATTTCGGGAATCTGCTCAGAGCCGGGTTCACCAGGCTGACCGGTAAAAATACCATCCACGTTGGTCAGAAGAACCAGATGGCTGGCATTCATCATACCTGCAATCAGACCAGCCAATTCATCATTGTCGGTAAACATCAGTTCACTTACCGAAATCACATCGTTTTCATTAACGATGGGGATGATTTCATCGCGCAACAAGGCCTGAAAACAGTTCTTCATATTCAGATAGTGGTTTCGGTCCCTGAAATCTTCCCGTGTGGCGAGAACCTGTCCGCAAAAAAGGTGGTATTGCGAAAACAATTCGGCCCATCGGTTCATCAGACGCACCTGACCAACAGCGGCAAAAAGCTGCCGCTGAATGACCGGATTGGTTTCGGTGATATGCCGCAGAGCTGCACGACCAGAGCCGACAGCCCCGGAACTGACCAGAATGACCTGATTTCCTGCTTTCTTCAACTGGCTGATCTGGTCAACAAGCTGAGACATGGTGGTGATATCGGGACTTCCATCGGCACGTGAAACCACGTTGGTACCGACTTTGACAACAAAAAGTGAGGCCATAATGAATAAAATTTCACTAAAATTGCGGATTTATAACCAAAATATCCAATATGGATACCGGAACGAATCGGATGTTAACCGGGCGGATGGTGCGAAAGAAGAAGGTTGTTACGATATTCGGTGAAGATTATTGAGGAAAAAATGAAAAAACGAGATCCGATCTGGAAACTGATGGGACATTTATATAAGCAACATCCATGGCACGGTGTCCAGATTGGTGAGAAGGCTCCTGATGTGGTTGAAACCTACATTGAGATTGTTCCAACCGATACGATCAAGTATGAATTGGATAAGAAGACAGGTTATTTACGGGTGGACCGGCCCCAGCTTTTCTCGAACATATGTCCCACGCTGTATGGATTTATTCCGCAGACGTATTGCGACAAGCATGTGGCGGACTATTGCATGGAACGAACAGGCAGGGAAGGCATTCATGGTGACGGAGATCCGCTTGATATCTGTGTGCTGACAGAAAAGGAAATCACGCACGGCGATATCTTTCTTCAATCTATCCCGATCGGAGGCTTCCGGATGATTGATGGAGAGGAAGCGGATGACAAAATCATTGCGGTCCTCAAAGGGGATGCCGTATACGGGGTCTGGGATGAAATCTCGGATGTTCCGCAGGGAATCGTGGAGCGGTTACGGCATTATTTTCTGACGTACAAATCCATTCCGGGAGAAACGCCGCGAAAAAAGGTGGAGATCACCCATGTGTATGACCGTGAAGAAGCCCATGAGGTCATCAGACGGTCTCAGCAGGATTATCACGACAAATTTGGTGATCTGGAGGACCTGCTGACCGGCGCCCTCCGAAGTTAAACGGTCTTCCCGAGAGAAATTCCAGCCCTGAATGCTTTCAGGGAGGTTTCCAGCCAGGCTGCCTTCTGATTTAAGGCGATGGCGGTTTCAATGGCCTCTTCAGATAGCCAACCGGTTTTTGCCGCCAGAACCCCTGCAGCGACCAGTCCCAGTGAATTCCGGTCAATGGGTTTTGCGGTTGCTTCGAGCGGAAGCCTTAAAACCGTTGCTCCCGTCTGAAAGTCAGGCAACCCGGTTTCTGCAATCACCAATGATCCCGGTTTCATGGCCTGTATCAGCTTCAGGTCTTTTTTTAGTCCATCCACCGACAGCACGATAGCCGCATCGGGTGCCGTCATACCGGTATACCAGATGGATGATGGACTGATGATCACTTCGGCAGAAGAATAGCCGGTTTTCACGGTGATGGGGTAGTCATCTTTCTGGGTTGCTTCTGCACCGGAAAGAATGGCCGCCTGACTCAGAATCGAGGCCGTGCTTCTGATTTTCTGTCCGGCCCCACCGGTTACCAGCACCTCGGTTTGTCTGGAAACCAGACATGGAAATCGAGGTGAAAGGTCAATTGGGTTTTTCTCTTTTTTCGTGCTGACGGGTGTTTGCCTGACTGGGAGTGGTAACCGGTCTTTTCGTTCGAATCCGATCCCCATGGGCAGATGATGGGCATCCGAGATGTCCTGCATGGCTTTTTTATCCAGATCGTTCCGTGGACTGTAATAGGCGGTGCAGAATTCCCAGATATCGAGGATCGAGAAACCGGGATGACGGATGGCTTTAGCCATCAGGGAGGGCAGTTCGCGGTCAAATGTCGTGGTTCTTGCACCAAAGGCTCCGCCGCATAAACCAGCAAGTCCGATGATATCCAGCGGAAATTCCTGGTTTCCTCCCGATGTGGTAACGGTTAATCCCCCTGTCGGAGTGGTAACCGAATGTTCGCCGCCGGTCATACCGAAATTGAAATTATTAAACACCATCACGGTGATATCGATGTTTCGCCGGGCGGCGCTGATCAGATGAGCCCCGCCGATTCCGCATCCGCCATCACCCATCAGAACGATGACATCCAGTTCCGGATTTGCCAGTTTGATTCCGGTGGCATAGGTAACCGACCGGCCATGGAGTCCGTGAAAGGCATGAACATTGAAGTACTGATCGGATAGGCCCACACAGCCGATATCGGTTACCAGCACCGTTTTTAACGGATCGGCTCCCATCTGTTGAAACGCCTTATCCAGATGAGTCAGGTTGGTGGTGTGACCACATCCCGGACAGAAGGGAATCCGGGCATCCGGGATCATGTAAGAGGTTGGAAGTTCAGACATGAGACACCTCCCGGAGAGCATTCAGAATCAGTGAAGGGTGGATCAGTTCAGAGTTGACCTGCGTGATCGGAATGATTTCCTGCCCGGGTCTGGCCAACATCTTCAGCTCCCGAGCATATTGTTCCTGATTCATTTCTGGTACCCAGATTTTGTCAGCGTGCTTCATATAATGGGAAAGCAGGGTTTCCGGGACCGGCCACAAGGTCTTCAGGATCAGCAATCCAAGATCTGAATCTCCAGCCTCCTGCCAGGCCTGACGCGCTGACCGGGCAACCACCCCATAGCAAACAATCAGGTTCCTTGGCACTTCAGGTCCATGGTATTCGTAAAATGTGCAGGTTTTTTCATCCAGTTTGGTCATCAGATGCTGATGAAGGCTGGCAAGGATCGCCGGAGATTTTGTCAGTTGTCCCGATTCATCATGGCTGCTGCCGGTAAACCGGGTGAGGAAGGGACTTCCGACTGGTTGGGGCGGAACGGGATGATCGTTGGAATAGCTGACCATTTTTCCGTTTCCTGAAGCCGGGATTGATTCTTTCACTGAAGGAGCCGTTAGCGTGGTCATCCGGTTCCGGTCGACTTTGACGCGGGTCTGTGCCAATTCCTTTGAGGACATAATGAAAACCGGTGTCCGGAACTGCCAGGCAAGACGAAAGGCTTCCCGGGTGAGCTGGTAGCAATCTTCTACCGAGGAAGGGGAGAGTGCAATGACCGGGTAGCCACCGCTGGTTATCCACCTTACAAACTGGATATCTCCGCTTGCATCCTTGGTTGCCGATCCGGTTGCAGGTCCCAGCCTTTGAACGTCAACAATGACAAGAGGGACTTCTCCCATAATGGCAAGACCAATATTTTCAGAGTACAAACTCATTCCCGGACCGCTGGTGGCAGTCAGTGCCTTCTTTCCTGACATGGCAGCACCAATGCAGAAACCAATGGAGGCAATTTCATCCTCACCCTGAATCGCCACACCGCCACGATCGGGCAATTGGCTCATCATGGAGAGTAATATCGGGGTGGCAGGGGTAATGGGATACCCGGCAAAAAAATCACAGCCGGCATCCAATGCACCCTGAACAACTGCATCGTTCCCATCAAGAAAATCGATCATGGTTCACTTCCTTTCAGGTTATGAAGATACAAGGCATCCGATCCTTTTTGGGTTAAATGTTTATTAGCAACCTTCATAACCAGTCAACAGTCCGTCCATGGTGGATATTAGTTGAAAAACCGTCTAAATTAAGATCCGGTTGTCTGAATCGTCTGGAGGAAACATGTTCCGCTGGGTTGCAGGTTATTTGGTTGGTCTGCTCATCTTCGGGGTCCTTTTTCCGGCTTTGCTGATTGCGGCAGGGAAGCTTTATCCGGTTCCGTTGTTCTTTTTTCCGGCGATGGGTCAGTTGATTGCCCTTATGCTGTTTGTGCCGGGTCTGGTATTTGTTTTCTGGTCCAATCTGGATCTGGTTAAATACGGAAAAGGCGGTCCGGCCGATTTTTCTGGTTGGTCGATCAGTCCCCGAACCATCCATCTGGTGGTTAAGGGATCCTACCGATACACCCGGAATCCGATGGTTTTTGGGATATCGGGAATTTACCTGGCCATCTGTACCTGGATGAACAGCGCGATTGCGGCCGGCATCTGGATTCTTTTTCTGATTCTGGTGGCCCTTTACATCAAATGGGTCGAAGAACCGCGATTAATCAGGGATTTCGGTGATTCATACCGGCAATACCGCTGCCGGGTACCAATGTTGTTTCCATTTGCCTATTTCTACCCGAAACTATAAAAAAAAAGGCTGACCAGTGGTGTGGTCAGCCTTTGCAGCAAACGTTCTGTTAAACGTCTGCAAGCTACTCGTATTTGTATCAGAATTATGCTTATCCCTGAAAGCGGGCTACATCACCGGGTTTCCTGAGCATTTTGTCCACTTCACCAATGTGGCGTTCTTCCTGCTCAATCATCTTACGGGCGTATTCTTCAAGCATGACATGCTCATCCTTCACGAGTTCTAGCAAATCATAATAATATTTCAGAGCCTTCCGTTCATGATAAAGCGCTTCACGAAGAATATCTCCTATATCATGTTTGTGGGTTTCGGTGAGTTCCCCGATTCCAAGTGACGGATGCTCACCGAAATGGGTGATCAGCTCTCCGGCTTCGTAAGCATGTTCCATGGATTCGGCCGCCTGGTCCTTCATCCATTTGACAATCGGTATGCGGCTGTAGCCAAATACCATCATCGAGTAATGTGAATAATTGATGACGCCGGCCAGTTCTGTTTCCAGAATCTGGTTAAGGACACCCATGACTTTGTCTTTGTTTTTCAGTTCCACAAGAGCTCCGCTGGTTAAAGTTTGATCCGTCCCTCCAGGGCACGGCTTAGAGTGGCTTCATCAGAAAATTCCAGGTCACCACCAACCGGAATTCCACGGGCGAGCCGGGTGACAATAAGACCGGGGAAATTTTTCATCAGTCTTGACAGGTAAAGTGTGGTCGCTTCTCCTTCCACATCTGGATTCATGGCCAGAATGATTTCCATGTCATCGCTTTTCTGGATTCTGTCGAGCAATGACCGGATGTTGAGTTGCTCCGGTGTGATTCCATCCAGAGGAGAAATGGAACCTCCCAGAACATGATACACACCCTGGAAGTCATTGGTCTTCTCGATGGCGATGACATCGGTTGGTTCTTCAACCACACAGATCTGATTTGGGTTCCTGCGGGGTGACAGACAAATTCGGCAGGTTTCATCATCGGTGATATTTCCGCAGATGCTGCATTGTTTCACTTTTTCCTTAACGGCAAGAAGCGAGCCGGCCAGAAGATCGACTTCCTCCCGGGGTTGCTTCATCACGTGGTAGGCCAGCCGCTGTGCCGTTTTCCTTCCGATTCCGGGCAATTTTGACAGCTCATGAACCAGCGAGTCGAGGTGATCGGAAAGCCGGATCATTCAAAAAAACTTATCCATTCCCGGAATATTGGGGAGCATGCCTGCATAGGCTTTTTTCATTTCATCGTTGCCAAGCTTTCCAGACTCTTCCACCGCTTTGTTAACAGCAGCCACTATCAGGTCTTCCAGCATTTCCTTATCGTTATCGGCCAAGAGTTGCGGATCAATGGCCACAGAAAGAATCCGCTGACGACCATTGGCAGTCACTTTCACCATTCCGCCGCCTGACTCACAGGTAATGGTTTTATTCTCAAGTTCGGCCTGTATTTTCTCGGCTTTTTGCTGCATGGCCTGCATCTGCTTCATCATTCCGGCCATGCCACCTTTATTCATCATCATATAAGCGTCCTTTAAATGGGTTCAGCGTTAAAACGATCAACGATTTTCTTAAACAACGGGTTCGATTTTTTCAGTTCTTCAAACACCACAGCCGGATCATCCTGCATGAAAGGGGCTGTTTCCTCATTGGTCAGGTCGGCACGAACGGCCGGATGAAAACCATAAAAAGCAGAAATGAGATCAGAAATTTCCATCCCATGGCGTTCGATCTGATTTTTTTCGAATGAGCGGTAGACCTTCAGGGTAACCAAAGACCCTTCAACCGATTCCGGATTGGCATGTTCAAGCACAGAGGCCAGGGCAATTTTCTGCTCCTGGCGAATTTTGTCAAGAAAGGCTGGCCAGCGTTCCATGAATTCGGCAAGGGACGGACTTTTCTGCGTAGCGGGCCGGGTCGTTTCCGGTTGTGCAGATGCCGGTACAGGTGCCGTTGAACGCGACCCTCTGAGGTCCGGAAAGCTGGGTTTCTGACCTTTAGAAGGTGACTGGTAAAGAAAGGGTTGAGCAGGCCCAGCGGCCGGAGTTTCGGTTTTAACCGGAGTGATCACAGGAATCTGATCGGGGGGCGGAACCGGAATCGGCATGACCTGGGTGGCCTGCTCCGGAACCCGATAAGTCACGGAAGGTTCACTCTGACGGTTGGCAAGAGATTGTTCAAGTAGTTTTTCGGCCCGGCTCAGCTGTTTTAACACGTCCTGAACCGTTACAGTTTGCTCCATGGTGCAGAGCTTTGACAGCAGCAATTCAACCCGCAATCGCTGATTGGAGGCATTTTTGAGAATGGGTTCGGTTTCGGCCGTCAGATTTAATTGTCTGATCAGATCCATGTAATGAAAATGACTGGCGGTCCGGATGTACCGTTCCCGGAAACCATCCGAGATATCGAGCAGGCCGGCATCACCGGTTGTGACCACGACCATCAGATTCCTTATGTGTTCGGCCAATCCCTGAACAAAATCGTGCAGATCATAACCACGGGCAGTCAGTTCATTAATAAACTGCAGGGCAGCTTTCACATCTCTGGCCAGAATGAAATCGGTGGTCTGAAAAAACAGTTCCTGCTCAACCACATTCAGAATCCGGCTTATTTCGGAACCGGTCAGCGTTTTTCCGAAAAAGGCCACCAGCTGATCCAGAATAGAAAGGGCATCGCGCATGGCACCATCGGCCTTGCGTGCAATAATCAGCAGGCTGTTGTCGTCGGCAGTAATTCCTTCCTGTGATATGATGAATTTCAGCCGGTCGATGATTTCGGTGGTTGTGATACGCCGGAAATCGAACCGCTGACATCTGGAAAGGATGGTGGCCGGAACTTTGTGGATTTCAGTGGTGGCAAAGATAAAGACCGCGTATCCCGGTGGTTCTTCCAGTGTTTTCAGCAGTGCATTGAATGCACCGATGGAAAGCATGTGGACTTCATCGATGATGTAGGTTTTGTACTGTCCTTTTTGCGGCGGATACCGGAGGGCATCACGGATATCGCGGACGTTATCGACCCCATTGTTCGATGCACCATCGATTTCGAACAGATCGATAAACCGTCCATTCCGGATATCATTGCAATTGTCACAGGTGTTGCAGGGATCGCCACCAACCGGAGCCTGACAGTTCAGCGCCTTGGCAAAAATTCTGGCGGCAGTGGTTTTTCCCACTCCACGCGGACCCGAGAAGATGTAGGAGTGCCCGATGCGTTTTTTTAAAATCGCATTCTTCAGAGTGGTACCTACATGGCTCTGGGCCACCACATCAGCAAAGGTATCCGGGCGCCACTTTCTGGCCGACGCCTGAAACTCCATGAATCCTCCGGGAAAAGTGACAAAGTTACCGAACCGGGGTCCGGTATTCAAAGATCAGAGTTGGGGAACTGCCCGGTTTAAAACCAGGATTTACAGAAAGGGATTCAGATTGGCCTGACTGACCGGCAGATGGATGGTGAAAAGAGATCCGGTTTCAGGTGCGGGTTGATACTTCAGGACGCCATTTAACCGTTGGACCATGTTGTACGCCACGAAAAGTCCCATACCAATATTTCCCTTCTGCTCATTGGTGGTGTAGAAGGCTTCAAAGATCCGGGGGGCCACTGTGGCAGGAATACCGGGTCCGTTATCACGAATGGTAATCGTCACGTAATCTTCGTTTCCATTTACCGAAATCCAAACCTGTCCATCCGGGTCGGGAATCGCCTGAACAGAATTTCTGAGGATGTTGGTCAGCACTATATGAAGCATGTCGGCGTTTGATTCGAGGCTGGTGCCGCCAGTGAACTGAACCTGGACTGGTAATTTTCGGCCAAGGTCTTTTTCGAGAGACTGAACCGACATGTCAGTCACCAGTTTCAGATCAACTTGCTGAAGGGTGCTTTCAATCAGAAGCGAGAACGACATGAGGGACCGGACAATACCGGTGATTTTGGCTGCCCCTTTTTCAATGATGACCGACAAAACCTCAATTTCATCGCTGATCTCGGCCAGATTGGTGCCCTTGGCATAATCAATCAGGCGTAAGATCACTTCCTTCAGGTCCTGAAGGTGATCCGGAAACGGGAGATTCGCTATTTCATTCCGATTGATCACTTTCAGCGAAGCGAGTACCGAGATGATGTGACTTACTTCGGAAACATCGGTTCTCAGTGGCTGTATGCTGTTTGAAATATAATTGATCGGGTTATTCACCTCATGAGCGATCCCAGAAACCAATGAAACCAGACTGTTGAATTTCTCACTCAGTGTCTGGGCGGTCCGTTGAAACTGCTCCTGCAGGTTGCTGAATAGTTGCTTGTTTTCGAAAGCTACCGCAGCCTGTGACCCGAATGATTCGCTGATTTCCTTATCAAAATCGGAAAAGGGAATGACCACTTTCTCGGTGATTTCCGGACTGGTTAGTGCCACACCCGGTATACTTTTCTTATTAATCAGCTGCAGCACACCAATGATTTCGCGACGGTGGTTCTTAAGCGGAACCACCAGCATAGATTTGGTGCGGTATCCCGATTTCTGATCGAAAGACCGGTTAAATGAAAAGGGAAGGTCCTTACCGATCTGATAAACGTCATTGAATTCAAGTGTTTCGCCATTCAGGGCACAGTAACCAGCCAGGCTGGTCGGCGTGATATCCATGACCTGGTTCTGAATGGGATCGGTTCCGATCGAGTAGTTCTTGGTGTAAATAAACCGCATCTGTTTATTTTTTGAACTGACTTTGACCGGTAAATCAACTTTTTCCTTGGTCTCGAGAAAATACAGGGTTCCCGAGTCGGCATCGGTCAGTTCCAGAGCTACCCGAAGGATGGAATCGAGTACATTCTCGATATTCTGTTCGGTTGAGAGCGCAATGGCAATCTTATTCAACCGCCTCAGGTGCGTTTTGACTTCGTCGAATTCGTATCGTTTCTCGTAGTAACGAAGAATTTTCGTTAACGAAATCTGAAGAGCCTTAGGGGACACCGTCGAATCAACAATGTCAGAAACAATTCCCCTGTCGAGTGCATGAACCAGATTTTCGGACAGAATCTTAGAATCATCGACAATTAGCCAATAGTAGTGCTCAAAATTTGGCAGGGAGGAAACAATGGCCTCATCGAACAGCGATTTGTCCGAAACGATAACAACCGGCTGGTTGGGAGGAATCGGGGCCAGCAACTCTTTCAGCAACTGAATGGTTGGTTGAGTGATCCGCTCCAGTGAGATGGGAATCGGGAAATTGGCAATAGCCGACAGCGGAAGTCCTTCCGTATCGAGTATATGAAGCCGGTAATCCCTGATTCTTGTCATAGTCTATCCGTTAAATTTAAGGAAACTTCCCGAGGATATGCAATACGGACTGGTTTTTAATGGACCGAAGACTGAAATTTACCGGCATGAATCCCAAAGGAGTGGTATGGATCTGATTGGTCTTTTGGCCGGTTTTTTTGCCGGAGTGGTAGCTGGTGCGTTGTTGATCTGGTTCATTCAGAAAAGGGAACAGCAACGGTTAACCGGATTGTGGCAGGAAAGCAGGGAGCAGGCAGTCCGGTCGGAGCAACAGACCCTTGCTGCAGAACAGCAAGCCAACCGCTGGAAAACCGAGGCCGAATCTGCCCGGCAGACCATTCTCGATCTGACGGCCGCTGCAGGGTCCCTGCGCGCAGAAAAAGAAGCGCTCATGGCCGAAAAGGCCAACTGGCAGACCCAGGTTCAGGGTATGCAGCAGCAATTGCAGGAGCAGTTTGAACTGATCAGTCACCGGGTGCTTCAGCGGACTTCCCAGGCCTTTTCGGAAACCAGTCAAGAGCGGATGTCGGCGGTCCTGACTCCCCTGAAGGAAAAAATCGAACAGTTCGAAAAGAAAGTCAGTGACAACTCGGTTCAGAGTGAAAGCAGTATCCGGGTGCTTCAGCAGCAGATTAAAGATTTGGGTGAACTGAACAAAAAAATCAGCACCGATGCCGAAAACCTCACTCTGGCCTTGAAGGGTGATAAAAAAATGCAGGGTAACTGGGGAGAATTTCAACTCGAAACCCTGCTTGAAAAGGCCGGGCTGGAGAAGGGAATTCACTTTCAGACACAGGTATCTGCCGTTAATGAGGATGGAAACCGTCAACAGCCCGATGTGGTAATTCTGCTCCCGGATAACAAACATCTGATCATTGATTCAAAGGTATCTCTGGTCGCCTACACCAATTGGTATCAGGCCGAAACGGATGCGGATCGTGAACGATTTCTGCGGGATCATCTGGCCGCTATCCGGTCTCACATAAGGTTATTAAGTGATAAAAAATACGATCAGCTCGATGGATTAAATACGCCAGATTATGTGATGATGTTTATCCCGGTGGAACCTGCCTTTTCACTTGCGGTTCAGTCCGAGTCGGGACTGTATCTGCAGGCGCTCGAGAAAAACATTGTGCTCGTAACCACTTCAACCCTGCTGGCCACTCTCCGGACCGTTGCCAGCATCTGGAAACAGGAAAATCAGCGCCGGAATGTGCAGGAAATTGCCGATGAGGCTGGAAAGCTGTATGACAAGTTTCACGGATTCATGGAAGATTTCACACAGATCGGGGACCGGTTGGGCTCGACAAAAAAATCCTTTGATCAGGCCATGAATAAACTGTCTGAAGGGTCGGGGAATATTCTCGGACGGTTCGAGAAAATGAAAAAACTGGGTGCACGTGCGTCGAAGCAACTGGACCGAACCCTCCTGGATGCTGCCAAAGATGTGCCTGGAGAGACCTCATGACACTCGATTCGCTGAGGATGTACTGTCTGGGACTTCCCGGGGTTACCGAAGACCTGCCTTTTGATGAGGACACCCTTGCCTTCCGCATTGGGGGTAAGATTTTTCTTCTGACCAGTCTGACCGAAACCACCACAATGAATGTAAAATGTGACCCTGAGCGAGCCATTGAACTGAGGGAAACCTGGCCGGAAGAGGTGATTCCTGGGTATCACATGAATAAGAAACACTGGAATACGGTTTCTTTAACCGGACGGTTGAATGATGATTTTCTGAAGGACCAGATTCTGCACTCCTATCAGTTGGTGAAAGGACCGGCCGGGAAAAAGAGGACTTCTTCGCGCTGATGACTGATTTTCTTGAGGCTGTGAATCTGGCTGCCCATCAGCTGACCATTTTTCTGGTGATTCCTGCACTGGCCGGACTTTTTATCTACCTGATGGAAGTTTGGATCTCGGGACGGCTGATGACAGCTTTTGGTGAAAAGGCGATCTGGCTGACTGCTTTAACCGGAACCCCGGTTCATGAATTTGCCCATGCAGCCGCCTGTGTGCTTTTTCGCTGCAGAATCAAGGAAATCAAATGGCTGACTTTCGACCCTGACTCTCATGTGCTGGGCTATGTCACCTATCAGCATCAACCGATGAATCCGTTTCACTGGATCGGAAGACTCGTTATCGGTTTTGCTCCGCTGCTGGTTGGATTTACGATTATCGGAATCCTGTTTTACCTGTTGCCCGCCTCTGCCACCACAGATAAATGGTGGATGGTACCGGTCGAAAAAACCCTTTCTCTGGTTTCCGGCCTTGTCGTCTGGACCTGGTGGCAGTGGTTATTGGCATGGGTCCTTCTGGGAATCGTGGTTCACATGGCCCCCAGTCTTCAGGATCTGAAAGGAATCTGGGCCGGATTGATTCTGATCATCGTTCTTCTGGTCCTGATTAACTGGGCCGGAAAGGTCTGGTCTTTTTCCTTGCCATCTGTCCGTCCGGTGATTCCGATAATGATTCAGATTACCGGATTTGGAATCCTGATCTCGGCAGGATATGCCCTGGTCATCACTCTGCTTACCGCTCCGATCATCCGGATCAGAACAGGACATTGGTAATATGAAAGACTTGCTGATAGTGGGACAGGGATTGGCCGGAAGTGTGCTGGCCCTGAAAGCCTGGCAGCGCGGCCTGGAATTTATGGTCTCCTCAGATCCGGCAAGACCTTCCTGGACGCGCATAGCCGCAGGATTGTTTAATCCGGTTACCGGAAGGCGGTTTGTAAAAACGTGGATGGCGGATACCCTTTTCGAGGAAATTTATCAGTTTTATCCATGGGCTGAATCGGTTTTGGGTGATGGCCTCTACCATCCAAGGCCTATTTACCGGGTCTTTACATCCCGCCAGCAACGTCTGGAATTTTTGAATAAAGTGGATCAGGAACCGATGGGCCGGTTTACACCTCAGGTGTTTGAAAAGGGGTATTTGCCAGAGACCATCCACCATCCGGAAGGCGGATTGTTTATCCCGGGCGGCGGATGGGTCGATCTGCCACGGTTTGTACAGGAAGCAGCCATGTGGCTGAAATCGCATGGTCGGATTCTTGACCATCTGGTCACCCCCGATGAGGTGATCTGGCATGATGATCATGCGGTCTGGAATGGTCAATCCTGGCGGAAGGTGATTTTTGCCGAAGGAGCCCGGGCCGATCAGAACCGGTTGTTTGCTCACCTGCCATTTGTTCTCACCAAGGGAGAGGTGCTCACGTTGAAGGTCCCCAACCTGGAACTGAACGGTGTGGTCAGCCGCGGAAAATTTATTTTACCGGTGGGTAATGACCTTATCAAAGTTGGTTCAACGTATTCCTGGGATGATACCGATCCCGTTCCGACCGAAGAAGCCAGAAAAGACCTGGTCACCGGATTTGAGGAGATCTGCCGGTTGCCTTACGAAATCGTACACCATCAGGTGGGAATCCGGCCAACGGTGAAGGACCGCCGACCGTTTATTGGCATGCACAGCGAATTTTCCTCTGCGTGTATTTTTAATGGATTGGGGACCAAGGGCGTTTCTCTGGCGCCATACTGGGCCGATCGGGCGCTTGATCACCTTTTTGACGGAAAACCGCTGGATAAGGAAGTAGACATCAGGCGGTTTGGGGAAAATTGATCAGAATTCTCTGATAAAGTATATTTAGTCTTTATAATTCTGAAATCGTGGAAAAAATATGTTGGTTCCAATTAAATCCAGTGTGGTTCTTTTTTCTTTAGTTTGCGTTTTTTCAGGTTGTGGAGAGGGAAGTTCTGAGTCGGAGGACTCAATTCCGACCCCAAAAAAGGGTTTAAACTTTAACGGATATACCTATTCAACGGTTATAATCGGAAAGCAGGAATGGACTACAGAGAATCTACGGACGACTACCTTTTCTAATGGGGTGAAAATTAAAAAACTAAGTCAAAGTGACCCTTGGCCATCCGATACCACCGGTGCTTTTTGTGCCTATGACTACAATGAAACGTTCGTTTCTTCAAATGGATACCTATATGATTGGTATGCCGTCGGGTCAGGATTGTTAGCACCTGCGGGATGGCGGGTTGCAACCGATCAGGACTGGAAGACACTTGTTGATTCGATAGGGGGGAATATAACTGCTGCTACCAAGCTGAAATCAACAGATGGTTGGGGTAAGGATAATAATGGTACCAATGAATTTGGGTTTAATGTCTTACCTTCAGGCTATAGGACAGGGGATCTTGGGACTTTTCATAATTCTGGTACAATAGGATACTTCTGGAGTTCAACCGCATATAATGAAGGAAATGCCTGGTCCCGTGATATTCGGGGCAATTCATCACAAGTGACTCGCGATCCAGACGATAAACGAAATGGATATTCCGTAAGGCTCGTCAGGGATATTAAATAGCCGTGAATGATCTTTAGGGCTCAATACCCTAACCAAGACGTGACAGAATTCCACCTGTGAATGACTCGGTGTTACCTTTACCTCCCACATCGCGCGTGCAAACCGTCTTATCTGCCAGGGTATCAATCACCGCTTTCCGGATCCGGTCGGCGGCTGTTTTTTCTCCGAGATAGTCCAGCATCATGCAGGCCGAAAAGAGAAAGGCCGTCGGATTGGCTTTACCCTGACCGGCTATATCGGGGGCCGATCCGTGGACAGCTTCGAATATGGCCCCCGTTGATCCGATGTTGGCAGAGCCGGTAACTCCCAGTCCGCCGACCAGACCCGAAGCCAGATCGGAAAGAATATCACCAAACAGATTGGTCGTCACCACCACATCAAAGCGTTCGGGCCGCACCACCATCTGCATGGCGCAGTTATCCACAATCATGTCTTCAAACTGGATGGTCGGGTAGGCGCTGGCCAGTTCCTGTCCGATTTTGAGGAAAAGGCCGGTGGTCAGTTTCAGGATATTGGCTTTATGTACCAGTGTGACTTTTTTACGACCGTTTGCAACCGCATATTCAAACGCTGCCCGGATGATCTTTTCACTGGCCTCCCGGGAAACAACCGCCTTGCTTTCCGCAATGGTCTGATTGGCGTCGAGCCATTGTTCCTGCCCGATGTACAATCCCTGCGTATTTTCCCGGAACATGACCAGATTGACAGACCGGAATGGGGTTTCCACCGACGGGATCGAAAATGCTGGCCGGATGTTGCAGTACAGGTCAAACATTTTCCTGAGAGTTACATTCACCGACCGGTACCCGCCACCCACCGGAGTGGTTAAGGGACCTTTCAATGCGACCTTATACAACTTGATTTTATCCAGGGTGTCTTCAGGCAGGGGGTCGCCCACCGCATCGACCGCTGCCATTCCTGCCAGCGCAGGAATCCACTGAATGGGTACACCTGATTTTTCCAGAATGATCTGAACGGACCGGGTGATTTCGGGTCCGATACCATCGCCGGGAATGAGAACGATCTGATGCATAGCACACCTGCTGTTTGTTTGAGGTTTTTTACCTGATTTCTGCAAGGTAATTCAGTTTGAGCCGCTTTGAAAAACCAGTGATCCGATTCGGTTGAAAACTGAACGACAGATCGAATTAACTGAACATTGCGTATCCGGGTTAGTCCCTCGGTTCGTAATTTGATTGTTCATCGGGTAATGAACTTCATTTTTCGTTCCTGTACTTACAACATTCAGGTAAGTTATTGTATACGTCGGTACTGGACTTAAATTTGTCGGTATCATGCCCGGCTTTGGCAATGGCTTTTTGCACAACATCGATGCTGGTTCTTTTCGGTTCATACTCGATGTGAATTTTTCTGGAGTCAGAATTCCATGAAGATGAAATAACCCCATTTACAGCATTCGCAGCCATTTCGATGCGTTCCTGGCAAAGTTCACAATTACCTTCCACAGTAAATGTAGCATGCTGAATCATTCCAGTGGCGGGGGTGACTGTCTTGGTGGATGCAATTTCCTTTTCTTCAGAGTATTGCCTGCTGTGCACAGATTCTGCAACCGGCGTAGTGGTCGCATGAATATGGCCATTATTTAATTTTTCGCCATCCGGGTTCATCATACTGGGCTTACCTTCTAATTGAGCGGCCGCATCTACACTGAAAGTCCCTTGAGTAACAATTTCTTCGCCTTCGGACAAACCGGTTAATACGACATAGCTGTTTCCCAACACGGGACCAAGTACGATTTCACGAATTTTAAAAATGGATTCGTCTGAATCGGATTGCCTGACATAAACAATTGATCGTTCACCAGTCCATAGGACCGCCGAACGGGGAACAACGAATTTGTTCTGAAAATCTTTAAGGGTTGATTTGACGACACCAGATGCGAACATTTCCGGCTTAAGTTTGCCTTGACTGTTGCTAATTTCTACTCTGACCTTTGAAACACGCGTTACCGGATCGATAACCGGATCGATAAAGGTGATTTTGCCTGTAAAAACTGTACCGGGCAACGCTTGTAGTGAGAAGGAAATGTTGTCTCCCTGGTTCAGATAAGGTAAGTCACTTTCATAAGCATCAAACATTACCCAGACTGCTGAAAGATCGGTAACAACATACAGAATCATTCCCTGTGAAACATAGTCGCCGGTGTTTACCCGTTTCGCCGTTACAATTCCGGTGGTATTCGAAACCACTTCAAAGTTGCTTTGAACAGATCCGGAATTTTCAATCTTATCAATTTGATTATCGGTCAGTTTCCAAAACCGAAGTTTTTCCCTGGCAGCTTCATATAAATCGGCCTGAGTCCGTTTGTTTTTTGCTGATTCTAATAATTCCTGTTGTGCAGTAATCAAATCCGGGGAAAAGATCTCTGCAAGGATTTGTCCCCTTTGTACACTTTCGCCAGTAAAATTGACCATTAATTTTTCAATTCGTCCGGGAAAATGAGCAACCTGACTTTGTAACAACCGTTCATCGGCCTGTACTTTTCCGTACAAACGTACCTCTTTCATTGGTTTTTGGCGGGTAACAACCGACGTGTGAACATTGGCAAGAGCCACTGCATCTTTGGTCAGATGAATGGCGTTGGCATCTACAGGTGAGTTGGTTTTTGCCAACGGAATTAAGTCCATACCACAAATCGGGCATTTGCCTGGTTCACTCAGCCGTATCTGTGGGTGCATTGAACAGGTCCAAATGGTTTCGCTTGCTGATTCGATGGCTTGATCAGGTTTGAGTTCTGACGGGTGTGTTGAATGAAAGATTAACCAACCGAAGAATAATCCGAGGAATGTAAACAAACCGTAAATCACATAGTTGTTTGAAAGTAATTTTTTCATTTCGGTATAAGTTTATGTTTATTGAATGTTATTAACGGCCATCAATCGTTCCAGCAAGGCGATTGACGAATTGAATTCGGTCAGGGCTTGAATTTTTTTAAGCTCGTAATCGAGCAATTGCTGACGAACACGCAATAAATCAGTCAGACCGGTTCCCGAGGTGGAATAGTTTTTAGTCAGAATGTCTAACGTCTTCTGTACCAATTGGCTTTGGTTGCTATAAAGTATCATCCGTTGTTCTGCGTTCTGATATAATTGTAATGCGTCGTAGTACTCAGCCTGAAGCGATTTTGATGCTGATTGGTATCCGTATTCTGTGGCTGATTTCATCAGGTCGACTTCTGCTTCCATTGCGTTGTATTTATCCCGGTAAAGGGGAATTGAAACTGAAATCATCGGCATAATCATGTCTTGACCGTTCATTTCAGTTGTGGAAAAATTACTTTTATTAATTACCGAATAATTCAATCCCAGACCCACCATCGGGTAACTCATTCGGGAGACCATTTTTTTTCGGGCCTCCAGCGCGTTTTTTTCATGTTGTAACATGTTCAGCATCGGGTTATTGACAAGAATACTGTCCGGAATCTGCATCAGTGAAAGGCGAGGCGATTTCGGTTTGATGCTGTCGGGTAGGGTAACAAAGGAAGTTAATGGTCTGTTCAGGTAGGCGTTGAACCTCGCACCAATTGTGGTTTGCTGGTTCTTAAGCTGTGAAATATTGTATTCGAGCTCAGATATTTCAATCTGGATCCGGTACAAATCAGCCAGTCCCGATCCATTGCTGTTTGAACCCATTGAAAATTGAGAATTTGCCATTGAGGTCTGACTATTGCCGACGGCCAGGTTACTGGTAGAATTACCCCCCATGCTGCCTGAAACCATCAAGTCCTGAGTAGTATTCTGGTCAGGGCTGTTGGACATAGTGGATCCGATTGATGACGCGTTGCTTCCACTTGTAGAAACGGCTTTAAACTTCACCAGAGTTAGCCGTTCAATTGATCGTAATAATCCGATTGCCTTTTCAGAAATGAGAATTTCCTGCTGATTTTTATACAACTCATACCATGTCCGCTGTACATTATAAAACACCTGAGATCTGGCCTCACGAAACGATTCATATTTTGCCTTTGCCATCAGACTCATTTCGTCCTTTGCGTTTTCAAGGACACCAAACCAGGGGAACATTTGCATGAGCCGAATATCAGCAACCTGTTCACCACTTAATACTTCCATTGGGCTGATGAAAACGCCAACGCTTAACTCAGGATCCGGTAAACTGCCCGCTTGAGCAACTTTTTGTAAAGCGGCCTTGTACTCACTGTATTTCTGCAAAATGGCAGGATTATTTTTTGCGGCAATTTCCTGGTAATGCCAAAGCGAATCGGAAGGTTGCTGTGCAATTGCCCTGAAATAAATTCCAAATAAAAGGAAAGTTAAAAGCAAGGTTTTATTAATTATCGATCTCATTGTTTTCATGTTTTCTTAAAAGTGTACTACGATTGGATTTTTCATGGCTGACCACCCATTCCCTCCACATGGCCTGAAATAAAGGCACTACAAAGACAGTCATGACCTGTATTACCATGCCGCCAAAGGTTGGAATTGCCATTGGGACCATGATATCAGCGCCCTTACCGGTTGATGTAAGTACTGGAAGTAATGCAATGACAGCCACTGCGGTTGTCATCATGGCGGGGCGCACCCGTTTCCGACCTGCAGTAATAACAGCCTCCCGTACTTCCTGAATGGTGGACGGTTTTTTTTCTTCGAAAACCTGATGGATATAGGTGCCCATAATAACCCCATCATTGGTGGCAATTCCAAAGAGGGCAATGAACCCAACCCAAACGGCAACGCTCAGATTGATCGGGTGCATTTGAAATAAATCGCGCATGTTTATTCCTGCAACCGAAAAGTTTAAAAACCAATCCTGACTATACAGCCATAGCATGATAAATCCACCGGCGAAAGCAACAAATACACCCGAAAAATGTATGAACGACGCGGTAACAGTTTTAAATTGAAAGAAAAGCAATAAGAATATCACGAAAAGGCTGATTGGAATAACAATAGCCAGTCTTTTGGTTGCACGCAGTTGTTGTTCATAATTTCCAGCAAATTTGTAGCTAACACCAGGCGACAGATTTATTTCACCGGAATCAATCTTATTTTTCAGGATTCCGGCTGCTTCTTCGACGACATCGACTTCAGCAACGCCCTCAATTTTATCGAAAATTACATAGCCAACAAGGAATGTATTCTCGCTCCGGATCATTTGTGCACCCCGTGTGTAATCAATATCGGCAATTTCACCCAAGGGAATCTGAACCCCATTCATTGCAGGAATGAGTATCCGTTTTATATCATCTGGCGTGTCGCGGAGTTCACGGGCATATCTTACCCGAATTGGGAATCGCTCTCGTCCCTCCACTGAACTGCTTAGGGCCATACCGCCCACAGCTACCTGTAAAATTTCCTGCACATCGCTTATACTCATTCCATAGCGAGCCATTGCCTCTCGGTTCAGTTTGATTTCGATGTAGGGAGCACCAACGGCACGGTCATAAAATACGGCAGGTGCCTTTACTGAAGGGACTTCCTTTAATGCTTGTTCGAATTGCAAGCCGGCATGTTCGATGGTTGACAAATCCGGACCATATACTTTTAAGCCCATTGGCGCACGCATTCCGGTGGACAGCATTACCAACCGGGTTTCGATCGGTTGCAATTTTGGTGCAGAAGTTAACCCCGGTATGTTTGTGACTTTTACGATTTCATTCCAGATATCATTCGGTTTTTTAATATGAGACCGCCACTGGCGAAAAAATTCACCTCCGGTATCGGGAATCAGACTATCGGCCGGGATTGCCCTGAAAGGTTCCTTCTCCGGATTATAATTGGTTCCGTCTGACAGGATGAAACTGCCGTTTTCATCGACTTTAAACCGTTCCCTGTGTCCGTTTTCATTCAGAATGTATTCGGAACGGTAGTTGATCGTATTTTCGAACATTTGCACAGGCGCAGGATCAAGGGCTGAATTGACCCGACCCCATTTTCCAACAGCAACTTCAACTTCTGGAATTGAAGACAGACGTTTGTCCAGAGTTTCGATGTACTGTAAGTTCTTTTCGATACTTGAATGGGGCATACTGGTCGGCATCAACAGAAAGGAACCTTCGTTAAGGGAGGGCATAAATTCTTTGCCGATTCCAGGAAATGTTTTTGCCGGGACTTGCCAGACAGAGTTTTGTCGAAAACTACTCCACCCGATCTTTTCAAATCCATTGGCAACAAATCCAAAAACTTCGTCGAATCCAATCCATACCAGTAAACCAAAAAACAGGGTAAAGATTGGCAGTAAGAGAAATTTCCATTTATTGTGTAAGCCCCAATGCAAAATGGGTTCATAAAAATGAACCATTGACATGAGTGCCAACAGAATTACCGATACAATTCCGGATACAAACAAGAAATTTACCCAAACGCTGTTGTGTGCACCAAGAGGCAACCACTCCACCGATAAAAAATAAGTTGCGACCAGAACTGTGATCGCGATATTGATATAATTCGGGAACTCTTTCCGGAGCTCAGGCCACCGATGGTCGAGTAAATTATTGATTCCAATCGCAATTAAGGCCAATGCAGGCCAGGTTTGCCATCCGATGATAAATACAATGCCTGCTATAATTAAACTGGCATTCCAGTATCTGCGTATTTTTTGGGTGTCGAATCGGATATTGAAAAGAATATGTACCAGGGTCGGTAAGACCACAATGCCAAGAATAAAGGCAGAGATCAAAGCGAACGTTTTCGTAAAAGCCAACGGGTGAAATAATTTACCCTCAGCGGCTTCCATTGCAAAAACTGGTAAAAAGCTGACAATGGTGGTGGCAATCGACGTGACTACCGCATCCCGCACTTCTGTTGTTGCTTTATAGATCACGGAAAGCAATTTTTTACCGCGAACACCGTGGTTTTCTGGCATTTCGAGATGCCTGAGAATATTCTCGACATCAACGATGCCAATATCCACCATGACGCCGATTGCAATGGCAATACCTGACAGTGCAACCACATTGGCATCAACGCCAAAAAAGTGCATCAATATGAAAGTCATCAATACACCAATGGGTAGCAGTCCAGCAACAATAAGGGAGGCTCTCAGGTTAAGTACTAATACAATGATCACAATGATGCTGATCAGAATTTCGTGTGACAGCGCAGATTCAAGTGTCCCAATCGTTTCTTTAATCAATCCGGTCCGATCGTAAAAAGGCACAATCGTCACCTTCGAAATGGAGCCATCGTTCAGGGTTTTTTGAGGTAAACCGGCATCAATTTCCCTGATTTTGTCTTTAACATTATTGATGACTTCCATTGGATTTGAACCGTATCGTGCCACGACCACTGCACCTACGGCCTCAGAACCCCCTTTATCCAATCCACCCCGCCGGGTTGCAGGGCCAAAGGAGGTATGGGCCACATCCTTGATTCGAACAGGAACGTTGTTTCTGACTGCCACAACCGAATTCTCGAGGTCTTCGAGGGTTTTAACATAACCCAATCCACGGATTATATATTCCACATGGTTCAGTTCAATGGTTTCTGCTCCAATATCAAGATTGCTCTTACGAACAGCATTCATAACATCCATGACTGACACGGCGAAGGCTTTCAGTGCTTCCGGGTTAAGATCAACCTGATATTCCTTGATGAAACCACCAACTGATGCTATTTCGGAAACACCTTCAGCAGTGGAAAGTCCATATTTCACGTAGAAATCCTGTATGGAACGCAGTTCCTGGGGATTCCAACCACCATTGGGTTTGCCGGTGGCGGGATCCCGGCCTTCGAGGGTGTACCAGAATATTTGTCCGAGTGCAGTAGCGTCCGGACCAAGTGTGGGGGTCACGCCGGTCGGTAAGGTACCGGAAGGTAAGGAATTCAATTTTTCAAGAATGCGTGAACGGCTCCAGTAAAATTCAACGTCATCCTTGAAAATGACATAGATAAACGACATGCCAAACATGGATGTACTTCGAACGGTTTTTACACCAGGGATACCCAACAATGCAGTGGTCAACGGGTACGTTACCTGATCCTGAATATCCTTGGGAGACCGTCCCATCCACTCTGTGGCAACAATTTGCTGGTTGTCACCAATATCTGGAATTGCATCAACAGGAACCGGATCCCGGGGTAGAAATCCAGTGTGCCAATTAAATGGTGTATAAACGATACCTGACACCACAAAGGCAATGAGAAAAATGATCGTAATCAGTCGGTTTTCAAGAAAATACTTGACAAGTCGGTTAAACATGTTTGATGATTGGATTAGCGATGAACCTTTTAAGAATACTATTTGTCATGACCACAAAATGCACTGACGATCAGTATATTTTCCTTTCGTCAACTTCGGTATTTGCTGGTCCGCAATTCCTTCTGGCCATGATCTTCAAGTTATCGGCTACCCGATTCCTTTTCCTGAAAAATCATGAATTGATAACCGTCAGGGAGGAAAAACCAGATACTGACTTGCGTTTTACATCCGCTTTTTAATGTCAACTGATTGCGTTCTGTGGAAGACACCATTAAACAAACAGAACCATTTCGTTTTTGACGGTGTATTCCTTTACCACCCGAAGAATTTCAATGATTATTCGTTGTACGGTAAGGCCATGCCAAGGCCCAATGGACCCTGGCTGTATCCTTGCACACAAGTAAGTCTTACGTCACTGACCCTTGGTTGTCTGCTGACGGGGGTAATGGCAGCAATGTGGCAATTTTGAGTATACTGAATCGGGTGCTTGTTCAGTCGGGGTATCGTGACCGACAGCAGCAATTGCCTTTTGGATGGCAATCACGCTGATTTTGGCCGGATCGAAAACAACAGTCAGTTGTTTGGTCTCCTTATTCCACGATGCTGTTTCTACTCCGGGTTGTTTCAGTGTTGTTTTTTCGATGCGGGTTTTACACATCGAGCACTCACCAGCCACAAAAAAGGTTTCGGTGTTCACACCGTTGGAAGTCTGATTACCGGTTGATGTGCAGGCCAGTAAAAAGGAAGCGAGAAAGATAAAAAGCGTTTTCATGATGAATTCCTGAAATGGTTAAGATAAAAACAGACCAAACGACAGAGCGGTTGGCTGCGGATTCAGGAATAGGTGATCAGTTGAACATTCAGCAGGTAAATGGGGGGGGCATGTCCGGGGGGATGTGAAACCAGCGTTTGAACAGATGGTCCAAACCCGGTGGCCGGAACAACTGACAGTGAGAGACCATCGGGAACGATCAGAACCGGATGGAACGAAGACACAGGTGCAGCATCGGTGGTGCTGGTCAGAACAATGGTCGATTCCTGGCAGCAACCCGGATCGGCTATCAATCCGGCCCCGCAGGATTCAGCTTCCCGGTCCATTCCACAGCCCTGCGTGTGTTGGTTTACGGCAATGTCTGTTACCGATCCCCCGCAGAGGTGAATGGCGATGAACGCACTGGTGTTGGTGAAGGTGAGAATCACCAACATCAGACAGGCCGTAACCGATGTGAATCCTGAATGTTTCATGTGTCGTCTTGTTTCGCTAAGATAACGAACAACGGACTGCTTGTAAAGGTTTCTGCTCAGGCAACAGGGAACTCTAATGACGGGCTAATTGATTCAAATAAAAAGGGCTCCCATGAAGGAGCCCTTTTTGAAGGTCGTTGATACGATCAGATCAGAATTCGACTTTGACTCCGCCAATGAAGAAACGATCCCATTGAAGCAGGTCAACAGGTTTCTGCGAATACTTATTCCATTGAACCGAGTAGACATTCTTTGTCCCGAGGACATTCTGAAGTTCAAAGAAGGAAACGATGGCAAAAGAGTCGAACCAGGTGCGGTGATCGAACCGGATATCGAGACGATTATAATCCGGGAATCGTTCAGAGTTAATCCGATCCTGATCCAGAATCAGGCGATTGGCCATTTTTGAAGCAGTCAGATTGACCGGGGTCTTCGGACGGCCAGAAACAAACCGGTACTTGGCACTCAGTTCATAACTTTCATTAAACCGGTAACCACCACTGATGGTAAAGACGTGGGGAATATCAAAACTGCCTGGTCTTTCTACTCCATCCAAGGCCTGATGACGGGTACGGCTCCAGCTGTAAGAGGCCAGTCCGTAAAACTGATCAGTCAGTTTTTTCTGGATGAAGAAATCGACACCATACGATTTTCCTGTACCATCGCTGATAAGCGAACCCAGGCCATTGGGTCCGTAGTCATCGCCGGAATTGGCCAGCGAAATCACTGAATCTTCGGTTGAAACGGGGTAATTGTCATATTGTTTCAGATACGTTTCAAGGGTGATTTTAATGTCTGAATCTGGATAGAAGTCGAATCCGACCACACTGTGAGTGGCCTTTATGTAAGTCAGAGCCAGATTGTGCTTATCGGTTCCGAACATCCAGAGGAATTCGGGTGCCTGATGAAAAATCCCCCAGGACGCATTCAGGTTCAGATAAGGAAGAATGGCATAGGAAGCACCGACACGCGGATCGATGGAAAATTCATTACGCAACGCTTCGAAGTAATTCAGACGGGCACCAGCAGTAATCTTCCAATCATCAGTCGGCTTGTAAACCACCTGACTGAAGGCATTGGCCTTTGTGGAAGATTGATCGAGTGATTGGGTGTATCCTTCTGAAGGGCGGTTGAAAGCATTGGTATCGGCGGCGATGACCGAATTGTAATCAAAGGATACCTGTTTAACCGATGCACCGCTCAGTAATTCCAGATTGCGTCCCAGATAGGTGGAATACTCATATTTAATTCCGTTGGTAAACTCAGTCGATTCATTATCAACCATCTGACGGTTGGCCTGATTGAAAACATCGGTCACCTTAACATCCCAATGGTTGCGGGTGGTCCAGACATACAGGTTTCCAAAAGATTTGTTGTTGAACAGGTGGCGCCAGGAAAGACCTGCGAGGTACTGGTCGCCATAAAAATCGGTTTCTTCAGAAAGCCTCAGTTCAGGGTCCTTCTCGTCAGGATCATCTTCGAAATTGATCTCATCAATTCCGCCAAGCAGGATCAGATTCAGACTGTTTCTGTTATCAATTGTATGGGTGACCTTGGCATTCAGGTTCGAGTATTTGGGAATGGCAGAAAGTCCCAGACTTCCGAAAATGAGATCCAGGTAGGATCGGCGAACGTTGAGCAGGTAGGTGGTGTTGGCACCGATGGGTCCTTCCAGAATCAGGCCGGCACCAGCCATGGACAGTTCAAACGCACCTGCGATGGCATCAGGGTTTCCCTGACGTAAGCGGATATCGAGCACAGATGACAATTTATCTCCGTACCGTGCCGGCATTCCACCAGACATGAAGGTGGCTTCTGAAATGAATTCGGTTTGCATAAAACCGATCGGACCGCCGGTGGAACCCTGTGTTCCAAAATGGTTCAGGTTTGGGATTTCAAATCCGTCCACCAAGTTCAGGTTTTCTGCGGGGGATCCTCCGCGAACAATCAAATCATTGCGCTGGTCGGTGGTTTGTACCACACCGGGCATGGTCATGATCATGCGTGAAATATCGGCAGCAGCTCCGGGTGCCCGGCGTATTTCCTCATAGGTAAATGCCTGCAAACTGGTGGGAACCTCGGTTGGTTTGTAAAACAATTCACCTTCCACCACGATCTCTTCATTCAGTTCAATCGCGGTGGATTCGAGTTCAATGTTAAGCTGAGTCGGATTAATGGGACTGATGGCAATATCTGTCCGGACCTGGGGCAGGTAACCGACCATGGAAATTTTAACTGAAATGACCCCGACCGGCGCATTATCGATTTTGTATTTTCCATCCAGATCGGTGGCGCCACCTGTGGCTGTTTGCTGAACAATCACGTTGGCCCCGATGAGGGGTTCGCGGGTTGCACGGTCAACGACCACACCATACAAACGACCAAAGCGGGCATCAAGAAGATTGGAAGAACCGGTTGAAGTGGCCGTACCCGTATTGCCACCATTCAGACCGGTGAGGAAAGTGAAAAGCAGAATCAGATGTGTCATGGTTTTCTCCGTTTTTTAAACCTGGGACGAAAGTCCGGGTTTTACGGTATAATCTGAAGAAAGGTCCGACGAATGACCGGATCGGGCAGATGAAAAGGTTGGGTTTCCCGATGAAAACACAGCCGGATTTGGTTAGATCCGGCTGTGGATTGGCTCAGAGTTTAATCCATTCCATGTACCAGGCAAGGATCGCAAGTCCGGCCAGAAGGATAATCACGGTTATAATCGGACCGGCATAATTTTTCTGCTGATACGGATCTTTCAGTAAACGGACGGAACCCGGAGGCAATTTAGAAAGCCGGGTGAGGGAGCGGCCAAAAGGAATATTGATTTTCGCCCTTGTATTGACCGCCCAGCCATTTGCATCGAGCAATGGGGCCAGATTCCGGTTTCGGAGCTTCAGCCAGGCGAGCAACATGGACGGTCCGGAAATGAGCAGCATGATTCCCGCAATGGCAAGCGGCATCTGGTACCAGGCCAGTCCGAGGAATCCGGCTGCAATTGATACCACGGCGGTTGAAAGCGCGGCAAATGCCAATCCGATGGCGGCAAAAATACCCGCAAATTTTCCCACGTCGAAGGGTTGTGGCGGGGCTTTCGGAGGTTCGGCTGGCGGCGGGGCTGTCAGTCGGGAACCCGTAGATTCAATATTGGCTGCGGCCTGAGATTCAACGGCCTTGTCCTTGGAGGATGCAAATTTTTCAAGCCAGCCCGACACCATCCGTGCAAACCGGTTATACGGTGACCAGAATGCCTGGCGGATACTGATGGGATGATCCAGAATTTTGACAATCCGTGCATCCCAATCCTTGCCCTTCCGGTCATAATAAACACCATTCCGGCCCACCATGAGGTTGTCGACATCACCATCGGTCAACGCAGCGGCAATCATGAATTTTTCCGGACTGTCCTTGCGGGAACATTCACAGTACACCAGATAAATATAGGCCAGATTTGACATGACGGCATGGGCGCCGGGATCGGCTACCCTGATGACCAGTTCACTGGACCGGCCATCCAGAAATAACTTACCTGATTGGAAGGAGGCTGGTTTGGTCTTGGTGTAAAAATAACGCAGGCTCACATAATTGTTGAGAAATTCATCCAGGTGGGCCAGACAGATCATTACCTCGTGGACCTGAGTCCAGCGACTTAAGCGGGCGGCAACCACTTCGTTTCGTTGGGTCAGTTCCGCCAGATCGGTGGACTGAACTGCCTTCAGGGCTTCTTCAAGTAATTCAGCAGAAACCGACCCGAGTCCGGTCACCGGTTTCCCTGCCAGCCAGGTCTGATAGCTGTGAAAAACGGCTTTGATTTTCAGCCAGTCTTCATCGGTGAGTTTCTCCTTCCGGCCGGTGACGGGGCCTGCCACCTGAACGGCAAACTCATGAAGTCTCGATTTCCAGGCCGGGTTAACTCCTTCCTGTAAGTGCAGTTTCCGGTCATTTTTTATCTGTGACAGAGGTAATTGTTCGATGGGGCCGGTCCAGCTTGAGAGAACCACGCCATCGGTTTCCGGTGCCCGGGCATTCAGTGCATCGGTCCAGTTTTCCTGATAGGCCAGCAGATCGACCCGATTGAAAAAGTCATCGATTTTGGACTCGAGGGTCAGGTAGGTCTGGTAGGCCTGATCAAAATCGGAACCGAACAGGCGGGTAGCCGCGTCTTTTCCGGCTGTTTTCCGGAAGGATTGTTCAGCCTCTGCAAGTGCCTGGAATCCATTCACAAGCGAAATCGGAATTTTTCGATCCGAAATCTGATGAACCGTTTCAAGAACCGACAGAGCTGGCTGCAGCCCGGCAAGTTCCGGGTGCCCCGACCGCACAAATCCATCTCCCGTCACTGGGCCGCTCTGGAGGGTTTCGATGGCTTTCAGGTAGTCTTTCTCACCAACCGGATCTGTGTTGGCCAACTGGAGGGTAGACAGTATTTCGGTCAGTGACTGACTGACACTCTGTCCCTCGGGCGTTTTCTGATTAATGACCGAAAGACAGATGGTTTCGGGTCGCCTGAAGACCAGTGAAGAATCGGTCAGAATCAGGTTCAACCGCCTGACCAGTTGTAAAACCTCAGGGACCCGTATGCGACCATCTTTGTCAGAATCCAAAAGGGACATGAGGTCGGCATTCAATTCCAATCCGTGAGTCGGACAGGCCAGAACCGCCCACAGTTTCTGGTCCAGTTCATCTAGATGACGCAGATCGGCATCGGTTTCCAGAAGTACCTGATCGAAACCACCGGACCGGAAAAATTTCCACTGATTCATGACGGTTCCTTTCTGCCTGTCGGGGTCAGTATCAGCCGGATACCCCGATCATAACTAAAGTAATTGTAAACCCAGTTGATAAAAACGACGACCCGGTTTCTGAAACCGACCAGAGTCATCAGATGAACAGCCATCCAGACAAACCAGGCAATGAGCCCGCTGAACCGCACCGGTTTCAGGTCAACCACCGCCCGGTTCCGGCCAATGGTTGCCATCGATCCCAGATCCTTGTATTCAAACGGGACCGGTTCCTTTCCGCTCAGTCGTCTTTTCAGATCGTTTGCCACAAAAGTTCCCATCTGAATGGCCACCTGTGCCACCATGGGAAGTCCTTTAGGAAAGGCGGCGGTAGGACGGAATGCCAGATCGCCGATCACATAAACCGACCCGGCTCCTTCCACACGGCAATAATCATCCACCTGAATGCGGTTTCCGCGCTGAATGAGCGGATCGGGGAGTCCGGGGATGAGTGCACCTTCCACGCCGGCACTCCAGATGACCGCACCGGACCGGATGGTCACTCCATTCTTCAGTTTCAGACCAACACCGTCGAAATCGACCACCGGGGCGTTCAGCCAGACGGTGACGCCCAGTTCTTCCAGGTAATGCCGGGCCGATTCCGAGGCATGAGCTGACATGGCTGCCAGAAGGGAAGGACCTGCTTCAACCAGATGGATCTGCATCCGGCGGATGTCCAGCTCGGGGAAGTCGCGGGGAAGGATGTGTCGTTTCAATTCGCCGATGGCTCCGGCTGTTTCTACGCCGGTTGGACCGCCCCCGACCACCACCACGGTCATCAGGGCATCCTGTTCGGCCAGGTTTTCGGTCAGTGTGGCTTTTTCAAAATTCCTGAACAGCCGGGCGCGGATATCCATGGCTTCCGGTATGGATTTCATTGGCATGGAATGAGCCGAAAAACTGTCCATTCCGAAAAAGTTCGACCGGCTGCCTGCAGCAACAATCAGATAATCCCAGGACACCGGCCCAATGCTGGTTTCGACCTTTTTAGAGGCTGTATCGATGAAATTAACTTCAGCCATCCGGTAGATCAGATTATGATGGCCTTTAAAAATTTTCCTGAGAGGATACCCGATGGAATCGGGTTCAAGTCCGGCAGTGGCAACCTGATAGAGGAGAGGCTGAAAGGTGTGGTAATTGTTCTTATCAATCAGAATCACCTGAACAGGGGCGCGCCGGAGAGCTCTGGCTGCAGCCAGACCGCCAAATCCGCCTCCGATAATGACGACACGGGGGCGATTGGATTGCGGAATTGAGGAATTCATAAAACCCTTCTTATTTTTACCGGTTGCAGGACAGCAAATTACGGATTCCGGAGGATTTTATTCAAACCTGCCTTTCGGTTTGTTTCCTGGGACACTTAAACAGAAGTGGGAGAAACCGATGACAATCGAAAAAAAACCGGATGAGGCCCTTAAACGCAAGCGGAAAACCCGGTCGGCCGTTTTTCTGATTTTGTCGGCTGTCTTTATTGTTTACATTGTGATCTATCCGGATTACTGGATTTTTTCATCCATCATGGCTGCGCTGAGTATGTCGGCCTGGATGATTAACCGTCGTTTGTAATCAAAGTTTATCAAAGGAGAACCCATGCGATCATTTCTGCCTGTAACTTTTGCCATGTTGTTATCCGTTCCGGTTTTTGGACAGTTGAAGACCGGAGCCGCACCTGCTGTTGTTGATTTAAAGGGAGATGCCGGTGGCCGTCTGAACGGGACGCCGTGGTCCTCGACCGAATTGACTGGTAAGGTTTACACGCTCATGTATGTGGATCCGGATGAGAAGGGATTGAATGAGCATGTGGAACAGGCTTTAAAAAAAGAAAACTTTCCGAGAGATAAATACGGGTCGGTTGCGGTCATCAACATGGGCGCCACCTGGAAACCGAATTTTGCCATCAAGATGATTCTGGATGGAAAGCAGAAGGAATTTCCCAATACCATTTACGTGATGGATAAGGATAAAGCACTGGTGAAAAAGTGGAAGGCCGCCGATGACTCTTACCATGTGATCACCTTTGATCAGACCGGAAAAGTCATATTCGAAAAGTCTGGCAAGTTATCCGATGATGATGTGAAACGCCTGATCAAAGCCATCCGGGAACAAATCGGCTGATACCATTCAGACGGAAATTTTCAGACCAACAATACCGGCCACGATGAGTACAATGCAAACGAGCCTTATCCAGGTGGTTGGTTCCTGAAAAAGAATCATTCCTGCAATGGCTGTTCCGGCAGCTCCGATTCCGGTCCATACTGCATAAGCCGTTCCGATGGGAATCATCTGAACGGCTTTTGAGAGAAACCAGAAACTGGCCAGCATAAGAAGGATGGTCACCGTTGCCGACAACGGCCGTGTGAATCCGTGACTGACCTTCAAACCGATTGCCCAGGCAATTTCAAGCAGCCCGGCAATCAACAAGTAAATCCATGCCATTAAAAGTCCCTTTTTAAAATGATGTTAACCATCGACGACGCACAAAGTCAATTGATATCCCGCTTCGACGGCCTCACCGACTGGGAAGATAAATACAAGCTGATTATCCGGCTGGGGAAGGACATGCCGGGTCTTGACGTGGCCGATCAGACCGAGGATAACAAAGTCAACGGTTGCCAGTCACAGGTCTGGCTGAAAGCAGAACTCCGGGATGGGCGGGTATGGTTCACCGGTGACAGCGATGCCTTCATTGTCAAAGGCCTGGTGGCCATGCTTCTGAGTGTGTATTCGGGTCAGACCCCTGCCGATATTATTAAAACACAGCCAGCGTTCCTGTCGGCCATTGGGCTCGACCGCCATCTGTCACAGAACCGGACGAACGGATTGGCCTCGATGGTGAAAAAAATCAAACTGTATGCGCTGGCTTTTCAGGTCAGGATGTCCTCGAACCAGCAAAGCTCCTGATGGTCGAGGTAAAACGCCCCGCTTCACCATGAAACAGCAGATGCCACTCGAAAGCAGACAGGAACCGGGAAAGCTCAGGGGAAAAACCAGGGTATGACAGAAAATAGTCCCTGCAATCGGCCGTCAGTGACGAGAGTTCTGGCAGATTATATTGCTGACGGTTTGAGTCAACACGGTCGATCATGTTCAGAACGGTATCCAGTGGCCAGTCTTTCATTTGGCAAAGATATCACCAGGCTGATCCGATTCAGTTGTCTGACTGCCGGTTTGCTCCTTGTGCTGGTTTTTCTTCCCGATACTTCAACGGCTCAGTATCACCATGGCTTTGGAGCACGCATGGGCTCGGTCAGCGGTCTGACAGCGAAGTATTGGTTCGACAACCGGACCGCTCTGGATGCGAGTCTTTCCTACCGGATTGATTCCTATGGAACCCTTGATGCATCCTACCTGTATCATTACCGCGGGTATATTGATGAGTTTGTGTTTTTTCCCTACATCGGTGCAGGTGCTTTTACCGGTAAATCGGTGGGGGACAGTCAGTTGCTGGTCAGACGTTACAAGTCCTGGTATGCCGGATTGCTTGTGAAGGCAGGTTTTTCCATTCCGGTTTCCCGTATTGACTTTGCGGCCGAGGCAGGCGGCTGGTCCACCATGGCACCCGACATCTGGGGAGAGTGGGTTTTCGAAATTATTGTCCGTTACTGGTTATAAAGGAGTTTTAAATGGATTTTTCAACACTTGCAGCCGATCTGAAATCAACCATCCGCGACGTGCCCGATTTTCCGAAGCCGGGTATCCTTTTTAAGGATATCACACCGGTTCTGCAAAACCCGAAACTGCTCAGCGAGGTGTCCTACTACTTCACCCATCAGAACATGGGTTTGCATGTCGATAAAGTGGTAAGCGTGGAAAGCCGCGGTTTCATTTTCGGATCGATTCTGGCCAATGATCTCCATGCCGGCTTTGTCCCCGTCCGCAAAAAGGGAAAGTTACCAGCCGATGTCCTGTCGGTATCTTACTCACTGGAATACGGGGAAGCCGAGCTCGAAATTCACCGCGATTCCATTCGCCCCGGCGACCGGGTGGTGATTCATGACGATGTGCTGGCAACCGGCGGAACGGTCGGTGCCACCATTGAACTGGTCGAAAAACTGGGTGGTAAGGTGGTTAATTGTTGTTTTCTGATCGAACTGGCCTTTCTCGATGGTCGCAAGAAACTGAAAGGCTACCCGGTTCATTCGCTGTTGTCTTTTTGAAAAGGCAGGAGGCAGAATACAGAATACGGAAACTCATTCTCTTTGGCTTTAAGAAGAGGGGATTGGGTCTATTGAATACTCCCCTGAAAAAACCCTTTGGCTTCGAGACCCTCAGCCACCGGGTTTTTTCGCCAGCCAATTACTGAATACGGTTCCTGAGCAAAGACAACGGGCTGATTTCCGATCACTGATCTCTGTCTCTTAAAAAGCCCTTGCTCCCTCGATATCCGCCAGGGCCGGACTTTCAGCGAATCCATTTTACGGTCGGATCACCCGGGTCCGGGTTTTTCATTTCCAATCACCAATCACCAATCACCAATCACCAATCACTAACTGATCTGCCCGCTCACGTATTCCCGGGTGAGTTTTTCCTGCGGATTGGTGAGAACCTGTTCGGCCGGACCGGATTCGATGATTTCGCCCATCCAGACGAAGACCACATAATCGGCGAGACGCCGGGCCTGACGCAGAATGTGGGTGACCAGTACGATGGTGTACTGATCCTTCAGCTGAGTAAATAATTCCTCAATTTTCCGGGTTGAAATCGGATCGAGTGCCGAGGTGGGTTCATCACCGAGAATGACTTCGGGTCCGACCGCCAGCCCACGGGCGAGGCAAAGCCGCTGCTGCTGACCGATGGACAGTTTGGCAGCGGGCTCATGCAACCGGTGGCGCACTTCCTCCCACAAACCGGCATCCGTCAGGTGTTTTTCCACCCGTTGGCTCAACTCGGCCCGGCTGATGTGGTTCGATAGTTTTAATCCCCAGGCGATGTTATCGAAAATGCTCATGGGCAGGGGAGTAGGCCGCTGGGCCAGATAACCCATCTTCCGGCGAAGGGAAATGACATTCACCGACGGATCGTAAATGTTGATTCCATCGATTAATACCTCGCCGGTAATTTTTACGTCGGGTGACAGATCATGCAACCGGTTCAGGGTTTTCAGAAGCGTCGTTTTTCCGCATCCCGAAGGGCCGATAAAGGCCACAATTTTTTTATCCGGAATATCCAGCGACAGGTTTTTTAAAATCGGATTGCCCCCGATGGACAGGGACAGATTCTGGATGCTGATATGGGGCTGGATCAACGGATCCGGTGTTTTGATAGTCTGGAACTGATCCATTTGGCACTCAGGCTGATGATTAAAATGATGAGAGTCAGAATTAAGGCGGCGGCATAGGCCCGGCCCTGCACCTCGGCAATGGGGCTGGACAATTGAAAAAAGATGGCCAGCGGCAGGGTGGCGGCCGGCTGATCGGGACTGAAGGGCAGATTGTCGCTGTATCCAGAGGTAAATAACAGACTGGCAGCATCACCCGCTGCCCGAGCAACCGACAGCATGATGGCTGTGACGATCCCGGGTAGCGCTTGTCTCAACAGCACACCGGCGGTTTCCAGACGGGTCGCTCCCAGAGAAAAGACCGAATTCACCAGGTCTTCGGGGATTTGCCTAACCACCTCATCGATGGCACGGATCATGATCGGCAGAATCAGCAGAGTCACAGTGATAATACCAGCCAGCATGGAGGTGCGCAATCCGAAGGAAATCATGATGGCAAAGGCGAAGGCCCCATAAACGATCGACGGAATGCCGAACAACACATCCTGCACCATCCGGATGGTCGAAACGGTCCGTCTGAACCGTTTGGCGTATAAATTCAAAACGAGAACCACTCCCGATCCGATGATCAGTGCAATGGCAGCGGACACCGTGGTGATGATCACCGTGCCGAGGATGGCATTCAGAATACCGCCTTCCTTCCCGATGTAAAATCCGCCACCGGGAATGCTGGAAACCATTTCCCAGCTCATGTATGGCAAACCGTGAGAAAAAATGGTCCAGATCAGACTGGAAAATCCGATCAGTAAAATGGCCGCTGACAGAATCATCAGGCCCTTCATGACCGTTTGTTTGAGAAGGCGGGTCTTCATTGCAACTCCGTTTCAAGCCGGAAGAGAACCACCCGGGCAATCAGGTTAAAGAACACGATCACCACGAATAAAACCAGTCCGGCCATCATGAGGGCTGAATCGTACAGCGGAATCGACATCATTTCGCCATAATTGTTGGCGATGAGGGCGGGAAGCGGGTATCCGGCATCAAAAACCGATTGCGGAAGCATGGGCATGTTCCCGCAGACCATGAGCACGGCAATGGTTTCACCGAAGGCACGGGACAGAGACAGGATGACGGCCGCCAGAATACCGGGCCGGGCCTTTCTGGCCAGAATCTGCCAGGTGGTTTCCCACCGGGTTGCACCGAGACTGAGCGATGCTTCGCGATAAACCGTCGGAATGGAACCCAGCACATCGAGGATGATGGAAATCATGAGCGGTGTGATCATCAGCGACAGGACAAGTCCACCCGCCAGCACGCTGTAACCGAAGGAAAACGCACCCACAAACTCAGAAAGAGATGTTACCAGGGGAACCAGGACGAGAACCCCCCAGACACCGTACACCACCGGCGGAATGCCAGACAACACATCGATGATAGGTAAAAACACCTTTCTTACCCACGGATGTGCAAACTCAGACAGATAAAGGGCGGTCAGCACCGAGATGGGAACAGCCAGGATCAGGCTGATGGCGGTGACCCAGAGCGTACCTGCGATAAAGGCCAGAAAGCCGAACTTTCCGCTTAACGGACGCCAGGTATCAGAAAAAAACAGATCAGACAGACTTTGAGTTTCAAACAGAGGCCAGGATTTGATCCCCAATCCCACCCCGATGGCAATCAGGGTGGAAATGGAGAGAACCGTGAAACTCCAGAAAACGATGACCGATGTGCGGTCTTTTAATAAACGTAATCGCAAACCGGTCCTTTCAGTTTAGTTCAGGGCAGCAAGACTCTTCTTCAGTTTTTCATCGGACAGCTTCACATAGCCGGCTGCATCGACGAATTGCTGGCCATTGACCAGCACCCAGCGGGTAAAATCGATGACAATCGGGTTGGTCGGCTTGCCCTTGGTGACGAAATACAGATCACGGGCAGGAGGAGAAGGGTATTTGCCTGCCGCAATGGCATCGGTCAGACTTTGGATATCCCCATAAAAATTCTCATCCGCATCAATTTTACCATTGTTATTCAGATCGATGGGAATCACCTGAACCCCGTTGGTGGGTTTTTTGGTAGTGAAATCGTACACATAACCAATGTTATTGTATCCGATGGCAACGGGATCCCGTTTGACGGATGTGGCAAGTCCCGGGTCTCCGAACACAGCCACTCCCTGTAAATCCTCCTGCTTTTTGCCAAACCATTGTGCCAGTGTTTCTGCTGCACCACAGGCATCGGACCGGGTGTAGACATGCAGGGGAACCGGTTTCGAAAATCCGGCCTCCTGCCAGTTCTGAATACGGCCGGTGATGAAAATGTGATTCAGTTTGTCGCGGGTGATGCCTTTTTCGAGGATTTCCTTCAATTGCGGATTGGTGGATGAAATGGTCGGAACCACGGCATCCTTGGTCACTGCAAAGCCGACGGCTCCTTTTTTCGTTTCGGCCGGATTGATTTCCCGGGAAACGAGGGCAATATCAACCACACCGGCCAGCACATCGGTCATTCCTTTACCGGCCCCACCAGCGGAGAGATCGATCTGGACACCCGGATTGAGTTTCCGGTATTCTTCGGCCCACTTAACGGCCATGGGATACAAGGCAAACGCACCGGAAATGGAGATCTTTCCCTTCAGTTCCGGCTTGGATTGCGCAGAAGCGGTGGTAACGCCGCTCAGCAGAATCAGTGAAATCAGTACCGATTGAGTAAAATACATTAAATGCTCCAATGTCTATAGTAAAAGTAGATTATTGCTCAATAAAAAACAAAGTCGGCCGCCATGTTAGTTGCAGATACGTGAAATGGTTCACGATGGAAGGGTCGCCAGCTTTCCGGATGGTGGTGAAAGAGCGTTCCCAATCGGCGAGGGAAAAACCCGCTTCCAGATTGGTGTAGTTGTTCACTTTCCAGAGAACCACCAGATCCAGTTCAGTTCCCAGATACGGTTTCAGAGCGTTTTTCTTCGAGTCCAGTACCTCGGCATAGGACCAGAATCCGTGAAAATCCCCATTCAGGGTAATGGTCGGATTCAATTTCCACGAGGTGAAGAAGTAAGGATTGATCAAACCTCCATCGCCAACATGTGACGGGAAAGAGGTGATCTGATCCATGAATCCGTTAAACCGGTGAGCCACACCGTACAGCGGTACAAAGGAATGATCGGTTCCCTCGAATTTGCTGCCCGTGCCGCTCAGCACTTCAGCGCCCAGACGGTAGGTGAAATCCCCGACGATCAGTTTTACTTCGGGTTGTGCATACCAGGCTGACAGATCAAATTCCTTTCCACGACCTTTGGTGACCGTTCCCCACTGATAGTAGGAAGCAAGCGTGGCTGACAAATCGCCTGATTTCCAGTCAATGCGTCCGCCATTGGTGTAGCGGAAATTGATCTTTTCGGAATAGTCGGGGTCTTCGAATCCGTCTGCCACTTGCAATGAGGTCAGTTTTATTGCCGGTACCGGTGAAAACGTGGTGAAATTGAAGATCAGTGCCTTGAAGTAGGGGTTTGATGCAGAGGGGCTGGTGTAGGCGGTCGAGAAAGTTTGCTCGGTATGCTGATTCCAGGCAACGACAAGGTCATTCACTATTCCGCCGCCTTCATATTTCAGGACGGCTGCATCGTATGAGGAACCGGTCTGACGCCAGTTGTTCTGGGCAAACAGCCGTTCATTGTCATAGATCAACCGTTGGCGGCCCAACCGGAGTGTCAGTTCGGGAGACAGCACCGGTTCGACCCACGCCTCATAAATCTGAACGGTTCCTGCGGTTGAACGGAAATCCTTATCTCCCCACACCCGGACATCCTGCAGGGTAGTCAGGAACCGGAATTCCCCTTTCTGGTGAAAGTTGAAGGTCAGGCGGGTCCGTTGCGAAGTGAAAAACGCAGGAGTGCTGGTTTCAACCGGAAGAGCAGAATACCCGTAGCGGAATTCGGTCCGCGGACGGAATTCGAGATCAACCCCGAATGACCGGTTTTTAAGAGAAGACCATTTGGCAATGGCCGCCGCAGATCGTAAGGAATCGGCTTCTGCGGCCGTGATGGTTCCTTTCGATTGTAACAGATTCAGCACGTCATCGGATGATTGACCCATGACCGTTCCTGATAGTGCAACCAACAGAATGCTGAGGGTTACCCGTTGTTTTTTCATGAAATGTCCTCTTTTAGTTAAATTTCGAACCTTTTTACAAATATACTATATATTCTATCAAATAAGTAGATAATAAAAGTAAATAAAATCGGATAGATTCAATCCATGTGGAATTGGACACATGGGTCGGCGGAATGAATCAGATAACCGGGGACCAGTGGGTATCGCCGGGTTGAAGAAGATTGCTGAGGGTTACCTGTGACATGATTCCATCGGCCTGATCGCGTACCCAGGCCAGTTCCCGCCGCAAGTGACAGGATTTTTCATCGGAACAATCGGCACATGGTTCGTAAAAGTTAACCGAGACACAGGGAACCAGCGCAATGGCGCCATCAAAAATGCGGTACACCTGCGCCAGGGTGATGTCATCCGGTTGTTTAAGCAGGTAATATCCACCCCGGCTGCCTTGCAGACTGCTGACTAACCGCTGGCGTTTGAGTTCGAGCAGAATCTGTTCGAGGAATTTTTTCGGAATCCGTTCCTGATCGGCGATGGCCTGAATGGTCAGTTTTCCCTGCGGATAGACTCTGGCGAGGGCCGTCAGGGCTTTTAGGGCATATTTGGTTTTCTTCGACATCATAGGCGTTACCTCCGAACATAATCAAGCCGGGTATTGTTATCAACGGGTGTGATGTATTTTTGATAATCGCAGATCAGACCAATACTCCCTGCAGGTGCAGATATCCGACCAGTTACAGCCTGCAGAGACCAAAACCAAAACCGGAGATCACCATGTTTCAGCCCACTGAATCGATGACCATGATTCAGCAATCCCTTGCCGATTTCGCCAACCGGAAAATCAAACCCTATATGAATGACTGGGATGAACATCAGACGTTCCCGAAGGCCGTTTTTCATGAATTGGGAGACTTGGGCATTACCGGTATCATTTTTCCGGAATCGCTTGGCGGCGCCGGAATGGGCTATGCAGAATATGTCACGGCTGTCATTGAACTTTCCAAAACCGACGGCTCGGTGGGTATTTCCATCGCCGCACACAATTCACTATGCACCAATCACATTTATCAGTTTGGAACGGAGGAACAGCGGAAACGGTGGATTCCTCAACTGGCATCCGGAAAGAAAATCGGAGCCTGGGGACTGACCGAACCGCACAGCGGATCCGATGCGGGCGGATTGAAAACCACGGCCATCCGTGAAGGTGATGTGTACGTGGTGAACGGCTCGAAACAGTTCATTACCCATTCACACAGCGGAGATATTGCGGTGGTGCTGGTCAACACCGATCCATCGAAGGGAACCAAAGGAGTGACCGCGCTGGTCCTTGAGAAGGGCATGGAAGGTTTTTCGGCCGGAAAGAAAGAAAACAAACTGGGGCTGCGTGCTTCCGAAACCGGCGAACTGATCTTCAATCAGGTTCGGGTACCGGTTGCCAATCGTCTCGGGGCAGAAGGTGAAGGATTCAGTCAGGCCATGAAAATCCTCGATGGCGGACGGATCTCCATTGCGGCCCTGTCGATCGGGATGGCCGAAGGTGCCTATGAAGCCTGTAAAGCCTATGTGAATCAGCGGAAGGCATTCGGAAAACTCATCCGGGAGTTTCAGGCCATTCAATTCAAGCTGGCCGATATGAAAACCTCCATTGAAGCTTCCAAACTTCTCACTTTCCAGGCTGCCTCCCTGAAGGATCAGGGAAAACCCACCACACTGGAGTCGGCCATGTGCAAACTCTTTGCATCGGAAACAGCTGTGGATGTGGCCAATGAGGCGGTTCAGGTTTTTGGCGGCTACGGCTATGTGAAGGACTTTCCGGTGGAGAAATTTTACCGGGATGTGAAATTATGTACCATCGGGGAGGGAACCAGTGAGATCCAGCGGATGGTCATTGCCAGGCAGATCCTGGATCACGCCTGAACGGAGGGCCAGGATGGGAAATAAACACTGAATTCCGATCCGGATCCTTCAGCCGATTCAACGGTAACCCGTCCACCATGCAGTTCAACCAGTCGTTTAACGATAGAAAGTCCCAAACCGGTCGATGTTTCTCCTCCGGTTGGTTTGGGTGTTAACCGCTGGAATTTATGAAACAGCAGGGACATATCACTGGCAGAAAGTCCGGGACCTTCATCCCTGACACTGAACCACACTTCCTGTCCCGTTTTGCCTGCTGAGACCCAGATATTGGCGCCGCCCGGTGAGTATTTAATGGCGTTTCCAATGAGGTTTTCCACGATTTCACGTAAGCGTATCTCATCTGCACCCAGCCAAAGGTTGTTGCACGGGGTCCAGACGATGGTCTGGTTTTTCTTTTGGGCCAGCATCTGATTGCTGCTGATGACCGATCCGATGGCAGCCGACAAATCGGTTCTCACCTTGTTCAGTTCCAACTTTCCCGACTCGATGGTGGCAGAGACCAGAATTTCATTCACCTGATGAAGCATCCGGTTGGCCGCCTGCCGGATCTGGTCAATTTTCCGGAGGGTTTTTTCGTCAAATCCGGGTTGGGAAGTGAGAAGATCTGCGTTTCCGATGATGGCCTGCAATGGATTTTTCAGATCATGGGCGGCAATATTCAGAAGCTCGGTTTTTAAGTTATTGGCTTCCCGAAGGTCCTCATTGGTTTGGGTCAGTGTATCATTGATCCGTTTGACCTCCTGTTCCTGTTCATACAACAGGATCAGGTTTCTGACCCGTGCCAGCAGTTCCTTGGCATAAAAGGGTTTATACATGTAGTCATTGGCGCCCGATTCCAGACCTTCCACTTTCATATCGCCGGTGGCTTTTGCGGTCAGAAGAATCACAGGAATGGCACTGGTCTGCGGATCCGATTTGATAGTCCGGGTCAGGTCATAGCCATTCATTTCGGGCATCATCACATCCGAAATCACCAAAGCAGGTTTTCTGACAGCCATTTGCGACAGGCCTTCACGACCATTGGAAGCTTCCATGATGTCGTAATGATCCTGCAGAATATCCCTTATATAGTTCCTGATATCCCGATTGTCATCCACCACCAATACAGCCGAACGGGTTGTCGACTGCGTTTCGGTCTTTTCCCGTACGGAACCGGTTGTTTCTTCCAGTTCAGAAAGTTCCAGTTTGAGGGTTTCAGCAGCCATCCGGTCGGTGACGTTCATGGTTTCTTTCACGATCTGTTCATCGCCGAGATGATCGCGACCGGATTTGAGAAACAGCCGGAAGGAGGTACCAGATCCTGGTTGGCTGGCTACTTCAACCGATCCGCCATGGAGTTCAATGTAATCCCTGACCATTGAGAGCCCGATGCCTGACCCGGCGGTTCCAACCACACTCACAGAACCCGATTGCCGGAACCGTTCGAAAATATAGGGCAGGTCGGCTGCCGGAATTCCCACTCCGGTATCAGAAACCAACACTTCGATGTCCCCCCGATCAGAGGCGTTTTGCGCTTTGACCTGAATAATAATGGAACCACCGTCAGGAGTGAATTTGAAGGCATTGGAAAGGAGGTTGTAGAACACTTTATCGAGCTTATCGCGGTCAAACCAAAGCATCACCGGGTCGGTATCGGAAAGAAACTCAAGATGAATGGATTTCCGTGCCGCATATGGCTGAAAGGCCGAGATCAGTTCACGAAGAAACGTATTCAGATTGCCTTCCGAAGCCTGAAGAACCGTTTTTCCGCTGTCCATCCTGGCCACATCGAGCAGTTGATTGATCAGACGCAATAAACGACGGCTGTTTCTGAGCATCATTTCCATCTGTTCCTTCAGGGCCGCCGGGACTGGTCCGTAGCCGTCGTTCATTGCATGTTCAAGCGGACCGATGGTGAGGGTCAGAGGAGTCCTGAATTCGTGGGAGATGTTTGAGAAAAAGGCGGATTTGGCCTTATCAATTTCAATGATTTTCTGATTTTGTGCTTCAATAATCCGCGAGGATTGTTCAGCAACCTCACGCTGATACTCGGCTTCCCGCCGGGCACGTTCGGCCTGTTCCTTTTCCACCTCGAGCCAGGCCGTTTGTTCCTTCACAATCTGGCGAAGACGTTTTTCATTGGCCTTTATCCGGCGGATTCGTCTTTTATAGAGGAAGTACAGAATGCCGACCAGAAACGAAACGATCAGGAAATTGAACCAGGAGGTTTCATAAAACCGGGGTGAAATCACAATATGGAGACTGGCTCCGACCGGATTCAGAATGCCATCGGGGTTGGCAGCGGTTACCCTGAAGACATATTCACCGGCCGGAAGGTTGGTGAACCAGGTGGAATTCCGGTTACCGGCATCCAGCCAATCCCGGTCAAATCCATCCAGAAAATAACGGTAAGTGACCTTTTCGGGGGCGTGGTAATTGATTCCAATGTACCGTATTTCCATCCGGTTCCAACCCGGTACCAGTTCGAGGGGAGATTGAATGGAAACAGGTATTCCATCAATCAGGACTTCTTCGATGGTCACAACGGGAAGCGGAAAAACAGTTTGCAGGTCGGCCAGATTGGCAATGACCACACCTTCCGAAGTTGGAATCCAGATGTCGCCATTTGACCGTCTGATCCCTGCCGGCGAGGAACCACCGTTGCATTGCATGGACCGGAGACCATCCGACTTATCGAACCGCCGGTAGTCCACTTTTTCTATCAATCCATCAGCGACCTCATTTAATTGGCTGATTTTGACCCGGTAGGGACCTTTATTGGTAGTTAACCAGAAATAACCGGCGCCATCATCAATAATTTGTAAAACGAGATTATCCATGAGGCCTTCATGCTCAGACATCATTCTGGCTTTGCCACCACTTAGTCTTGCTATCCCGTTGTTCGTACCTGCCCAGATAATTCCTGATGAATCCTGATATAAGGAATAAACAACCGATGTGGAATCAAATCCCGGCAGATGAGCAGGTTGCAATTGGTCACCATTGAGGATAAACAGCCCGTTCCCATTGGTTCCAACCCAGAAAGTTCCGGCGGAATCCAGCAAAAGGGTCCGGATGAAATTGGTGACGGTGGGCCGGTTCAGTTCGATGGGGGTGAAGGTTTTTCCGGTTAATTTCAGCAATCCGTTACCGGCGGTTCCGAAATACATGGCTGCACCGGGACCTTCGGCAATGGCCATAACCACCCCTGATCCCGGTATGCTTTCGCGTCCCCAGGTGTTCAGTCTGCCGCGATGGTACCTGGAAACGCCACCTCCTGTTCCAATCCAGATGGCTCCTTCAGAATCTTCAGTGAAGGAAAAAACCCGGTCATCGGCCAGTCCGGATTTCCGGTTCAGGACTTCGATTCCATTTTTGGTAACCCGGTTCACACCTCCGCCATCGGTTCCGATCCAGACATCACCCCTGCTGTCTTCAAATACCGACCGGATAAAGTCATTGGTCAGTCCGGTCGATTCGGTCAATCCCGAAAACCGTCTGGAACTCAGGCGGTTCAATCCGTTGGTGGTGCCGATCCACAGATTTCCTTCATGATCCTGAAAAAAGCACCAGATATTGTCGTGAGAAAGCCCGTTTTTTCTGGTCAGGGATTCCATCTTTCCCAGGTAGTAACGGTTGACCCCCGAAGGACCACCAATCCAGACGGCACCGGTGAGGTCTTCAAAAAGAACAGTCACTGACTGATTGTTCAGTCCGTCTTTAACACCCAGCCACCGGGTTTTTTCCGGGTGGTGAATCAGAATTCCGGTGGAAGTGGCAATCCAGACCGATCCATCTTTTCTCGGAAGCATATCATTGACAAAAAGACCCCTGGTTGCACGCGAAACCGGATGATCAATCACCTGGCCATCCCGGATCACGGTAATTCCCGCCGACGTTCCTGCCCAGACGGTTCCATCCTTCATAGGAGTGATATGATATACCAGGTTGGAGGCCAGTCCATGGCGGGTGTCGATGGTCCGTATCTGATCCGAAGACCGGATGGCCAGACCGCCTCCAAGGGTTCCTATCCAGAGTGAACCATCGGGAGTTTGCGCAAGATGACGGATGAAGGAAAAGGGAAGACCTTCCCTTTCAGAGAGGTGGGTCAGTTTTCCATTCTGAAGCCGGTACACACCGGCGCCATTGGTTCCGGCCCACACAGCTCCTTGCTGATCGACGAGCAGCGGATGGAAGGAATCGGACAGGATTCCGGCATCGGAATGAGAGTCGAAAACTGTGAAATCAACCCCATTAAACCGCACCAGTCCTTCATGAGTGGAAAGCCACAGATACGTGTCCTGAGTCTGGACGATGGATTTGACGGTGTTTTGGGGAAGGCCGTTTTCGACTTTCCAGGACTCGATCAGGTAACTGTTCAATGGTCTGGAAGGATCCGGATAGGGAAATCCGGCAGTCAGCAGGAAGAATGCTGCGGCCAGAAAGAAAATCGGACAGACACTCCTGTTACAGGTCATGGATAAATATACAACTTCCCGATGACAGGAAAAGGGCCTGCTTACTTTTTTTCATCTGTGAAACCTGCTCTCCGTCATTTGGCTTGCACCGTTCCCTTCTGTCATCCCGTGAAAAGACCACAGGAAATACGGTTTCAGTTGAAAAACATGGCATGAATGACGATTATTAAAACAGAAATCGCAATACCATTTTGTTGAAACCGGTTCCAATTCCGTATGGGATCCGAACCGGTTTTTTTTCAGCACCGAACAGAAAAAATCAGGGAGAACCGTGACCCGTATCGGAACCGAACTCCGCAAGGATCCGGCATATACTGCCCGGTCGGATCAATACCGTCAGCAAATCGGACAACTGGCAGAACGTGAAGCCAGAATCCGGTTGGGAGGCGGTGAAAAAGCCATGGCCCGTCATCGGGACAAGGGAAAACTGACGGCACGTGACCGCATAGCCCGGCTGATCGACCCCGGGACCCGGTTTCTGGAAGTGGGTCTTTGGGCCGCCGAAGGCATGTATGCCGAGTATGGAGGAGCTCCGTCGGCCGGCACCGTTATGGGGATCGGTCGTATACACAACCGGCCCTGCGTGGTGGTTGCCAATGATGCAACCGTCAAGGCGGGGGCCTGGTTTCCCATGTCGGGAAAGAAAAATCTGCGCGCACAGGAACTGGCCATGGAAAACCGGATTCCGATCATTTACCTGGTTGATTCTGCTGGTGTCTTTTTACCCATGCAGGATGAAATTTTCCCGGATAAGGAACACTTCGGACGGATTTTCCGGAACAATGCCCGGATGAGTGCCATGGGCATTCCCCAGATTGCAGCAATTATGGGTCCGTGTGTGGCCGGGGGCGCCTACCTTCCGATCATGAGCGATGAAGCCATTATTGTGCGCGGAACCGGATCGGTTTTTCTGGCCGGATCACATCTGGTGAAAGCGGCCATCGGTGAGGATATTGACAATGAAAATCTGGGCGGGGCCGTGGTTCATTCAGAAATTTCGGGCGTGACTGATTATCTGGCGGATAATGACGACGATTGCCTCCTGTTGATCAGAAACCTGGTTTCCCGCTTTTCAAAACCCGTCCGGACCGGCTTTGACCGGGTTGATCCGGTCGCGCCGGCATTCGATCCGGCTGAGGTGTATGGCATCCTTCCCGGATCGGGAGCAAAGCCTTATGACATGAAGGAAATCATCGCCCGGCTGGTGGATGGAAGTGAATGGGATGAGTACAAAGCCGGTTACGGCCGGACCCTTCTGACCGGTTATGCCCGGATTGACGGATGGGCCGTTGGCATTGTGGCCAATCAGAGAAACATTGTGAAAACCCGCACCGGAGAGATGCAGATTGGCGGCGTGATTTACTCAGACTCAGCTGATAAGGCTTCCCGGTTTATTATGAATTGCAATCAGAAGGGCATTCCGCTGGTTTTCCTTCAGGATGTCACCGGATTCATGGTCGGCAGCCGGTCTGAACACGGAGGTATTATAAAAGACGGGGCTAAACTGGTAAGCGCCGTGGCAAACTCAGTGGTGCCAAAATTCACTTTTATTATCGGCAACAGTTTCGGGGCCGGTAATTATGCCATGTGTGGCAAGGCCTATGACCCGAGAATGATCTGGTCCTGGCCATCCGGTCAGATTGCAGTCATGGGCGGGAAACAGGCCAGTGAAACCTTGCTGTCGATCCGCATTCAGGCAGCCGAACGGGATGGCCACAAGGTTTCAGAGGAAGAAAAAGCGCGGTTTCTCGCCGATCTTTCCAAACAGTATGAAGAACAACTGTCCCCGGTTTATGCAGCCGCCCGATTGTGGACCGATGGAATCATTGATCCCGCTGATACCCGCTGGCTGATCTCGGAGGGCATTGCCATGGCGGACCATCAGGGCCCCCTGCCCACTTTTAATCCCGGAGTCATTCAGACATGATACCAGAACGGTTACAGGTCCGCGTGGTCGACTGTTTTATATTCAGGAATAACGCAGAAGGGGATCCCGAATTTCTGATTCTCCGCAGGGCTCCTCATGTGATGTACCCCGGAAACTGGCGGATGGTGGGGGGGAAAATCAATGGCGAGGAAACAGCATGGCAGGCGGCCATCCGTGAAACACGGGAAGAAACCGGATTGTCTCCGCTGGCCATGTGGTCGGTTCCATACCTTAACCTGTTTTATGAATGGACACACGACAGGGTTAACGTGATTCCGGTTTTTCTGATGCAGGTTGATGCCGCGCAACCTGTCAGTCTGGATAAGGAACACGATCAGTATCGTTGGGTGCCCGATTCTGAAGCACATCAGTTGCTGCGGTTTCCGGCTCAGCGTGAAGGATTGGCCATGGCCGTTCGGATTGTCAGAAATCCACGTGAATTCAGCTCCACCTTACGCATCGATTTAACCAGGAATACACCATGAAAAGAAACATTCGAATTGCTGCCGGACAGGGATTCTGGGGAGATTTGCAACGGGCTCCGGCCGATCAGGTGCGTTCAGGCCCGGTGGACTATCTGGTGATGGATTACCTGGCTGAAGTCACCATGTCGATCCTCAGGAAGCAAAAGCAGAAAGATCCTTCAATGGGCTATGCCCGGGATTTTGTATCGGTGATTGAATCCATCCTGCCGGATATTGTCGAAAAAAACATCACCGTCATTGCCAATGCAGGCGGTGTGAATCCGTTGGGTTGCCGGAAGGCGGTTGAAGAGGTAATCAGAAAGGCGGGATATAAAAATCTGCCGGTGGCCGTGGTCCACGGAGATGATATTCTGGATCGCATTGGTGAACTGACTGGTACGGGTGAGGAACTTAAAAACATGGAAACCGGCGAGTCCTTTTCTGCGGTAAAGGACCGGTTACTTGCAGCCAATGTGTATTTCGGGGCATTCCCGATTGTGGATGCACTGAAAGCCGGCGCACGGATTGTCATCACCGGCCGGTCTACCGATACCGGTCTCACGCTGGCACCCATGATTCATGAATTCGGCTGGAAAGCCGATGATTGGGACAGACTGGCTGCCGGAACGGTGGCCGGACACATTCTGGAATGTGGCGCACAGGCATCCGGGGGTAATTTTCTTGGCGATTGGCGATCGGTTCCCGGAATGGAACGAATCGGATTTCCCATTGCGGAAGCGTACCCCGATGGAACGGTGGTCATCACCAAACATGAGTCCCTCGGAGGACTGGTGTCTCAGATGACGGTTAAAGAACAATTGCTGTATGAAATCGGAGATCCGACCCAGTATATCACTCCCGATGTGGTAGCCGATTTCACCACGATTCAATTGTCGGATGACGGACCAGACCGGGTAAGGGTTTCCGGGGTTAAAGGAAAACAGAACACCCCATTTTATAAAGTCTCTGCTGCTTATTCTGATGGATGGTTTTCGGGGTCCACGCTGGTTTATACCTGGCCCGAGGCCTTTGAGAAAGCCAAACGTGCCGGCGAGATACTGAAAGCCAGACTCGATGCCTTGGGTTTCCGGTTTGATCAGTATAACGCCGAATACATCGGGGCCAACGCCTGTCATCAGCATCTGGCCAGTCATGTGGACGACTACCCTGAAGTCATGCTTCGGGTTACGGTTCGCGGGCATGATCTGAAATCAATGAATGGATTCGGAATGGAAATTGCTCCGCTGATTCTGACCGGTCCGCCGGCCGTTACAGGCTTTGCGGGTGGCAGGCCGAAGCCTTCCGAAGTGGTGGCGTACTGGCCAGCCCTGATCAGAAAAACCAGTGTGAAACCGGTTGTGGATGTGGAGGTGGTTAAATGAAACGCAGATTGATCGAAATCGCCCATGGACGGTCGGGTGACAAGGGAGATACCGCGAATGTGGGAATCATTGCCAGAAGACCGGAGGACTATCCCTTCCTGGTGCAATTTCTGACGGAAGAACGGGTAAAGTCCTATTTTGGCAACATGGTAACCGGACCGGTGATGCGGTATGAACTTCCCAATATTCATGCCCTCAATTTTCTGCTTCACGGGGCCCTGGGCGGTGGTGGAACACTGTCTCTTAAATTGGATGCACAGGGAAAAACGCTGGCCGCTGCCCTGTTAAAGATGGAGTTCGAAACCCATGAAGGCTGAGGAGTAACGTGCAGGAAGTCATCAGGGAAATAAACGGCTGTCATCTGACTCTGTGGCTGAACCGTCCGGATAAACGAAATGCCCTCAGCCCTGAAATCCTTGCCGGACTGACCTCTGCCATCCGGGATGTCAGCAGTAACCCGGGTATCAGGACCATCACCCTGGCTGCAAAAGGCCCGGTTTTCTGTGCAGGTGCTGATCTGGAAAAATTGCAACAGATTTCCGGTCAGACCGATGAGGAAAATTATGCCGATTCACATGCGATTGCTGATTTATTCCTCACCATTCTGGATTCTCCGAAACCATTTTTTGCAAGAATCCAGGGGGATGCGCTGGCTGGCGGGTGTGGTCTGGTTTCTGTTTGTGATTTTTCGGTGGCCGATGAAGCAGCATCCTTTGGTTATCCTGAGGTCAGAATTGGTTTCGTTCCGGCCATTGTCGCTGTTCTGCTGGTCAGAAAAATCGGAGAAGGGAAGTCACGACCTCTGCTGCTGTCGGGCAAGAAAATTTCAGCAACAGCTGCCCGCGATATCGGCTTAATCCAGGAAGTAGTCAGGCAGAACGAATTGGATCCGTGGCTCGAGTTGGCAAGGAAACCGTTCGAGGAAGCCGTTTCACCAGATTCTGTACGCCTGACCAGGCGCCTGTTGATGCAGACACCCGGAACCGGCATCGATTCGGCCATTGATGCCGCTTGTCAGATCAATGTGGCCAGCCGCCGGACCGATGACTGCCGTGAGGGAATCCGGGCTTTTCTTGAGAAACGGAAACCACAGTTTGGTTCCCGAGAAAAATAACCAGACTCAGTTGACATCGGTCATTTGCCTGTCGTACTTTTGTGCTCCCCAAAGGGCAGATAGCTCAGTCGGTAGAGCAGAGGACTGAAAATCCTCGTGTCGGGGGTTCGATTCCCTCTCTGCCCACACTTCATAAAAATCCGGCAACCGCCGGATTTTTTGTTTTTACCCCTCTCAGACTGGTGTAGAGTTCAGAGATATCTTTTTTCACAGATTCCCCCGGTTTTGCCCTGAAATTTACTGTATGATCTTGTTTTCCGTGCAGTAATGTGACGGTTCCCATCACATAATTTGAGTGGATAAAAATGTTTAAAATATAGATATTCAATGAGATAGAATCTTTGGCATTCTTTTTTCTATGGGGTGGGGCATGAACACGCAAACTGGCCACTATCACCAATCAATGCCGTCAATCTCCCGTCTGATCCTGATCACGGGCCTGAGCACCCTGATTGCCTGTCAATCGGACCCCATCGGCATCGAGCGGAGCGATCCCGGCTATCAGAATCTGGTGCTGCAGAATGACCAGACCGATCCTTCTAAAAACCATAACCGTAGTGAAATTGATGCCAATCAGTCCCTGGTGATTACGTCAGATCATACGATGGATCTGACCGGCAAGGAAAACCGTCAGCTGGTGCTTTCACTGCGATACCAGAAGACTGGTATTGAACAGGGTTACCGGATCCGCGATGTCGATTTTGGTCAGGTAACGGTGAATGCTTATCGTCTGGATCGTTTTTACTCACGCTATATCCTTCCCGACAGTCTGTCAACCGGTGGAACGAGGGATACCATCGAGTCGGTTTACTATTTTTCAAAGGTTCCGGTCCCAAAAATTCCTTCATTGGTTACGGGGTCGATGATGATTCAGTATTCGGGATCCAACCTGGTATCCTCAGGCACAGAAAGCATTACCATTTCAGAGCCGGTCCGGCTTTCAGGAGTAACCAATGGGGCCGTCATTCCGGTCAATCAGGATCTGACAATTCAACTGAATCAATATACCTGGCCGGGATACTCCGGCTTGTACTTATTCCCGGCCGGACTTTCCTCTGCCGACTCGGTGGTTGGTTCCGGGCAACAGGCCGAATCCATGCATATCAACATCAGACCGACAAGCCGGTCAAAATCGATCACCATTCCGGCAGCCGTGCTAAGGCGTGCACGGGATGCACACCAATCGGTTTTTCCTGGCAGGGAACTTCGGTTTGGTCTTACTGCATTCGGATTTCAGGAGACATCGGGAAAGCCACTGACATTCAGATTAACGGATGGAAGCAGTCTGAAAGTACCCGTTCATCTTGTCAGCAATCATTCAATCTGGATTTTGTTAAAAAACGACTAAACAGGAGGAACGTATGAAAACGTTTTTATTCGGTCTGATCATAACAGGGCTGCTTGGCAGTCTGACATCCGACCCAGCCTTGGCTGCCACGGGTTCCGGACCGGAAAAGGATATTATCCGGGCTCATCAGATGAAGATGAAGATGACCCAGCTGAAAATGGCTGCAGAAAAGTCCGGCGCCACTGCTTCCCGGGCTGAAGTGGCTGTAACGGCTGCTTCCGGTGGCATCTCGGGGACCATTTCAGGACTGACTCCGGAAGACATTCCCGGTGCATGGGTGATGGCCTGGTCGAAGGGTGACGATGTGGTCAATGGCGACTCTCTTGGCAGTTTCGGATTCAGCACGGTGCAACCCGATGGAACCTATCTCATATCAGGATTGCAGACCGGTCTGTTTACCGTGTATGCTTATGCAAGCAATTATGTGCCTCAGTATTATGGCTCAAGCTCAGATTCAAGCGGCCAGGCCAACGTGCCGGTAACGGATGGGGCCATAACCTCCGGCATCGATTTCGAATTGGTTCGGCTGGATCTCGGGACGGGCACTCTCTCGGGCCGTGTTACGAATCAGGCCAACGGCGATCCGATTGCCTGGGCGGTGGTTTTTGCCTTTGACTACAGCGATCCGGCAGGATACAAGTATGGCTGGGCCAGCACCGACCAGAATGGATTGTATGAAATATCCTACCTTGTTCCGGGCAACTACACGGTCAGCGTGTGGGCCAATGGTTTTCTGTACACCTACTATCCGGGCGTTACCGATCCGAATGATGCAGTCACCGTCCCGGTTCTTGCCAATACAACGGTAAATGACCTGGATATCGCCATGAAGGAAGGGGCAAAAATCAAGGGAACCATTAAGGATCAGCTCGGTAAACCCATTCCATATGCCTATGTGGAAGGATACATGAAAAGGGAAGGCGATCCCACTGATTCAAGCGGTGTTAATTTCTATTCTGCAACCATGGCGGATGAAAATGGGCAGTATGTTCTTTCCGGAATTGATGCTGGTGACTGGATCGTATACGCATCGGCCTATTGGTGGCCTTACTATTACTATAGCATGTTTTATAATCAGGCTCTGACCATGGAAGAGGCCACTCCGGTTCCGGTAGCCGAAAATCAGGTGGTATCCGGAATTGATTTTACCTTCACGGTTAATTTCCCGACTGCATCGGTCAGCGGACGGTTGCTCAACAAAAATGGGGATCCAATCTCATCCACCATGGTTATTCTGCAACCCAATACAATCACATTCGGTGAAGACAGCACCATTTCTGCAAGACCTTATGACCACTATGGGGTTCCGTATTATTCCTATACCGATTCGAACGGATACTTCTTCTTTGACCGGATTCTGTCTGATGATTATCTGATCAGAACCCAGTCATCCTATCATTGGTATCAGCAAACCTTCTGGTATCCGGGTGTCACTGAACGTGAATTGGCAACCGTCCTTTCTGTAAAGGATGGAGACGCGGTCACCGGTCTGGAATTTGTTGTGGACCTGGCCGATTTCTCGGGTTCCGTCAGCGGAAAAGTCACCACAGCGTCCGGTTTGCCACTGGCCAATGCCTATATCTGGTTAATGTCATCCTGGCTGCATACCGACACCGATGTCCTGAAGGATTCAATGACTTACAATCCGGTTTGGGCATCAGCCATGACGGATGCTGAAGGAAATTATGAAGTCAGTCCGTTACCTGCCGGGACTTACCTGATTCAGGCTGCCTGGTACGGTGACAACTCTCAGGATGTCAGGTGGTATGAAAATGCTGAAACCGTGACAGAAGCCACCCCGGTTACCCTCTCGGCAGGTGAAAATAAAACCGGCATCAATATCGGACTGAATCCGAAACCCATTTTTGGTTCATTGGATGGTGTGGTGAAATGGGCGGATGGAACGGTGGTCGCCGGTGCCTATATTGAAATCGCCCCTTATTGGGATTCAAGCAACCTGGCTGATTGGTATTGGGGCAACTGGAACCAGTTTACCACCACCGACGAGTCCGGGGCCTTCCGCTTCGATCAATTGAGAGAAGGACAATACACGGTCACCGTTTATGCCAATGGAGACCATGTGTACTATCCGAACGGACTCACACTCGGAATGGCTGAACCTGTCACCATCATCGCCGGTGAAACACTAACCATTAACCCTCAACTGACCAAATCGGATAAGGGTGAAGGAGCCATCAGCGGCGTGGTGTCACTCGAGGATGGTATCAGTGAAAAATCACCTGCATTTGTTGTGATCGCCAAACCCACCGTTACAGTCATGGTATGGCCGCAATCGGAGTTCTTTTACACCGCTGTCACCAATCCGGATGGTTCCTATGAACTTTCGAACATGGCCGATGGTGAATATCTGGTATATGCTTTTGGTTCAGGAACCATCGGTGAATTTTATGACGGAGTCTACACAGGAAGCCAGGCTACACCGGTTGAAGTGAAAAATCAGCAGATCACCGGTTCTGTGAATTTCAAATTGTCGTATGGATACTGGCTGGATTCGCCAATTGATTCTTTGGAAAATATCCGCGGAGGCCGGATTTTCGGAAAGGTGAAAAACAAACACTCCGAACTGATGACCGAGGCCATTGTGAATCTGGTTGATCAGGAAGGAAAAGTGATGATGAGCGTGAAAACCAACGCGAAAGGGCATTACGAACTGACTGGTGTTCCTGGAGGAACCTATTCCGTCCGGGCTGAAAAGACAGGAATGGGAGAATCGGCAGGTTCAGAAGAATTGGTGACCGTCCGCAATAATTCGATCGAAAAAGATCTGATCATTGCATTAACCAATTCTCCTGTCGATGTTGATGAAAAGGACGCATTGCCGGAAGGCATCACCCTGATGTCGGTTTATCCGAATCCGTTTAATCCTGAAACCAGCATTTCCTTCAGATTGAGCAAACCCGGACTGGTTTCAGCACTTGTATTTAATGTGTTGGGACAGCAGGTGCGCGATTTATCAGTGACTGTTCCGTCAGCGGGTGAATCGGTACTGCGCTGGGATGGCCGGGATTCGAATGGTTCGCAGGTATCATCCGGATTATACATCATCCGTCTGAGTGCCGGTAACCAGGTGGTTTCATCGAAACTGATTCTGTCCAGATAGGCAGTCAGTGAGGTACATAACCGGAGGTTCTGGGGTTAGCAGGACCTCCGGTTTTTTTATTGCAGGGGAACATAGGTGAAAAGTTGATCATGAGAACCGTATTCGGATTTTTCCCGTTGGTTACAGCCTGGATTTTTATCCCGGCTTTTTTCGTTTATGAAAAGGTGACTGCCATCGAGCCGGTTATTCCGGTTGTAATCACCCGGGAAGCAGTTGAAGAGTTGGGCGGCTGGCCGTTGGACCGGAAATTTTATGGTCTCCTGATCTCACGTCTTAACAGCAACGGTCCGGTGCATATTCTGTTTGACTTTTCATTTGCCGAACCCGACCTGCTACATCCCGAATCGGATGACTACCTGAAATGGACCATTGACCGCTACCGTCACATTCAAACCCTGCAGTCTCCCGATTCGGCGTGGATAGCCGGAGACGGACCGTTCATTCTGCCATTTTCTCAGCAGTTTACCATCGAGGATAACTGGCTGGTTACCGACCAGAACCGGCTGACCGCTTTTCCCCACATTGACCACACCTTTCTGCCGGATGGCAAAATTGTGGTTACCATCCCGGTGGCAGCAGAACTGACACCACCGGTCGATGCAATGAGCATCATCCGCGGAGAAGAAATGCCCACGGGGACCCTCTTTTTCATTTATCTGAACCATCCGGGAATCACCTCTTACGTGGTTCACCCGGTCACCAACGACATTTTACCCACCGGTGCTGTTTATGCAACAGCCATTAATACCATTCTGGAAGAAAGGTGGCTGCACCAGATACCTGTATTGGCGTTGATTATTCTGATGGTGATGGCCGCTGGTGCCCCATGGTTGGGTTACCTTCGCGGGCGGGTCTGGCTGGGAGTTGGTGTCTCCCTGATACCGGCCGGCCTGCTGCTTCTGCTGTTTTTTCAGCCCTATTTTATTCCAGCCTGGTTTTATCTCTACCTGATCAGTCCGGTCGCTGTTTCAGTCATGATGCTGGGCAGGATCTACCAAACCCGGCAGGAACCACCGGTGGTACCGGTTGCAGGCCCCGATCCCGGACAGGTTGCAGAAAGCAGGGAACTGGAGGATCTGCGTTACCGGGTTCAGTTCTATGAAAATGCATCCAATCAGGGTTCCGGGCCTGCTGATTCAGATTCTGATCCTGATCAGCCTTTTCTCATGGATGCTCAGTCACCCCTGAAACGGATTCTGGTCAAAGCCGCCCAGCTGGCAACGGCCGACCTGCCGGTTATCATCTATGGCGAATCGGGAACCGGTAAAGAGCTGATGGCCGGTTACATTCACCGCAAGTCACACCGTTCCAAAGGCCCGTTTATAGCTGTTAATTGTGGCGCCTTGAACGAAAACCTGTTGGAATCAGAATTGTTTGGAAACGAAAAAGGTGCCTATACCGGAGCCGTCCAATCGAGAGCCGGCCGGTTCGAACTGGCCACGGGCGGCACACTGTTCCTCGATGAAATTGCTGAAACCAGTCCGGCCTTTCAGGTGAAACTGTTGCGGGTGCTTCAGGAAGGGGTGATTGAACGGGTGGGCGGAACACAACTTATACCGGTGTCGGTACGCATTGTGGCAGCAACCCACCGGAATCTGCAGGAAAAAGTCGCACAAGGATCTTTCCGGGAAGACTTGTTTTACCGTTTAAACGGAATGACCATCAATATACCTCCGCTTCGTGAACGACAGGCTGATATTGCTGCCATTTTTAAGGGAACGCTTGCACAAAAGGCACCCGAACTGAAGTTTGCCGATGTCTTGCTTAAAGAACTGGCCCGTCATCCCTGGAAAGGAAATGTCAGGGAATTGCTGGCCGCCACCGACCGGGCGATTTTCAACGCGCGTCTGAAAGACAGGGCCTTCCTGATTCCTGAAGATTTTGAATTGCCCCTTCTGATCTCCGATTCCAGACCCGATCAGCGTGCCGATCAGTTGCTGACCGAATTCAGAAGGCTCGGTTTCCGGCACCGGATGATGTCTGAGGCCGCTGTGAATCTGGGAATGCACCGGACAACGGTCACCGAATTTTTCAGAGGATGGGTGCTGAGGCTTTCCAGACCTTCACGGACCCCTGACGAAGTGGTTGCTCTTCTGGCCGGTAACCAGAATGGCTTTGACCGGACTCAGCTGAATGAACGGGTGAAAGAATACATGGATGGAATCAATGAACGGGTCGATGAAGGAATCCGTGAAGGGGAAACCAATCAGCAGATACTCTCTGGTAAATTCCGTAATTTACCTTCTGTGTTTCATGAAGACTTATTCTGGTGGATCGATCACCGGAGGTCGGTGTCTTAATGCGTTTTCTGGTAGCAATGCTCGTGTTTCTGATCGGATGGGAAGTTGGGTGGACCCAACCTGAACCACCATTGTCCTCAGATCCGTATTCACCCGAGCGCTATCGTCTGACTCTGAAAGTGCTGCCAGGGATTCGGTCTGTGGCCGGTGGCCGCCCGGTCGCGTTTTCGGTTCTTTCAGGCAACTGGATGACCTCCACCACCACCTGGAAACTCGATGCGGCCATCAACCGGCAACTTTCATTTCGTGTGGATACCGATCCGCTGCTGATCAGTATCCCAGACTCTGTGGGAATTTCCAATCCGGAAGAACTGGCAGTCCGTCCCGATGAGATTGTCATCAATCAACCCGTTCAGCTGGGTTGGGAATACCGGCAACCCGATTGGATGGTGAACGTTCAGGCAGGATTGTTCACCATCAGCACGGACCGGCCGGTTCCCGACGTGGTTCAGCTGAACCAGGTTTACAGCATTGACTGGAATCCTGAAAATCAGTTTTCCTCCTGGCTGACCGGTTCTTTATCCGCCGGATATCATTTCGGTGATTGGATGCTCGAAGGGGGACTCTCCTCCATTCGGATACCGGTCTCTGAACCAACCAATTCCTGGTACCGGTTGGACCGGCATCCGGACCCGCTTTTCAGGCTTTCATATGCAACTGGTTCCTGGTGGATGGGATCTGCATGGGAAAATGGTCTGATTGGTTTGTCTGCATCGGGCCCATTTCCGGTTTTCTGGTCCGCTTCGGTTAAGGGAGACTTGTCGGTTGACCTGAAAACCGAACCCATTCATGATCACTGGAACCGGATCCGTTTCGATGTAAAGCTACCTGTGGCCAGCCGCTCTGCGGTGCATGTCCGCGTGATTCATGCCACCAGACAGGAGAGTCGTCCATCGGCCGAATCCATCGGTGCCTTTCTTTCCAGACAGGCAGTCATACCGGAACCCCTTTTCGATCAATGGTCGGTGGGTGTCGGATTCAGTTTATCTCTCAGCGGTACACCCGAACCGATTCCACTGACCCTGGTTTCGTCGCACCTGTATCAGACCGAGTTTTACAGTGCAAAACGGGGATATTACTCGGTTAATCCTGTGGGAATGATTGATCTGATCAACACCAGCGACATTCCTGCCACCTTCAGACTTTCCATTTCTTCTCATTCCGACTTTCTGAAGTACCGGTCCGGATGGAAAACACTCGAGGGATTCCAGTCGGCCAGCATTCCATTGTATGTCTATCTGGCAGACAGCACCGGAAACCAGTCCACCCTGCAGGACCAACTGATGGTGTCAGTGGTGACCAATGAACAGGAAAAACTCATTGCCTCCTGGCCCGTGGCGGTCCATGACCGGCATTTATGGGATGGTCAGACCTGGTCCCTTCGTGATTTTACCACCACCACAGATCCGGTTATTCTTGAAAAAACAAGACAAGCCTATCTGGCCGCAGTTAAACTTCAGAACGGTCAGGGAATGAAACAGCGTCTGGATCAGCTGGCCACTTTTCTGACGGTGGCAGGGTCCTGGTTTTCCTACATGCCCGATCCGACCGGACCCGGAGTGCGTGACCGCATTCAGTACCCGGTTGAAACACTCAGAAACCAGGCGGGTGATTGTGAAGATCTGGTCGTGTTCACCGCATCGGTCCTGATGGCTGCCGGTTATGATTGTGCTGTGGTTGATATACGGCCGACCTTACCCGAAAACCTGACGGTCCCGACCGCAAATCCCGGTTCAGTGGGTCATGTGTTGCTTCTGGTTGATACCGGAATTCCGGCCGGATCCATGGCCGAAACAGGCCTGTCTGAAATGCAGGCAGTAACCCGGCAGAATTCATTGGGAGAGTACACCTTATGGATACCGGTGGAAACAACCGAACTTCCCGGTGGTTTCGAGGCCGCCTTCCGGTCGGGTGTTTCGCAGTATTACGAAGAAATTATTATCAGAAACGGAGTGGAAAAAGGTCATGTTCAGATCTATGATTTTTAAGACCGGGATTTTTCTGGTCACTTTTATTGCTTCCAGTCTCAGCGCCCAATCCGGTGAACAAACCTGGGTGAAACTGGAAACGGGTTCTGCCATGATTCTCGACCCGGTGACCGGAACCTGGTCTCCGCTGGCAGAAAAGGAACGGATTCCGGTGAATACCTTTATTCTGACGCGTCAGTCAACCCGTCTGATGGTGTTTTCCGAAGTGAATGCGCTCGAATGTCCGGCCAATGCTTATTTCTGGGTGGCCGATGTGCTGGTGAAGGACCGCAATGAGCTCATGCACCAACTGGTACAGATCGAGGCCAGTCAGCTGCCCTCACCCGGCAACCGGAAACGGACCGATTCGGTGGCCGGATTGACCTACGGAAAAGAATCGCCAACCGATTCAACTGCTGTTGAAATTCCGTTCCGTACCGAAAGGCTGGAAGCGGTCAGATGGTTTGCAAGAAACAGTCGTCAGGATGCTGCACTGCTTACACTGAAACGGGCAATGGTAAAATTTCCCGATTTGTATCGCAATCCTGAACTGGTGGAATTACTGTTTAAACTCTACGAATCCCAACAGTTGTGGGGAAGTCTGTTCGAGGAATCCCGCCGCCTGATGGAAAAACCCGGTTCACCATCCATCGCATCCAGACTGAAGCAGTGGAATGATCTGGCCCGGAAACAACTGACCGATAAAAACTGACGATGACCTCCCTGCTTGCGTTCATTCTTCTGCAGGTTTCCATCCTCGGATCAGGTCCGGAAACAAGCATCCGGATTTTCCTGACCTCACCCCAGCATTCACCCGGGATTTACCGAGTGAATGTGGTTCTGAAAACCAATCCGGGCTGGCATACCTATTGGCAAAATCCGGGCGACTCGGGATTGCCTCCGTCGATCAGATGGACCCTTCCGGATGGGTGGCAGGCCGGATCGTTGAATTTTCCTGCACCCGAAGCGTTTGTCACTCCTTCCGAAGTCACCTTCGGTTATCCCGATTCGCTTTGGTTTTATCAGGATATCAAGCCCTCAGACCAGCAGATCACAACATCCGTAACGGGCTCCCTGCGCTGGCTCGTGTGCAAAGAGGAGTGTGTTCCGGGCCGGTTTTCTTTCACACTGTCGTTGCCGGGGTTATCAGAACTGGCCAATGCCCCCGATCCTGACTTTCCGGGAAATTTACCTCTTCTGAACGGGTCCTGGAAGCAGGCAGAAACCGGAATCGGGATCCGGGTTCCAGGACTTCCGAATCCCACCGCTGAACTGCGCATCTTTCCCGAAAATGCAGGCGTGCTGGAACTTCATGCCAATCCTGCAGAAAGAGAAGGAGAGGAAGCCATCTGGAACTTCCAGCCATTCTCTCCCGTTACTCCGGTACCAGACACTTTTTATATGGTGGTGGTCTGGAAAGAATCCGCCGGGCAGATGGGCCGCCGGGTATTGATCAATCGGTTGCAAGAATAAACTGGAGAAAGCATGAAAACCTTCCTGACCATGATACTTTTGATGATAACTTCCCTGGCATACACGGGTAACCCGGAAGCAATCATTGATAAACCAGCCCCGGGTTTCACATTGGTCAGTACCAAGGGAGATACCATCAGTCTCAGTGATTTTAAAGGAAAAACAGTGGTTCTTGAATGGGTTAATTATGATTGCCCATTCGTAAAAAAACACTACCAGTCGGGCAACATGCCCTCCTTGCAGAAAAAGTGGACCGAAGCGGGTGTGGTGTGGCTGGCCATCTGTTCCTCGGCTCCCGGAAAACAGGGACATTTTTCAATTGAAGACATTCAGAAACGCCAGGCCTCTCACCAATCGAATCCGACTGCCTACCTGATTGATGAGACGGGAACTGTGGGGAAGCGGTACGGTGCAAAAACCACTCCGCACATGTTTATCATTTCTGCAGAGGGAACCCTGGTGTACGCAGGTGCCATCGATGATAAACCCAGCACCGATCCCGATGACATTGCCGGCGCTGTCAACTATGTGAGCGATGCTTTGACCGCTGTTCTGGCAGGAAAGCCCGTTGCCGTAAAGGAAACCAAAGCCTACGGTTGTTCGGTCAAATACTGAGCCGCAATTGAACCTGATCTGCTTCTGACTGATATTTACCGGAATGAAACCATTCTTGTTCTTATTAGTCACTTGTTTTCTGGCCGGATCGGCTCCTGCTCAGATAACCCCACTTGAATACAAACTTCAGCTGAATAACCATCTGGGCTTTCTGGAGAGTTACCAGATGGTCATTTCAGCGCCCATGCCTGTTGTGGGTGACTCTGCCCATCTGAACCGCAAGCCCTTCATCAAATGGCTCGACCGGGTGTATGAAACCTATCCCGATCTGATTGTAAACGAAACCCTGCGCCAGATTGATCAGTGGCGAGAGTCTGCAGATCCGTATGATACCACCACACTCTCTTACCAGAAAATGGTCAGTCATGCAGTTCTTGAATTACTCGGATTCGATGTCAGCGTGCTGCTCAACCGGTTTCCGCCCATCAACCCGAATAGCCAGAAAGACATCAATCAGCTTAAACGGGTCTTCCAGATCGGTTTCCAGGAAAATTTTCTGCAGAATGGTAAGATGAACTTCAGCGAGATAAAGGACTCTGATAAAGAAACGTTTCCGGTCCCGGTCACACTGATACGAATCAAAACCCTTCTTCAGCAGGAAACGGCAGAACCTGAACAACCTGCTCAGGCTACCACTGACGAAAGTCCTGAATCAGATGAAAAGGATCAGTCCGCTGAAACCGAAACGGAAGAATCACCCGTCAAAGAGGAAAAAGTCAGTCCGCCTCCTTCAGAACCGGACCCGTTTTAAAACCGAATCGACCCATACCTGGTATTGTTTTCCGGAAGGATGAAGCCGGTCATCGGCCAGCAGAGAAGGGTCCTTTCCCGCAGATTTGGAAACCGTCGTAACATCGATCAGAATCAGCTGGCGATCCACTGCTGCTTGTCTGATTTCACGATTATACTGCTCAATCTCTGACCGTATTCTCAGGGAATCCCTGCCGGCAAACGGAGTATATGAGTAATCCGGAATGGTAAGCAGATAGATGGTCCCGGTTGGTGTGAACCGCCTGGCCTGTAAGAGTAAGGTATCCAGTCCCATCAGAAATTCCTTCACCGGTCGCCTCTGGTACTGATTGTTCACTCCGATCAGTATCGAAACATGAGTCCAGCTGCTATCCGGATTTCCCTCGCGAATTCCATTAAGCAGTCCTGCCACAGTCCAGCCCGTCTTTGCAATCACCCGTGATGCCTCCACAGATACTCCACGTGCCTTCAGACTGTCCGTCAGTTGCGAAGGCCACCGTTTATCCGCAGCAACTCCCTGACCAATGGTATATGAATCGCCAAGAAACAAATGCCTGATGCTTTTTTTGGCTGATGTGTCCCGTTCTGGTGTCACCGGCAGACCAGAGCAACCGGTAAAAAACATTAATAAACCGATATAAAGAGCATAAGATCTGTTAATGATGATGGGGGTCACTGACATTCCTTCGGGGGTTTGATAAATTATCAGCAACAATTCCGGAGGTCATCATGAAAAAGTGTGCCCTTTTTTTGATTGTTCTGATGCTGATAACCGTTTCGGGCCAGGCACAGGTTCCGTTTACGGTTTCTTCTTCGATCGGGGACAAGGCGGTCGACGTTCCGGTAAACACAACGCTGACTCTGACCTTTTCTGATGTGCCCGATCTGACTAAATACGAGAATGAATCCACTCACTCTCCGCTCGACTGGGTCTCACTCTGGTTCCAGGGATACGAAGGGGAAGGTTCACCCATTCTCAGCTGGGGACTTTCTGAGGACCAGAAGACGCTTACCCTTCAGCTTTCTCTGCAGACTGCTACTGTCTATGACCTGAGAATCTGGAATGCCATGAGCATCCACGGTCAGAATCTGACACCGCTCACAGTTCTCTTCACGACTGGCCCGGCCCTTCCTGCTTCGACCATTTCGGGGACGATCTCCGGACGTACTCCCGGAAAAATGAGCTGGGTTCTGATTTTTCATCAATCCCAGGATCTGTTTCTGACCGATATAAATTCCTATACGACCTATGTGCGGGGAAGTCTGATTGATGAGTCTGATGGTTCCTTTGAAATGAACCACATCCCCGATGGGGTTTACTATCTCCTTGCTTTTGAAGACCTGGATGGCAACGGTGAGATATCACCAGAGGAGGGAGACCGTTTATATATTCACGACACCGATCAGGATGGCATTCCAACCTGGCTTGCGGTTCAGAATCCGGGTTCTCAAACGGTTAATGGCACTTTTCTCTCAATGATAAAAACCGGCACATCGGTTTCCCGTACCCCGGCAGCCACAGTTGCCTCGGAATGGTCCGATCAGTCCCAGCTGATGTTAGTTGCTTCTGTCATGCCCTGTGATGAAAAAGGGGAAGCCGGTATGTGGTATTATCTGTATGGCGATTCGGCAAAAAAAGAAGTGTTGTCCCTGATTTACATGGGAAGTCAGCTGGCTTACCGTACCAACCTGGCCATGGACATGGGGGAAGAGGAACTGGAGTATTTCTTTCAGTCAGCCATTCATCCGGCCTGGAAAAACAGTGAAGACCTGATGCCGGCAGTAGATGCCGATTTCAGGAGCGGGGAGAATTATAATCCGGATGAACCGATCCGTTACCGTTGTCAGCTGGTGGGCTTTTTCTTTGGCGGATTGGTGCCGAAAACGGAATCCGGGTTTCTCTTCCCGGCCCTTGGCGAATTGCTGGCTGAATCGGTCCAACCCGGTCATCTGCCTTTTCCTGAAGACCAGCAGGCCTATCTGGAACGAGCCCAGGTTTCCAAAACGCTCTGGATGTTTAAAGCCAGTCAATTGGATTCTTCCTCAGATGAGTGGATGGATCGGGATTCCTGGATAGCTGGTGCCCTGACCGGAAACCTTCTGTCGGAAAAGGCAGTAACTGCATCCGAGGTCTTTCAGGAATTTGAAGCTGAACGGGCCATTCTTGAGATTCCCGAGTATCCTGTGTCGGTATTTGCACCAGGGTTAAAAGATGACGGAACCTGCATGAACTGGGGAATTGTCACCTGGGATCCGGTCGATCATGTTCACCGGGTGTATTTCTGCATGGGAACCCTCAGCATCAATCTACCCCTCGAATTTTTCCCGTGGACACCCTGGCTGGTTCATCAGAAAGCCCAACTGGAAGAGGAATGGTTGAATTCCGATGTGGTGACCATGATTGCCGATGCTTTCTATGAATCTGAAAATGGTCCGTTGCCCGAGTATGGTTTTACCCGATATGCCTCTCTGGTGGTGGAAAACCGGTTTTTCCCGGTGGATCGGAATCAGTACTGGATTTTCAGTTACGACCTTACCGAAAATTCCCAACGCACACCATCCAGCCAGATCAATCCGATTTTTCCGGGATTTACTTTCTTCATCAATTCAAAAACAGGTGTGATCCGGCATGATCCATTTATCGCCAGCACCGATAAACGATCCGATGCCATGGACAGTGCACAGTTATGGTCATCCGATGCAGTTCTCTACAGTATCGAATCGATCTCAACCATCCATCCCGATGGCAAGGCTCTGGGCTGGAGTTATCAGTTCATGCGGGCTGGAACACCCGATGGATTCAGGGTTCTGGTTTCTGGTGAATCGATGATGACAGTGCCCGTTAATCTCGATGAGTCGGCCGTGGCAGAAAATGATACTCTTTTGGGGGAATGGATGGAATCAGGCGAGTTACTGGAATTGCTGGAAACGGACTACGAGATCAGCGCGGACGAAATTATGAAGCTGGCATTGATTACCCTGAATGAATCACCCGTCTGGATGGTGGTAACCAATCCGGCCATTGAGGATCCGGCCGAACTTGGTACTGAGGATATTGAGGATATGATTCTTCTGCTGGATGCAAAAACCGGAACCCCACTGGATAAAGCGCTATTATCCGGGTCCGATGCCGTGGGATTACGGGCCTGGCAGGGATCACCCATCCGGATCAATTATGATCTGGAACTGGTGGCTATCTATGCCGACCTGGCAGAAGGACCTGTTGCAACCGTCTGGGCCTACCTGACCCGGTCTCCGCTGACCAGTGAACAGTTTCTTTGCTTTATGGCCGGTCCGGTAGCCATTCCTATCAATCCGCCTGTGTTCAAAGATGCCGTTGAACTGGTGGCAACCTATCCGGCCATTCCTCCCGGCTGGATTCCTCTATCCAAACTGGCCGATCAGTTCGAGCAATATCTGGAAACTCACCCGATCAGTTTTGAAATTGAACATGCATCGGCCATCCTGGTTAGTGGATCCATCATGGACATTCAGGTGCCAGAAGGGAAGACCTGGTGGTTCGTGGTGCTGGAGGGCGCCGAAAAAGATACGGTAATTGTTGTGGATGCTTTTTCCGGTGAGATGTATACCACGGTCGGTGACCGGCCCGGGCAACCTCAGCAGTTGGTTCTCGGGCAAAACTACCCGAATCCGTTTAATCCTGAAACCACCATTCCATTCTATCTGAAATCTGGCGGAAGGACCCGGCTGATACTTTATAACCTGCTTGGTCAACCCGTCCGGGTCGTTTTTGATCAGATTCTTCCGGCAGGTAATCATGAATGTCGTATTCAGGCCGGGTCACTTCCGACCGGAATGTACCTGATTGAACTGCGGCAGGGAACCCAGAGCGACCGCCGGAAACTGATGTTGCTGAAATAAGACCGGTCAGTCACCTGTTGAGGAACGGGTCGGAGCTCCGGCCCGTTTTTATTTCAATCAATCCCGATTTTAGTTGATTCCCGAACCATCATTCGGGATTTTTGCCGTACTTTTTATTTACACAGGTACTGAACTCATGGGACGTATTTTCGAAAAACGGAAACATAAAATGTTTGCCCGCTTTGACCGGATGGCCAAAGCATTTACTAAAATTGGAAAAGAAATCGTTATCGCGGTTAAACTGGGCGGACCCGATCCGGCCACCAATCCGCGGCTTCGCATGGCCATTCAGAACGCAAAAAGCGTCAACATGCCAAAGGACCGGGTGGAAGCTGCCATCAAGCGGGCTGTAGCGAAGGATACGGCCGATCTGCAGGAAGTGAATTATGAAGCATACGCCCCACACGGCGTGGCCATTTTTGTCGAAACAGCCACCGACAATCCAACCCGGACTGTTGCGAATGTAAGAATGCACCTGAACCGTGCGGGCGGATCGCTTGCAACCAGCGGTGCTCTCGATTTCATTTTCTCACGCAAAGGTGTCTTCACCATCCATGCAGCCGGACATAACCTGGATGAACTGGAACTCGAACTCATCGACTTCGGATTGGAAGAACTCATGACTGATGAGGAAAAGGTGATCATCTACACCTCTTTTCATGACTTCAGTACCATGCAAAAGGCACTCGAAGAACGGAAAATCGAGGTGATCAGCGCTGAACTTCAACGAATTCCGCAGACCACGGTTTCTTTGAATGAACAACAGGAAAATGAGATTCTGGAAATTGTGGAAAACCTGGAAGGGGACGATGACGTTCAGGCGGTTTATCACAACCTGAAATAATTGCCAGCCAAGATATTTAAAAAGGGGCCTAAAAAGCCCCTTTTTTGTTTATACCATTCGTTCGCCATCTTTGTTACATGAACCCCACCATTCCCGCCAACCCCCTCTCGTTACCCGAATTCAGATTTTTTCTGACTGCCCGTTTCCTCATCACCCTGGCCATTCAGATTCAGGCTGTGATCCTTGGATGGCAGATTTATGAAATGACCCGAGACCCCTTGTCACTCGGCCTTTCAGGCCTTGCAGAAGCCATTCCGGCCATTGGAATTGCCCTGGTTGCCGGCTACATCGCCGATCATCAGGTCCGCCACCGGATTGTGATCATCGGGTATACGGTGCTGTTTCTCTCTTCGGTTGGTTTTGTCATTTATTCGTTCCCATCCGTCAGGGAAGCGACAGGTAACAGTGTTGTCCCCCTGTATCTGATCATCGGTCTGACCGGTCTGGCCCGCGGACTGACCGGCCCCGCAATGTTTGGTCTGATGGCCGAAATTGTTCCTCAGCAATTGCTGGGCCGCGCCGCCGCCTGGAGTACCACAATCTGGCAATTGGCAGCCGTGGGTGGACCGGCCCTGGCTGGATTTATCTTCCTTATCCTGCACTTCACCGGTTCCTATCTTCTTGTTGCTGCATCCATCCTCTGCGGATTTTCGGCCATCCTGCTCATTCATGCGAAACCAAAGCCGGTTCAAACAGAAGGGGAGTCCCTGTTTTCTGGTCTGACCGCCGGACTAAAATTCGTCTGGAACAAGGATGTGCTGATCGCAGCCATGTCCCTTGACCTGTTTGCCGTTTTATTCGGAGGGGCCGTGGCGTTGCTGCCCATTTTTGCCAATGAAATTCTGCAGGTGGGTCCGGAAGGATTGGGGATTCTTAGGGCTTCACCTGCCATTGGATCCGCCATTGTGGCCCTGATCATGGCCAGATTTCCGCCGGGACGCGGAGCTGGTCGCTGGCTGTTGGTCTGTGTGGCGGGATTCGGTCTTACCATGATCGGATTTGCTTTTTCAACCTGGTTTTGGTTGTCGGTAGCGCTTTTGATTCTTAGCGGGGTGTTTGATGGAGTCAGTGTGGTTATCCGTGCAACCATCATGCAGGTTTATACACCCGGATCCATGAAAGGAAGAGTGTCGGCAATTAACTCCGTTTTTATCGGATCGTCCAATGAAATCGGAGCATTCGAATCGGGTGTGGCCGCCCGGTTGCTCGGTGTGATTCCCTCGGTGGTTTTTGGTGGAATCATGACACTGATTGTGGTGGGGGTAACTGCCGTGAAAGCCAAAAAACTCCGGAAATTGGATTTGTAGATCAATCTGAACCAGGATGGTCCCTGTTTGCATGTTTTTTCCCGGGGTCCGGTGTTTTCCTTCTTTATTTTTTAAAACAAAGTCCTTGATGTAGCAATAACTGCCATTTCTGTTTACAGGCGGATAATATTCACATATATCACGTATGATCAGAATAAAAGTGGTAACACTGCCTGAAAAAGTGGCTTAGTACGAAATAGTCTGCGGTTGACAGGTAAGGGGTTTTGGTCGTATAATTGTCCGTAGAAATTAAATATTCAGAATAATCTACGGATAGGTGCCGTTTGACACACTCCAGCCCACGCCTTGCCATTTCAGACTTTGTTGCCGTCGGTCCCGCCATCCGCTTTCCTGTTCTTTCTGTTTCTTCTCTGTGTTGTTGTTGTTGATTTCACGGTTGAACCCGTCATGAAACCGACTTTGTATGTCCGCATCAACCAGAAAAGAAAACAGAATAAACCATGTCACCCGAACAACTTGATACCCGGCTCGGCCCCCTGAATGCGAATGAACGAATAGCACTGGCTGCCTCGGTGATTCCCCACAGCGAATTGGCAGTTTCATCGGCTTTCGGTCCCTTCAGTGCTGCCTTCCTTCATTTGGTTACCCGTCAGATTCCCGATATTCCCGTTGGCTTCCTCGATACCGGCTATCATTTCACCGAGACCCTTTCATTCCGCGATGAACTGGCCAGCCGGTTATCGCTGAACCTTCAAATTATCAGACCTTCCATATCTCGGGCGGAATTTGAAAAGAAGGCCGGTGATAAACCATGGGATACCGACCATGAAGGTTGCTGCAAAGTAAACAAAGTCGATCCCATGGATGACTGGTTGAAAGGATTTTCGGCCTGGCTGAGCGGTATCCGGTCGAATCAGACTCAGAACCGTGCCGGTCTCGGATTTGCGGTTCTCAATTCACGCGGTCAGTTTAAAATCCACCCCATTCTCGACTGGACATCCAAACAGGTCTGGGATTATATCAATGAGCATCAGTTACCCGTTCATCCGCTCTTTTACAAAGGATTCACCAGCCTGGGGTGTGAACCATGTACGCACGTGGCCGGTCCGGGAGAGGATCGTTCAGGAAGGTGGAAGGGGTTAAAACAGGAGTGTGGTCTGCATATATGAAAACCAAATCGTTTATTCCCGGAACTGTGTATCTGACGGGTGCCGGCATCGGAAGTCCCGATCTGATCACCATCAGGGCCTGGCAGGCCATCCGGGCAGCCGATGTCATTTTATACGATGCATTGCTGCCTTCTGAATTGCTTGAGGAGGCCCGGCCGTATACTGAACTGATTTACTCGGGAAAACTGGCCGGCCGGCATTCCATGTCACAGGAAGAGATCAACCGGAGACTGATTCACCATGCCAGATCAGGCAAAGTGGTTATCAGGCTGAAAGGGGGAGATCCGATGATATTTGGCCGTGGAGGTGAGGAGGCACTGGCCTTGCTGGAGGCAGGCGTTCCGGTGGAAATCATTCCCGGTGTTTCCTCGCTTCAGGTATGTGCGGCCTCTGCAGGCATTCCGCTTACCCACCGGGGAATAGCCACTGGCTTCAGGGTGCTGTCGGGCGATCCTGGTTCTCTGAGCCGGCTGAATGCAGGAGACCTGTCCCGCTCGGAAGAAACACTCGTGTTTTTCATGGCCCGTGACCGGTTCCGGGTTATCATCGCTGCCTTGCTTGATGCAGGAATGGAAGGATCCATGCCGGTTGCCTGGGTTTCCGATGCAGGAGGGCCGTCCCAGACTGTTCAGATCGCTGAGCTGAAATCGGCTGAAAACCTGAATCCGGATCCCGATCAGCCCGGACTTCTGCTCGTGGGCCGAACGGTTTCCCTTCATTTCCAATTACCGGTCCCGGGAGAGGTATCGCATGCTGTATCCCATTTTCTATAAACTGGAAGGCCGGTTGGTGGTTCTGGTGGGTGGTGGAAAACTGGCCATCGAAAAACTGAACGGTCTATCCGGCACAGGTGCCCGACTGCTGGTCATCTGCCCCGATATACATCCCGAGGCGCTGGACCTCTGTCTCAAACTGAAGGGTATCTGGAAGAAAGAATCGTTCAATGGCCATTTTCCGGATGAGACCACCCTGGTGATTGCGGCCACCGATGATCCGGTGGTTAACGGGCAGGTCTTTCAGGAGGCACGAAGGAAAAAAATCCCCGTGAATGTGGCCGATCAGCCCGATCTGTGCGATTGGTACAATGGGGCGGTCATCCGTCGCGGATCGTTCACGCTCGCACTGTCGAGCAGTGGTGATGCGCCATCCTTACTGAAATGGATCCGGAAAGAATTGGATGAACAGATACCGCCCGATGAAGCGGTGTTTCTGGAGTCCCTGAAAATGATCAGGGATCAGATGAAGGAGAAGGGGTGGACTCCCGGCCAGCGTGCAGAATGGTTCACAGCCCGGTTTGAGGAATTAAAAAAGGCGGAGTGGGTTCATGAGTAAGGTAAATGTTGAAGAATTAAAACGGTCCAGCAACGGTCTGCGTGGTAACATTGTCGACGAAATGACCAATGGGGTCCCGAATGTCACCGATGAAACCTATCAGTTGCTGAAGTTTCATGGCATGTATCAGCAGGATGACCGTGACCTTCGCCGCGACCTGAAACAAAAAGGCGAGTTACCAGCCTATTCATTCATGCTCAGGTCCAGAATTCCGGGAGGAGTAATTACCCGGGAACAGTACCTGGCCCACGATGACATTGCTGACCGGTTCGGAAACGGAACCCTTCGGCTTACCACCCGGGAGGCATTTCAGGTCCATGGGGTGCTTAAAGGAGATGTAAAACCGGTTATTCAGGCGATAAACCATGCACTGCTTTCAACCATTTCGGCCTGCGGAGATGTGAATCGAAACGTGGTGGTCACCCCGGATCCGGCCGACAACCCGGTGAATCGTGAACTGCAGGCCCTCGCCATCCGGATTGCCAACCACCTGACTCCCAAATCGAGAGCATACCACGAAATCTGGCTGGATGAAGAACCTCAGTCGGGTGAACTGGAAGAGCCCATCTACGGAAAAACCTATCTGCCCCGGAAATTCAAGATTGGAATCACCAGAACCGGTGATAACAGCATCGATATCCTCACTCACGATATCGGCATCGTAGCCATCACCAATGGTGATACCATCACGGACTATCAGTTATATGCGGGTGGGGGATTGGGTAAAACCCACAACAATGAAGATACCTTTCCCCGACTGGCAGACCCGGTCGGAAGGGTGTCCCCCGATCTGGTTCTGAAGGCGGTTGAAGCAATGGTGATGGTCCAGCGGGATCATGGTAACCGTGAAAACAGAAAACTGTCCCGCCTGAAATATGTTCTGCACAACAAGGGCGTCGACTGGTTCCGCTCTCAGACCGAAAAAACAGGCGGTTTCCTGTTCCGTAATGCGGTTACTTTGCCACCGTGGCAGTTCCGTTCCTGGTTTGGATGGACGCCCCAGGGAAACGGATTGTTTACGCTGGGATTGTTCGTTGAAAATGGCCGTATTCACGATTCAGGTGATTTCCGGCTGAAAACAGCCCTGAAAACCATAGCAACGACCCTCTCATGTTCTTTCAGGATTACTGCCACTCAGGATCTGCAGATACGGGATGTGACACCTGCCCAGCAGAAGGTGGTGGAAGTTATTTTAGCTGATCATGGCATTCGTCTTCCCGACACCATTGCACCGCTGAGACTTCAATCCATGGCATGTCCGGCGTTACCAACCTGCGGATTGGCCATCAGTGAAGCTGAACGGGTTTTTCCTGATATTATCACTGAACTGGAAGGCATTGCGAAACAGGTTGGCCTGGAATCCCTCCCGGTGGTGACCCGGATGACCGGGTGTCCCAATGGATGTGCCCGGCCGTATACGGCCGAACTGGCCTTTGTCGGACGCAGCGGAACGAAGTATGAAATCCACGCCGGCGGGTCGCCGGGTGGTGACCGGTTGACCACCGTTATTCACCCTGGGCTCGATCAGTCTTTATTTAAACCGTTTTTTACGGAGTTGTTTACACGTTTTGCTGACAATCGTCAGGCCGGAGAGTCATTCGGTGATTGGGTGGTAAGGCAAGGAGAGTGGTGATAGGCTGGAAGGATTCAGGAAAGGGAAGCTGAAGGCCCTTTCCTGTCAATTGCGCCTGTCAGTTTGCAGGGATTTCTTCTTCCCTAACCGAGGGAAGCCGGAAGAAAAAGGCGGCCCCTTCACCTTCCTTAGATTCTGCCCAGACGGTACCGCCATGCGCTTCCACAGCGAATTTTACAAAGGTCAATCCGATCCCCGATGACTTGACGCCCTGTACATCGTCCTTCTGATTGATCTGGCTGAATTTTCCGAAAAGATCCTTGATCTTATCTTCTGGAATACCAGCACCTTCATCTTTCACATAAAGAACTGTACTGGTTCCTTCGGTCCGTGCTCCGATCCAGATCCGTTTATCTCTGCTGCTGTATTTCAGCGAGTTGGATAACAGATTGATGAACACCCGGGTAATCAGTTCCTTATCGATCGGAAGGGTGATGGCCGGATCAAATTCCCGGATCAGGGTCATATTTTTCTTTTCAAGCCCAAAACCGATCCGGTCGATGACATGATCAATCAGATCACTCATGGTTACCGGTGAAACCTGTAGTTTGGGGGTGCCGTTTTCGAAACGGTAAACATCCAGAATGTTGAGAACCAGGGTAAGCATGTTGTTGCCAGCCTGTTGGATGCTTCTGGTGAACTGAGTCAGGCTTTTGGTATCAATTTCCGGTTTTGCAAGTTGTTCCTCGGCCATTTTGGCATAACCAATCACCAATCCAAGCGGATTTTTGAGGTCATGCACAATCATGTTCGAGACTTCTTCCCTGATTTTCTGAATTTCCTTCAGTTTCAGACTTTCTGCTTCCAGAATTTTTCGCTCAGCATCCTGCTTGAACTTTTCTTCCTGCATCCGGATCTGTTCGGCCGTCAACTCTTCGATCCGGTTTAACTTTTTCTGCAGTTCGATGGCCAGTTCCCGGTTCTGACGGTCGGTCCGGTAGGCATTCAGCGCATTCTGAATGGTGATTTTCAGGTCGTTGACATCCCAGGGTTTGGTGATGTAACGGTAGATATTGCCTTTATTGATCGCCCGGATAATGGCTTCAATATCAGAAAACCCGGTAATGATGATCCGGCGGACAAACATGTACTCTTCAGCAATGGATTCCAGGAACTCCACGCCGGTCATATCCGGCATTCGCTGGTCGGTAATGATCAGATCAATCTCATGTTGTCTGAGTAACTCAATTCCCATCCGTCCCGAGGTGGCTGTGTGAACGATGTAATCCCGACGGAAAATGGCCTTAAAAGAGGTCAGGTTGAATTCTTCATCGTCAACGTAAAGGATCGTGTATTTGCCGTCCTGCATGTAGGTGTCTGGTTACTCGCTGTGTTTGGGAAGTGAAATAACAAAACCAGTTCCCCTGCCTGGTTCTGAAACCACCTGAATGGTACCATTGTGGTTCTTAATGATCGAATAAGTGATCGAAAGCCCCATCCCGGTTCCTTTACCCACTTCCTTGGTCGTAAAGAACGGATCAAAAATACGGTTTTGTATGGCTTTTTCAATACCGGGACCGTTGTCCTGAATGGTGATCACAACGGTAGATGGGGTATCGTTGGTGGTAATTTCAATCCGGCCATCGGGGCGACCTTCAAGCGCCTGGATTGCGTTCATCAGTAAATTCATGAAAACCTGGTTCAGCTGACCGGGGAAGCAGGAGATGGTTTCGATGTTCCCGTAAAACCGGACCAGTTCAATCTTACCCCGTTCAATTTCCTTGCCCAGAATTCGGATGGTTGATTCAAGTCCCTCGTGAATGTCATATATTTTCTTGTCTCTTGAATCACTGCGGGAAAAATTCCGGAGACTTTTCACGATTTCGGCCGTCCGCTGTGTTCCCGACTCAATACCAAGCAGCAGGACATTCAGTTCTTCGAACAGTTCCTGTGGGTTGACCCGCCGATCGAGGGTTTCAATTTCGCTCACAGCCTGGGCGATCCTTTGCTTCCGTTCAGAATCCGGGCCGGTTTCACGCATTAACTGGTACAGGACTTCAAGGCTTTCCATGTATTGCCTGAGGTCTTCCACATCTTTGCGCAGTGGTTCGATGGATGAAGAGATAAAATTGACCGGGTTATTGATTTCATGTGCCACGCCGGCGACGAGCGTTCCCAGTGAGGCCATCTTTTCTGATTGAATCAGGTGTGCCTGTGACAACCGCAGCTGTTCATAACTTTCAGAAAGTTCAATGGTCCGGTTCTGAAGTTCAGCGGTTTTTTCCCTGATCCGTTCTTCCAGGACCCGGTTCTCATGTTCCAGACGTTTTCCCCACAGAATGACAAAACCATAAATGGAAATTCCTGCAAGGGCCAGATAAATCAGATAAGCCATCGGGGATCTCCAGATGGGTGTATCGACAGAAACCGGCACCGTCAGTCCGGGTTGATACCACGTTCCGTGGATGTCGGTTCCCTGAATCTGAAGCTCGTACTGGCCGGGAGTAAGGTTGGTATATGACAAAAAACGCCGGTTGCCGGCGGGAATCCATCCGGCATCATATCCCTTCAGCTGATACCTGAAACGGTTTTTATCTGCATTGATAAACTCGAGCAGCGAAAACTCCACTGAAAAGTCATTGGTCCCGGCGGGAAGTCTGATTTCAACTGGTGAAAGACGGGGAAGTGGCTGGGACGATCGTCCTACAGTTAATGAAGTCAGAACCAATCGGGCTGGTTCAGGGTTGCCTGTGAAAGTGGCAGGATCGAACAGGTTAATTCCATTGATTCCACCGAAGAGAAACCAGTTTCCGGTACTGAAATAGGCTCCTGTATTGAATTCCCGGCTTTGAAGCCCATCACTGACATCGAAATTGGTCAGAACAAAACCGGTATCGGTCGGACTGAGCAGGGTAAGTCCCGAATTCGTGCTGACCCAGATCCGTTTCCGTGAGTCGCTGAGGATACCATAAGTAATATTATTGGAAAGTCCATCGCTCTGTCTGAACTGATAAAACCGATCAGCAGCCGGGTCGAAATAATTCAAACCATCCCGGGTTCCGATCCAGATACGACCGTAACTATCCTCATGAAGTCCCAGAATAAAATTACTGTTGAGTGAATGTTGTTCCTCACTTGCCATATACCGGTGCAGGAAGGGCGTTCCGGGACGCATTCTGATCAGTCCATGTCCATAAGTTCCAATCCATAACTCACCCTGCCGGCTGGCCAGAATGGTGATGAGGTCATCCGTCGGAAAGGGATGGTCAACCGAACCGGTCGAATAACGTGTCACTGTCTTTGACCCCTGTTGGAATGCGTACAATCCGCTTCCAAAGGCTGTGACCCAGGTAGTTCCCTGTTTATCGGTGGCAATTGACCGGATTCGCTTACCTTTCAGCAGTCCGGCAGCGGGGTGAAAGGCAGTGCCGGGAAGAATACGGGCAGACGGAAAATGATAAACATACAATCCATCGTATGTGCCTAAAAGAAGTGAATTCTTGTCAGGTAGCTGGGATAGGGCCAGAATTTCTGAAGAAGGCGTTGCGGCAGAAGGATACAATCGACGGATCGTATTGGCCCGTGTATCGATTTCCATCAGACCATCACCAAAGGTTCCCGCCCAGATTTTTCCGCTTTCCCGATTGGCAAAAATCGAAACCACCGAATTGTTATGTGTCGATTGATCACGGTAATGGGCAAAGCGGATGGCCGATTCACTGATTTTGCTTACCCCGCCCGAGTAGGTCCCGATCCAGATGTTTCCCCGGCTATCCTCAAGAATATCTCTGATATGCTGATCATTGATGGTCGATGGATCATTGGTCCGGGGTGTAAAATGATGCAATTGCTGGTTGACCGGCGACAACCGGTACAGCCCGGTCCCGTTGGTTCCAACCCAAATACGGTTCCGGCTGTCCCTGTATAAAACCGAAATCCTGGCTGCTGCAAGGTCAGTGATTCTTAGCGGGTGTGGGGTCGGATGCGGGAGTCCGGTTTCCGGATTGAGCAGAATTAATCCGGATTCAGTTCCAATAAGAAGCAGGTCATTCTGGACAAGCAGGGAGGTGTTGACCGGTGCAGCTTCTCCGGTCTGCTGACCGGGGCCTGGCCAGATCCGTTTATTCAGTCCGGTGACAGGATCATATTTCCAGATTCCGCGTTTTTCTGTGGATACCAATACCTGCCCGCCCGGGAGTTTTTCCAGAAACGTCACCGACTGTCCGGGCAGAAAACTGATCGGGGAGGGAAGTAAGGTGCGTGTATCCCATCTGACTAAACCATGATGCCTGGTTCCCGCCAGAATGGTGGTATCATTCAGTTGAATCAGTGTGTTGATAAATTCGTCTGATGGTGGCTCATTTCTGCCATTCTGGATGGTTAACCGTCTGACCGAATCGGAACGGCCGGCAATCAGACCGATTCCTCCGCCAAAGGTTCCCACCCAAATCCGGTTTTGCGGGTCGGTTAACAAACATCTGATGTGATTGTTTGGAAGGGAAAAGGTGTTGGCAAACTCGCGTCTGAGGGTTTGAAAACGGTAGCCATCGTAACGGTTGAGACCATCCTGAGTGGCCATCCAGATAAAACCGGTCGTATCCTGACAGATATCATTGACCGAATTTTGTGACAGACCCGATTCAACAGAATAGACGGTCAGGGGTGGTTCCTGCAGTTGAGCAGATCCCGCGGTCGGGAGCAGAGCCGCAATGAAAAGCAGAAGGAGGAGCCGGTTGAAAATCAATGAATCTCCGGCTAATGGGTTTCCGGTTTAATGAAGGCCTGAATTTCTTTAATCAGTTGACCAATGGTGAATGGTTTCGAAATCACCTTATTCACCTTCATGGCCTCAATTTGTCTGGATGAGATTTCATTACCCCAACCGGTTACAACCAGAATTGGGATGGCGGTTTGTTCTTTCCGAATTTCTGCAATAAAATCCCATCCACTCATTCCAGGCAATCCAATGTCAGAAATGATCAGACTGATTCCGGGCCTGTGGAGATTCCAAAGGGTCAGGCCCTCCTCTCCGGTTGGGGCATAATACCCCTCAATACCAAGATCAGTGAGGACTTCATGATAAATATTCCGGATATCTGCTTCGTCTTCAATGATCAGAATCTGTCCCTTAAATCCTTTTTTTACAATTGGTTCGGGCGGTGGGGCTGATATCGGTTCTTCGCCCTGAGTGTAGGCAGGGAACCGAATGACAAACTCGGTGCCAATACCGGGTTGACTTTTAACATCAATGGTTCCGCGATGACGGCTTACTGCACCGAAAACCTGTGAAAGTCCCAATCCGGATCCTTTTACGCCTTTTGTGGTGAAAAATGGCTCAAATATTTTCCTGACGGTGGCCTCGTCCATTCCGATGGCGTCGTCCAGAATTCTGACTTCCACTTCCGTATCGGTTGGTTGGCTGGTCCGGATGGTTATGGTTCCATCGGTGCGGTAAGCATCTATGGCGTTGAGAATCAGATTGGTGAATGAGGCCCGTAATTCGGCCTGATTCCCATAAATCCTGGGGGAAGGTGAGACCAGATGCCGGTTAAAAGAAATCTGAATGGATTCCTTTTTTCGCCGTTCATTCATTCGGTACTGGGTCATATCCATGACATCATCGAGCAATGAATTGATCTCAACGGCTGCAACACGGTCATCGGCGGTCTGCCGGCTGAATTCCTGCAACTGACTGATAATGTAAGCGCCATCCATGGAGGCCTTCTCAATTACGGTCAGCTGACGGTTCAGTTCCGGATCCTTGTGCTTTTTGTTAAGCAGGTTGGCAGAACCGAGAATAATCGAAAGAACATTATTGATGTCATGGGCAATCCCGCTGGCTAATTGCCCGACCACCCTCATTTTTTCAGTATGGATCAACTGCTCCTGGCTGAGTTTCAGTTCAGCCGTACGGGCTTCGACCAGACTTTCGAGTTCCACGTTTCGTTTCTGAAGTTGAGCTGCGCGGTAACGGACCCAGGAAACGACCAATCCGATTATCAGCAGTACAACCAGTCCGATAAACCAACGGGTTTTGTAAAAAGGAGGGACAATCTCAATCAGAAGGGCTGTTCCGGTTTCATTCCATACCCCATCGGCATTGGAGGCACGGATCTGAAGACTGTAAGATCCGGCATCGAGGTTGGTGAAAGTGACAAACCGCCGGTTACCCAGCATGACCCAATCTTTATCGAATCCTTCCAGTTTATACATGTAATTGTTTCGGGACGGATTCACAAAATCAAGCGCAGAAAACTCGATGCTGAAGAAGTAATCGCGGGAATCAATGGCAAGTGTTTCTCCGGAAAGCTGGTAGGGAAGCAGGTTGACCGGCTGATCCAGTATCCGGGCTGAGGTGATCGCAACCCGGGGTGGATTCGGGTTGTCGGTGATATCCAGTGGATAAAACCAGGAGATACCTTCCAGTCCGCCGAAGTACATCGACTGAGTGCTCTCATGAAAATAGAAGGCACCCTGGTTAAACTCATTGGAGAGTATTCCGTCGGCTTCATCAAAGAACCGCAGGGACTGAAGCTTGTCTGCATCGGGATGAAACCGGACCAGACCACTGTTGGTACTCATCCAGAGATTTCCGTTACGGTCGGGCAGCACCCCATAGATAAAAGAGGATGGAAGTCCAGATTTATCGAAATACCTGACAAACGTCTGGTTCTGTGGTAAAAACAGCGTGAGTCCACGTGATGTGGCAATCCAGATGCGTCCTTTGAAATCCTCATGAATATCGTTGATGGTATTATGGCTGAGTGAGGCCGGATTACCGGAATCACTGAGGTAGCGGATGTAGGAATTGCTATCTGGCGTAGAAAAGCGGATCAGTCCGAAATCGGTGCAATAATAATAGGATCCATCCGAGGCCTGCAGCAGGCTGTTGACCACCAACTGGTTTTTAGGAACAGGCCCAAATCTGCTGAAGCGACGTTCCTGCCGGTTGTAATGATAGACTCCGTCACTGGTTGCCACCAGCCATCGCTGGTCGCGGTCACTGTAAAACCGGTAAACGCCAAAGGCGGGAAATTGGGTGGGACCCTTATCCGTCGGGCGAAACCTGATTACCTCACCGGTGGAAAGATTATGAACCGATAAACCGGCATTGTCTGTGCCCACCCATAACCATCCGGCTGAATCAATGGCCACGGCCATGATCCGGTCGGTGTTGGGTGCCAGGAAATGACCCGATCCGGCCCGGTACAGATCGGTTGTACCGGTGGTTAAATTCACACGGGCCAAACCACCCCCATAGGAACCCTGCCAGACGACATTCTTGTCACGCAGGACTGCCATGGTCACCGGATCTCCCAGTGGATGGGTTCGTTTTGAAATAGAATAAAACCGGGTCGGCCTTGAATCAGTTTTATTCAGTCCGTAACCATCAGTTCCGATCCAGATCATTCCAGCCTGGTCATGAAAAATTGAATTGATAAAATCAGAAGACAGGAAGTGATCCGTACTTCCTCCCTTCAGATGACCAACCACCTGATTGGTGATGGGATTGTAGACCAGAACACCATTTCCATAAGTCCCGATCCAGAGGTTTCCATCATGACCTTCGACCATTTCTACGAAAGTAGGCTCGTCTTCACTTTTGCGGAGTACCGATGTGGTATGATATAACCCGGTGGTTGAATCAAACCATTTCAGTCCGGTGGAGGTCATAACCCAGATTTTTCCGTTTGAATCCTGCAGCAATCCGTAGATCCGGCCTGAAAAAACAGGTCCTGTTCCAGAAGACGATTGCCCGTTGAATAACCGGAATTGTCCGTTTGCAGGATCGAACAATGAAAGACCGCGATTGGTGGCCACCCAGATCCGGTCGGATTGGTCTACCAGAACCGCTGTGGGGCGAATGGCAGGAAGTCCGGATTTATCCTGAGGTGAATGGGTGAATACCCGAAGGGTTCGGTTTTGGGTATTGATCTCGTACAGGCGGTCTGTGGCCCCTATCAGCACCCGGTTCCCGGTGACAGGCATCAGGAAAGTCAGGTGAGTGGGAACAAAGGTGGAATCCTGATTCAGTAACCAGTTCCAGCGGGTGACCTTTTCCGTGACCGGATTAAATTGATTGATACCTTGAGAGGTCAGCATCCAGATCTGACCGTTCCTGTCAGGTTTCATGTCGAATATGAAACCATCATCGAGACTCAGACTGTCTTCAGGGTCGGGCCTGTATACACGGAAAGAGTATCCGTCAAACCGGTTCAACCCATCCTGGGTGGCGATCCAGAGAAATCCCTGGCGATCCATGACAATCCGGTTTGCAGAATTCTGACTGAGCCCATTGCGGATCGACCACTTTTCAATCCGGTTTTTCCAATCAGCCGGAGAGCCGACTCCAGTGTAACCATTGGAGAAGAACAGGCCTGCAACAACGATGGATAGCAAAAATCGCATTCAGTTTACATTCTGCTTGTGGGTATTCAGATAACCAGAATTTAATGGAATTACCTTCCGAATCAAAATGATTTTTCCCACGATCAGGGGTTGTAGGAAAGGACCGGTGCGAGCCATTTTTCGGTTTCGGCAAGGGAAAGCCCTTTTCTGGCTGCATAATCTGTAACCTGATCGTTCCCGATTTTTCCAATGGCAAAGTAGTCGGCCTCCGGATGGGAAAAATACCAGCCGGAAACCGAGGCGGCCGGATACATGGCCATTGATTCGGTCAGACTGATTCCGGTATATTTTTTTACATCGAGCCATTGCCAGATGACCGGTTTTTCCGTATGGTCAGGGCAGGCAGGATAGCCGGGGGCAGGCCGGATTCCCACATACTTTTCACGGATCAGGTCCTCGCCAGAAAGCGACTCGCCGGCCGCATAGCCCCAATAGTCGGTCCTGATCAGCTGATGAAGTCGTTCAGCGAAGGCCTCGGCAAGCCGGTCGGCAAGAGATTTGGCCAGAATAGCGCGGTAATCATCATGTTTCTCTTCGAAAGATCTGACCAGAGCGTCCAATCCGTGTCCGGCAGTGACGGCAAAGCCACCCAGATAGTCAACCAGACCAGACTGTACCGGGGCAATAAAGTCGGCAAGGGATTTATTCGCATTCCCACCGGTCTTTTCTCCCTGCTGTCTGAGCATTCTGAATCGAACAAAGGGTTCCTTTCTGTCGGTATCCTTCCAAACCACCACATCATCTCCTTCCGAATTGGCAGGATAAAGACCTGCCACCCCATCGGCTTTCAGAAGCTGGCGGCTGATGATGGTATCCAGCAGTTCGTTGGCATCAGAAAACAATTGGGAAGCCTCTTTGCCAACCACAGGATCTGTGAGTATAGCAGGATATTTTCCTGCCAGTTCCCAGGCCTGAAAAAAGGGAGTCCAGTCGATAAAGGATCTCAGATCAGAAAGGGGATAATTCTTTAAGACGGTGATACCGGGTTTTTTGGGAACCGGAGGATGATACCCGCTCCAGTTCAGAGCCGGTTTATTGGCCCGGGCGGTCTCAATACTTACCACCTGCCGGTCGTTCTGACGGTTCTGATGTCTTTTCCGCAGTTCTTCATACTCGGCCTGAATCCCTGTAACCAATTCAGCTTTCAGGTCGGGAGTGGTAAGAGAATTGACCACCGGGACGCTGCGCGAGGCATCGAGCACATGAATGACCGGCTGATCATAAACAGGCGCAATCTTGACAGCGGTATGAATACGTGACGTCGTGGCTCCTCCGATCAGAAGCGGCTGACGGAATCCCTGCCGTTTCAATTCGGAGGCAACATGAACCATTTCATCGAGCGACGGGGTGATCAGTCCGCTTAATCCAATCACATCCACCTGATGTTCTTTTGCTGCAGCCAGAATCTTGTCAGAGGGGACCATGACCCCCAGATCAATGATGTCAAAATTGTTGCACCCCAGAACCACTGCCACAATGTTTTTTCCGATGTCATGCACATCACCCTTGACGGTTGCAAGTAATACTTTCGCACGGGCACGGGCAGCCACCTGGTTCTTTTTCTGTTCTTCAATGTGAGGAATCAGCCACGCAACCGATTTTTTCATCACCCGCGCACTTTTTACTACCTGGGGTAGGAACATTTTTCCGGCACCAAACAAATCACCCACGTGATTCATCCCATCCATGAGCGGACCTTCAATCACCGACAGCGGGTCCCCCGTTTTAGAAAAGGCTTCGGCTGTGTCCTCATCAATATATTCTACGATGCCTTTAACAAGCGCATGCTTCAGCCGGTCTTCAACGGGCAACAAACGCCATTCATCAGCAGCCTTTTCCTGTTTATCGGTGGATTTCAGGGAATCGGCCAGCCGGATAAGCCGTTCGGTGGCATCGGGCCGGCGGTTCAGGATCACATCTTCAACATGGCTGAGCAAATCGTCCGGGATCGATTCATATACCTCGAGCTGCCCTGCATTCACAATCCCCATATCCATTCCGGCCCGGATGGCATGAAAAAGAAAGGCGGAGTGCATGGCTTCCCGGACCCGGTCATTGCCCCGGAAAGAGAAGGAGATGTTACTAACCCCACCGCTGACTTTGGCAAGTGGAAGGTTTTTCTTAATCCACTCGGTGGCCCTGATAAAATCAATGGCGTAGTTATTGTGTTCCTCCATCCCGGTTGCCACCGTCAGGATGTTCGGGTCGAAAATGATGTCCTGAGGCGGGAACCCGATATCATTTACGAGGATGCGGTAAGCCCGTTCACAGATGGCAATCCGGCGCTCGAAGGTATCTGCCTGTCCCTGTTCATCAAAAGCCATGACAATCACACTGGCCCCGTATTTTCTGACGAGTCGGGCATGGTGTCTGAATGCTTCTTCGCCTTCCTTCAGACTGATGGAATTCACAATGGATTTTCCCTGAAGATATTTCAGCCCTGCTTCAATCACCGACCATTTTGAAGAGTCGATCATGACGGGAACTCTGGCTATATCGGGTTCTGCGGCCAGCAGTTTGATAAACCGTTCCATGGCAGCTTCAGAATCGAGCATGCCTTCATCCAGGTTGATATCGATAATCTGGGCGCCGGCTTCCACCTGCTGTCGTGCGATGGCCAGCGCTTCATCATAGGCACCGGCCAGAATCAGCTTCGCAAATTTCCGCGAACCCGAAACGTTCGTCCGTTCACCCACATTGACAAAGTTGGTTTCCGGACGAATAACAAGGGGTTCCAGTCCCGAAAGACGCAGATAGGGAGGTAAAGCGGGCAGCATCCGGGGCTTCAGGTTTCTGATATGGTCAGCCATGTGTCTGATGTGATCAGGGGTGGTTCCGCAGCACCCTCCGACAATATTGGCGTAACCTGATCGGGCAAAATCCTCGACATCGCAAGCCATCATGTCCGGAGTTTCATCATAACCGCCAAACGCATTGGGAAGTCCTGCATTTGGGTAGACAGAAACAAAGACCGGACAGGCATTGGACAGTTCCTCCAGAAACGGACGCATCTGCCGGGCACCCAAGGCACAATTCAGACCAACCGACACAAGGTTCCGGGTATGCAGAACCGAGGTCAGCATGGCTTCGGGGGTCTGTCCGGAAAGCGTTCGTCCGCTGGCATCAACAATGGTTCCGCTGATCATGACGGGAATGTTCAGTTGTCTGGCTTCACATTCATCTTCAACCGCCATGATGGCCGCTTTTGCATTCAGTGTATCGAAAATCGTTTCTATCAGCAGGATGTCCACGCCGCCATCGAGAAGACCCCTGGTTTGTTCACGGTAGGCTTCATAAACCTGATCGAAACTGACTGCCCGGAAACCAGGGTCGTTTACATCGGGTGACAGGGTCAGTGTCCGGTTGGTGGGTCCGAGGGCTCCGGCGGCGAATCTTGGCTTTTCCGGCGTACGGGTCGTAAATTCGCGGCAGGCTTTTACGGCCAGCCGGGCAGCTTCCAGGTTTATTTCATAAACCAGATGTTCCAGATGATAGTCTGCCTGTGATAAACGGTTGGCGTTGAAGGTATTGGTTTCAATCAGGTCCGATCCGGCTTCCAGATACTGGCAGTGAATATCAAAAATCACATCGGGCCGGGTGATAGCCAGCAAGTCATTGTTACCTTTCAGCGGGTGCGGATGGTCCAGAAGGCGATCTCCCCTGAAGTCGGGTTCCTGCAGATGAAACCGCTGAATCATGGTTCCCATGGCTCCGTCCAGAAGAAGGATACGGGTGGATAACAGGTCAGTAATCGGATGTTTAATCAGTAATGCCAAGTCTCTCTGCCAATCTTTATTTTCACGTAATGTGTAAAGCTAAAAAAATAAGTTCCTCTAATCCATTTAACTGAGAAAACATAGATTCCTGCATGAAAAAAGCAATTAAAACGGCCATCATCACCACGGTGAGGCATAATGTTGGTGATGATTTCGTCCGTGAAGGAATCAAACATCTTCTCACCTCGGCCTTTCCTGACCGGCAATTCCACTTTCAATCGATTCACAAACATGCCCCGATTTCGAGTACTTATGGTTTTGAATGGTTGCGTGATAACCGGTTTGCCCGGCGGATCGACCGGTTTTTACCGGTTAGTCTGTTGCCCGACCGGATCCGTGAAGCAGACCTGATTATTCAATCCGGCGCACCGGTATTCTGGTGTCTGCCATCCGATCATTCCTATTGCAGCCAGAATGAATGGTACCAGCCTCTGATGGTCCGTCGAAGAGGGATGAATCCTTCTGTCCCATTTATCAATCTGGCTGGAGGAAGTTGTCAGCCATATTTTTCTGCAGGAGAGGAGTTCGACCGGTTCCCTGCAGAGTATGAGTATATCAGAAAGCTTACCCGGGAAAGTGTCCTTACCACGGTTCGTGATCCGCTGGCCGCTCAGATTTGTGCAAAAGCCGGAGTTTCAGCACTTCCGGTTTTACCCTGCACCAGCATTTTTGCGGTGGATTACCACAACATCCATCCAAAACCGGGCGAGTACGTGGTATTTAACTACATGGAAGGAGGAGCTCATTTCACCCTCGGTCAGAAAATCAACAGTCAGGAATGGCGCCAGACGGTTCTCAGGCTTTATGGGCATCTGAAAACAACGATCCGGGTGGTTTTTTCCTGTCACAACAAGAAGGAAATCGGTGAAGTCAGAAATCTGATCCCGGATGCAGAGATTTTCTTCAGTGAAGACTATCTGGAATTCATGCGGTTTTATTCCGGGGCGAGCTTCGGAGTGATGAACCGTGTACACGGTGCTTTTCTCATGGCCAGCCTGGGTAAACCAAGTCTGATAATCGGAAATGACAGCCGGGCCAGAATGGCAGAAATGATCGGATTGAAATCCTGGTTCATTAATGATGCCACTACCGATGAGATGTTCAGGGCTCTGGAACAACTGATCAATGGGTTGCAGGATTATCCGGCGGTTATCGGTGGTATTAAAAACGAATCGCGCAAAACCTACCAGAATTTGTTGATTCAATCCCTCGGAAACCAGATATGAAGTACCGGTTTGTCCTTCTTCAAATGGTTGGATGGTTTATTTTGGGTGCTTGTACCTCCCTGACCGATGAACCATTTATCGATTCAACGGACCTGACCGGTTTTTCTCTCCAGAAATCACAGGATTCGCTGATTCTGAAACCCGGACAGTCTGAACAGACTGGTTCAAATCTGACTGTTTCTGATTCGGAGTTTCTGATTAAGCTGGTTTCATCCGTTCAACCGGCTTCCTCCACATTAAAATTGCAAAACCTTAATGTGTTGATAACTTCTCCTTCCGGAATCCGTTTACCTTCTAATATCAATCTGGACCTGAGCGGAACGACCATTACCGTTTCTCCTGAAATAAGACAGGATGGGAATGTTTTCTGGGGACGGAATGTAAAAAATGTCCGGATCATGAATGGACAGATCAATGGTAACCGGGATCAACTTCCCGATCATGTGAATATTGCCGGAATCGTGATCACCGGGGCCTCTTCGGATATCAGAGTCACTGGTACTTCCTTTTCGAATCTGTCTTCAAATGGAATCAGAGTGATGGGAACCAGTGAGTCCCAACCCATCAGCAACGTAAATATCCAGAATTGTGTGTTTCTGAATACCTGCAATAAGTACAACGATTACCTGGAACCCAATGTGGGACCGGTTAAAGGGACCACTCGTGATGATCAGGGTGCAGTAAAATTTTCCTTTGTCAATCAATTTCAGGTAAGGGATTGCAGACTGTCAGGTTCAAAGTCAGATGGCACCCATTTTTTCCGATCGAATTACGGTGAAATCAGTCAGAATACCATCATTGACAATAAAATGGGAGGCTTGTTTCTCGAAACCTGTGTGGGAATAACAGCCAGCCGGAATACAATCATGGGCAATGGATCACGGGGAATTACCGTCGAACGGGGTTCCGCCGATATTCAAATCACCGATAACCTGGTCTCATCCAGCGGACGAGAAGGAATCTGGATTGATGATACAAAAAACATGATGGTATCTGGCAATTCATTCCGGCTGAACGGCCGGAAGGGGGATACAGACAGGACCTATCACATCAAATTTACCGATACGTCCTGGCCACAATTGGCATCCATGCCAAAAACCACCAATGTAACGGTGACAAAAAACAAATTTCTCACCGACCGGATTCAGGTGCATGCCATTCAGATTTCCTCAGCCTGCCGGGATATCTCCATTAACAGCAACGAATTCAGAGGTGATATCCGGTCCATCAGACCTGATTGTTACATTTCAGGTGTCGGTTCAGTGACCCTTTCAGGAAATGACGGCTGGGTGACCGAAAATTCCGGAAGAATACGGTTGTTGGCATTAACCGGAAAACAAACGGTTGAAGTCCCTCATGGGCTGCAGGTCTTTGATCCGGCAAACCCGCAGATTCAGAAACAATTGGTGGTTGAAGTAAAGACCGTCAGACCCGTATCAGATCCGTCAGCTATTCGATTTACCGTTAAAAGTGACCTGCAAAAACTGGTATTTTCCGATATTTTCATTTCTGAAAAGTTAAACCTGAGTTCTGAGCTTGTCTGGACGGCCACTCTGGTCAGTAAATAATCGGGGATGACCGCCGAAGTCTCATGACCAAACTTTTTCCCGCCTTTTCCCGTCTCATTCAACTCCCGCTTAAATATGCAGGTCAGGCCTTCTGGACAGTCTCCGATGCCCTGATCTATCCCATTCTCCTGCTGATTGCCACACCGTTTTTCATTAGTCACCTTGGGGTGGAGGATTTTGGCTATTGGATGCTGATTAACTCGGTCATTGCGGGCCTGGGAGTTCTCAATTTTGGCATGAGTGAATCGGTGATTAAGTTCGTATCAGAATTCAGCAGGGAAGACCAGCGCGATACACAGATTCACCTGGTAAATTCAATCACAGCGCTTCAGAATCGATTATCCATCGTCATTCTGGGTGTCTTTATACTGTCTGGGATTGTGGTTCTTCCGTTTGTGCTCACGGGAACCGGTGAAGCGCCGGTGTGGGTAACTCTGGGTGTGATGACGCTGATCATTTTCCTGCTGCGGCTTTATGAGCAATTGTTTGTGGCTATTTACAAAGGGATCGAACGATATGAAATGGCCTCAAAATGGACAATTGCCTCCAAACTTTCCCAGTTGATTGTACAGATGGTGGCATTGACATTCCACGCCGATCTGGTCTGGATTTTTTCTTTTGCTCTGGGAGCAGCTGGTTTTTTTGTGATTGCTGAATGGAAAAAACTGAAAAAGGATTATCCGCGTTTTCACCTGATGTCCTGGTCGGTTGATCAGGAGTCGATGAAAAAAGTCCTGGGGTTCAGCCTGTGGTCGTGGGGCCAGTCCATCTCTGGAATTATTGCCTCACAGGCTGACCGGTACATCGTGGCAGCCGTGGGTGGTATCCAGACGTTTACCTTTTATTCTATTGGTCAGATGGTCGCTTCCCAGTTTCACAGTCTGTTTTCTTCGGCGGTAACCTGGATTTTTCCTAAAATTTCAAGAAAATCAGCCAACCAGGAAGGGATGGAGCTTGCTTACCGGAAACTACAAGCCTGGGTGGTTGGGGCTGGTCTGGCAGGTTTGCTGATATTTTACTGGCTGAGTGAATGGCTCATCGCTTTGTGGCTTCCGGCTGATGTGTATGCGAACAGCCTTGTTTATGTTCATCTTTTTATTGTGTATGCAGGTTTCAGCATTACTTCAATAATCCCGTTTTATTTTATGAACGGAGCCGGTCTGGTTAAATTAAACACCCTTTCAGGTCTTTCAGGCATTGCGCTTTCAGCGGTTACCATGCCGATTGGCTACTGGATTGCCGGACCTTCAGGATTTGTGTATGGAAGGTATCTGGTACCCTTGCTCATTGGCAGCGTGACCCGTACTGTGCTTCATCAACGATTGTTCAACATCAGCAACTGGTATTCTGGAACCACCTTACTGGCTCCATCTGTGTTTTTTGCGGTTGTCATTCTTCTGAATGATCCTGTTCTTAAAATGGTCTCAGCGCTTCTGATACCGGTTGTCTTTTATTTTTCCTATCTACTTCCCCTCAATGGGGCTTCCAGAAAGGCTGTATCCGTCCATGAATGAAACCAATGGCAAATTTGTATCACTTGACCTGCTGACCAGCCGGATATCTGAGAACATTGGTCCTGTTCTTGCTTATTACCGAAGCCGGCTTTTCTATCTGCTCGGTTTAGGTGGCGTCCTGTCTGCTGGTCTGCTGGCCTGGCTGCTGCTGACTCCCGACAAATTTATGGCCACTGCCACAATTCTGCCGGCAACCTCTGCAAATCCGCTGGCTGCCTATTCTTCCATTGCCTCGGTCCTTGGATTTAATCTCCCCGGTTCCGACAGCAACAATGAACTGTTTCCCGATATCATGTTTTCTGAACGGATCCTCGGAAAACTGGCAGAGAAAAAATGGAAATATGTTAAAAGCGACAGTCTGATTTCTCTGTATACCCTATTTGAGATTGAACCTTCCGGAAAAACATCTTTCGCTGCTGAAGAGAAAAGAAAACTTCTTTTTAAACATCTGAGGGAAAATGTGTTTGATGCTTCGATTGATAAGAAAACCGGTATTGTAACTCTTTCTGCCCGGTTGCCACATGATCCGGCCCTGTGTGCCGATCTGGTCAATACCGCCATCGATGAACTGGACCGGTACCACAATTTCTCCAGAAGAACCAAGTCAATAGAGGAGAAGGAGTTTCTTGAAGGACGGCTGGAAGAAGTCAGCATGGAAATGAAACTGGCTGAAGACAGACTGAAAAATTTTGAGGAAAAGGAACGGTCCTGGCAAAATTCCCCGAGTCTGAGAACCGAGTGGGGAAGATTGAACAGGGATGTTCAGGTGTCCAACACAATCTGGATCGAATTACGCAAACAGTATGAACTGGTTAAACTGAACGTACTGAAGGAAAAAACAACCTTCGATGTTCTTGACACAGCCTCCATTCCTGCCGTAAAATATTTTCCGAGACGAACCGTTCTCCTGATTATCGGAATGATAGGTATTGGCCTGTTTGTCATGATCGCCATTCCGGCTGCTGACTTTCTTTATCGGGTTAAATCCCGCATTACAGGGTAAAATCGTTGAAAACTGCCATTTCTGTTATCAGAAAACTGGTAAGACTGGGCATTCTGTTGGTCTTCTACAGTCAGGATTCCATTCAGCTTCTGATCAGACGGATGTTATCAATAACACCCGGATTGGCAGAAAACCGGATTCTGATCGTAAAACCCGATGGAATCGGCGATTTTATTCTGTTACTTCCATTTCTGAACGCGCTTACTGCAGAATCCCGGCTTTCCGGCAGAAAAATCACCCTGGTTTTAAATCTGGCAGTGAAGGATCTGGCTCACCTGATTGACCGGGACGTGGCCGATAAAATCATCTGGGTAAATTACAGTCGGTTCAGGAAGATTCCCTGGTACCGCTGGTCCTGGTTAAACCAGTTTTCGAAAACAGCAGATGGATCCGCCTTTTTTCCTGTTTCGTCCCGTGAGTTCAGAGGTACAGATGCCATCGCCAGATTTTGCTGGTCACCCCACAGGATCACCATGAAAAATGATGGGGTCAGTGTGTACCTGACTCAACGTGAAATTCACTGGTCCGATCGGTATTACACTTCCATTGTTTCACCGCCGGATGAAGTATTTTTCGAATTCAGTCTTTTGCGGCATTTCTTTCAAAACAGCGGTTTGTTGGCCGGTTGGCCTTCCCAGCCATCATTGATCCCTTTCCGCGAGGAGGGATTTTTATATGATGACCTGGCTGGTGCAGTGGTATTGTTTCCCGGAGCAGCCCAACGGTCACGGCAGTGGAATCCATCTAATTTTGCAGCGGTCATCAAGCAGCTGAATGAATCGGGTTTGGGGCCGTTTGTGGTTTGCGGATCTCCAGCAGACCGATGGGCAGGAGAAGAAATAGTAAATCTGTCTGCACCCGCTCTGGTAAAAAATGTATGCGGAAAAACCAGCCTTACCGCTCTGGCCACAATCATCGGTCAGTCACGTCTGCTTATTTCAAATGAAACAGGGGCCGTTCACCTGGCAATTGCACTTAAAACCCCGGTTGTTTGTATTTCGAACGGTAATCATTTAATGCGGTATTCACCCTACCCACCAGAAATGAATACAAGGTCGGTGTATGTGTATCCTCCCGGAATAAATCCCTCAGAAGAACCTGCCCGGGTGCTATACAACCGGTTCAAAACCGGCTCGGACCAGGATATTAATCTGATCGCTCCACGTGACGTTGTGAATGCTGCCATCCGGTTACTGACGGTAGGCCCATGATGTCGGACCTGAATCAGAAATGGTGGGGGCTGCCCATCCGGCATCTGGGAGTCTTTCTGGTTTTCCTTCTGATGTTTTCTGCAGGGGGAATCCGTCTGGTTCCGGTTTTTTCGATCAATCTGATCATTTTTGCCATCCTGCTTCCGGTCACTCTTTCAGTGATTAACCGGTCCGGAAATATCAGAATCCTTTTTTGGTCCCTGACTGTACTTGCCTCGGTCTTTCTGTTAAATTTTCTGATCAATAAACACACGGCGACCGAAAAACTCTACCTGGTTTATTCATTGAATGCGTTGAATGCCATTCAGATTATCCTTTTTTATAAAAACTATACCGGCTATGTTTTTGCCGATGATTTATATCTGGCACTGAAAATATACCTGTTCCATGCCTTGGCAGCCTTTTTCCTGCAGTTCATTTTTCTCGAGTTGTCAGTTGTCTACAAGAATCAGACAATGACTTATAAGACCTTTGCCTATCTGTTTTACTACACCCATACCAATTTTATTTTCTACGGTATTTTCAACAGAAATACAGGCCTGTTCTGGGAGCCTGGTGTGCTGCAGATTTTCATGAATCTCACTCTTTTCATCGCCTGGTTTATCAGAAAGGACCGTATCATTGCGATTCTGGCTGCAGTGGCTGTGCTGAGTACTTTTTCCACCACAGGTCTGCTGATTCTGGCCTTTCAGGTGGCCGTGATGCTTGCTTCTTCAAAAAGGCGCATTCTGTACGGGGTCCTTTTTCTTCCGGTCGGATTGTTTCTTTCCTGGCTTGTTGCTGACAACGTGACCGATAAGGTGGTGGGCGAACAGGCAGGTTCGTTTGTTTACCGGGCCTTTTTCCTTGAGGTCACCACCAATATTCTGCTGCAGAATCCGTGGTTTGGCGTGGGGCCGACTGATGCAGATCAACTGGGAAATATCATCCGGATTACCGAATATGAAAACGTACTGGGTATCGAAAGTGACAAGGAGTACCTGGTCAGAGAAGTTTCCGAATCGGGAAACTCCAATTCATGGCTGGTTATTTCACTGGCTTTTGGCCTTCCTCTGGCTTTGCTCTTCTTTTTCTCCCTGTACCGCCAAACCATCTTTCCAGATCACCGGCTGTTGGTTTTTGTCATTCTGGGGATCAGCCTCAGTACCGAAGCGATTGCCGATACATCGGTAATGTTACTGTTTATTTTATCAGCCTGGTTGCCGGGCATTTTAACTACCAGAGGAAACACCCATGAAAGTATCCATCGTCACGCCCTCCTACAACCAGGCAGAATTTCTTGAGAGAACCATCCGGAGTGTTGTTGACCAGGATTACCCTGACAAGGAATATATCATTATTGATGGAGGGTCATCCGATCAATCCGTTTCAATCATCAGAAAATACGAAGACCGGATCACCAGTTGGGTCAGTGAAAAGGATGAAGGTCAAAGCCACGCAATCAACAAAGGCTTTTCAAAAACAACCGGTGATATCATCTGCTGGCTGAATTCTGATGATGTATTCGTCCCGGGCGTGTTGTCCCGTGTGGTTGAAATGTTCCAGAAGAACCCATCGGTTGACTGTATTTATGGTGCCACTTATACCATCGATCAGCATGATCAGATACGCTTTGCCAGGCATGAATTGCCCTTCGATTTCAACATCATGCTTTTTACCATGAATTACATTCCGCAGTCTTCCACATTCTGGCGCCGGTCGGTTTATGAAAAAGTAGGTCCGTTGCGTCAGGATCTTCATTATACCATGGACCATGAGTATTGGCTCAGGTTTTATAAACACGGAATCACATTCATGTATGTGGATGATTTCTTTTCCTATTACCGCTGGCATGGTGAAAGCAAAGGAACCATCAATTCGGGCAAAATCGCTCTCGAGAAATCCTGGCTGAGACGTGATTATGCTGATCTGACCCCTTTCCGTCACACATACCGCTGGCTGTACCCGGTTCTGAATATATGGTATCGCTTCAAACGGCAGGCGATTAAGATTTTCACCTATGGCCGCTTTGAAATCATTCCGCAAAGCTGGGTCCGGGCCTATCTGAAAAATGTGAAAGGCCATTTCAAAAATGCCGGTTAAATCGATCAGGGTCTGGGCTACCTGGCCCGAATCGGATGCCTCGACCCGATACAGACTTGCTCAGTTTTATCCTTTCTTTTTGGAAGAAGGGTACATCATTACCACCGACTACCTGTTTCCGGAATATTTTTACAGGATTAAAAACCGACCGGGCCTGCTGGTTGCGGTTTTCAAAATTATTCTGATGATGGTCTTTCTGACCGGCCGGATTTTCAGGCTTCCGCTGGCAGCCAAGGCTGATATTAATATCATTCACCGGGAAGGATTTCCTTTCTTTACACCGGTTACTGAATGGATCATCAGACGGTTTTCATCCTTCCTGATTTTTGATTTTGATGACGCCATCTATTCAAAACCAGATAAATGGAAAAACTGGCGCGATTACCTCAGGAATCCAGCTCAGGTGAACCGGATTATTGCCATGGCGGATACTGTATGGGCTGGAAGTGGGTATCTTGCCAGGCATTCTGAAGCTTTTAACCGGTCCGTGGTAATGGTACCCACCATTTATCATGCTTACCCGATTGAAAAACCCGCCAACCCGGTACCTGTGATTGGCTGGATCGGAAGCTGGACCACTCTTATCAATCTGGATCTGATTGGTGAAGCTCTGACAGAACTGGCAAAAACGGACCAATTCATTTTTTCGGTCATTGGTGCTTCGAATATCCGTGAATTTTCTCCTGAAGGGGTCCATGTCAGCTATCATCTCTGGTCCCCTCAGGAAGAACAGACCAGGCTGCCAGCGTTCGATGTGGGAGTGATGCCGCTATTTGATACGCCCTGGGAAAGGGGAAAGTGTGGTTTTAAACTGATTCAATACATGTCGTTGGGAATTGCTTCGGTTGCTTCGCCGGTCGGTGCCAATCTTGAAATTATTAAAAACAATGAAACGGGATTGCTCGCTGGTTCGAAAGATGAGTGGATTAATCAGCTGAGGTTACTTATCAGGCAGCCTCAGAAAAGAAAACAACTCGCTCTGGCGGGGTATGAATTTGTCAGGGATAACTATTCTTATGAATCAAACTGCAGCCGGATGAAAGGATCATTGGAAAAAGCATGAAACCTACCGGGAGAGTAACCCTACTTGGCGTTGGAATCGACAATCTCAGCAGTGATGACCTGGGGAACACCATTATTTCCTACATCAGGAGCGGTGCAAAGGCGAAGATTCTGAACGTCAATATTCACTGCATGAATCTGGCCTATCAAAACCCGTGGCTCCGCACCATGCTGAACCAGTCCGAAATCGTTTTTTGCGATGGCGATGGCGTTCGCCTGGGTGCACGCCTGCAGGGAAAAACAATCAGAGAAAAAATCACTTACAACCGGTGGATCTGGAAATTACTCGAGATTGCAGAAAAGGATCAATTTTCAGTCTATCTGATCGGATCGCAGGCGGCTGTGATGGAAAAAACAGTCGAAGTGCTCAGAACCAGATTTCCCGAGATCAGAATTGCCGGTTACCGTGATGGCTTTTTCCGGAATAAAGAGGATGTGAATCACACGCTTGAATCAATCCGGAAGGCCAGACCCAACATTTTGATTCTGGGCATGGGGATGCCTCTTCAGGAAAAGTGGATTCTGGAACATGATCAGAATCTGTCATACAATGTGGTACTGACTGGTGGTGCTGTTTTTGACTACATTTCCGGACATGCAAGCATGACTCCCGATTGGGCTTATCACTTAAAACTTGAATGGTTTTACCGCTTTTTGCATGAACCACGACGCCTGTTTAAACGGTACATCATCGGAAACCCGCTGTTCCTGATCAGGATCCTCGGCGAAAAATTGGGATTTATCAGGATTGAAAATGAAAAATAACTGGCGACCCGATCGGTGGAATCTGCTGATCAGTTGTTTTTTAGGGCTTCCTGCCAGCCTTGCAGCTCAGGACTTTGGACCCTATCCGTTTGGAAAAACCGATTCAGTGACCATCCGGCTTCCCGATGTGATTGTGAACGCGGCAGAGGCCCGGTTCCGGTTTTTTCCCCTGGGACAACTGGTATCTTACTCGGACCGTCAGCAGTCATATCTGATAAACTCACGCGGAGTCGGATTTGTTTATACCGACGGTTCGCTTTCGGTTTTCTCGTCCTTTCATGACACACAGATTTCCGGAATGAAGGGGATGGCTGGTGACAGCAGTCTGGCCGGATTAAATTTTGTTCGGTTCAAGGGAAGCGGCGAGAACCAATTTGCGATGGGTCCGGCCAACCAGGTCGATTTTGGGGATGCATCGGGCGCCATTTCCTGGAAGGGCAGTGACTGGCAGATTCAGGCCGGAAAATTTCCCGTGATTTCGGGTCCTTCTGCCCGTAATAATCTTCTGTTGAACGGTACCACGGGCGATTTTCCTCTGATCTGGTTTCAGATGGAAAAATCGGTTTTCCGGTATGAAGTGATTTATGGTTTTATGAAGCATTTTTCGATACGCAATCAATTGTCTGATAAGTCGGTAATCTGGCACCGGGCCAGTATGAACTGGCCTGATTGGCTGACGGTTTATGCTTATGAAGCCATGGTAACCACCGGTCATTCTGTAAAAGCAGAATACCTGAATCCCTTTCTGTTCCTCAGAGCAGTGGATCACTATAATTTCAGCCCTGACAATGCCATTCTGGGTTTTGGATTGACCTTATCAACCGGTTGGGGATCCATTTATCAGGAAATTCTGATTGATGATCTCGAGACGAAAAAACTGGGAACCGGGTGGTTCAGAAATAAAGCAGCTGGTCTGACCGGAATCAGTTTTGATCAGACATGGAATGAATGGAAGTTCGGATCGGACCTTGAATGTATCTGGATTTTACCTTTTACCTACTCCCACCGGGATCCTGCCCACAACCTGACTCACTATGGGTCACCAATGGGACCAACGGTGGGTCCAAACAGCGTGATGGTCGGTTTTTATAATGAAATCAGTCATGCGTCAGCAGGACTCTCTGCTGCATTGGATGTTGAATTCCGGATGACGGGTGCTACCAGACCAGACGGTCGTTCCGTTGGGGAAGATTACCGGGTCGGACACCCGGAACCACCGGGCGATGAAAGGTTTATGGACTATGTGTCCCTGCTTGAAGGTGAACGAAAGCAGGTGCTGACCGTTTCCCTTCAGATGGCCTGGATGTGGCGGGACATCAGGGTGTGGCTGGCGCCGGGCTGGACTTCTTCGGATTATCTGATGCCGGCCCTGTATCTTAATAAAGGTGTGTCTCTGTCAGCAGGGATCCGGTATGAAATGCCCTGGTTTGAACGGGTTCGGACCGATCGCTGGTAAAACTACCTGAGAAAATGGACGAGAAACCGTCCGGCATCTTTCAGGTAACGGGGAAACAGTCTGATGGGCTCCAGCCAGATCCGGTGCAGCCATTCCATGTTCAGCTTCAGCATCCAGCCGGGTGCCTGAGGAAAAACCCCTGCCCAATACCGGAATGCACCGCCAACCGGAATGCGGAGCGTGGCCTTTAGACGATCAGCATGCTCGTGTAAAAACAATTCCTGTTTCGGCATGCCCATTGCAACCAGAAGTAAATCTGGTTCAAACTGATTGATGTCTTCAATAATGGATTCGGTTTTGTCTGCTTCAAAGAAACCCGAATGAAACCGGATGTTCGATTCCGGAGTCCAGACTTTCATTTTAAAATAGCATTGCTGAAGAACCTGTTCAGTATCTCCCAGCAGATAAATCCGCAGCGGTTCCCGGTGATGACTCAGGAAGTCGGGAACCCATCGGCTGCCTGTCAGTTTTTCCGGTTCAAATCCGGTCAGGAACCGTGATAGGATTCGGATGATATCTGAATCACAAATGACAAAATCAGCCGAGCGGATCGAGCAGGCAAATTCATGATTCTGATGAAACAGATTAAAGGCATGAACGTTGATATTGAAAATACTGGCAGGTGACTTTTGCCGGATCCTTTCAGAAAATGCAGCGTACAAGGTCGGGCGTGAGGCCGTATGAACGGGAACCTGTTTCAGGTAGATCAGACCATGAACATGGTCAGGGTTGGGTATATTTCCGGTAGATAGCAGAAAATTCATGACTCCGTTGAACCCAGTGCCAGCCGGTATACCCTTTAAACCGGGGAATTGTTGAATTGGTTGATCCGGCAATCAACGCGGCCACCCTTTGTGGTTGTCCGAAACTGACTGCCTGAATGTAGGGGGGACCTACTTCCCCGAAATTACGATACACCAGCTCGCTTACCAATACCCGGCAACCTGCGATAAGCCCTTCTGCAATCGTGTAGCCGAATCCTTCATACTCCGAGGGGTGTATCATCCATTCCGATTGGGACAGTTTTTCCCACTTTTCTTCCTCAGGGATGGAAACAAGCAGGGTGATTTCAGCAGTATGTAAAAAAAACCGGTGCCGGTACGCCCACCTGCTGATGGCTGTTCCATCCCCCGAAAGCACCAGCGTCAATGGCCCAGTGAAACCGATCTCCCTGAGCGACTGATACACAGAAAGCACCGTATCGGGTGCCTTGTTTTTCTGAAACCTGAAAAGGGCAATCACCCCTTTCCGATCCATTGGATCAGGTTCAGGAAGGGAGGAAGGGTATTGAACCGGATTCGGAATGAGCTCCACCGGAACAGATGGAAAAAATCGCCTGCACTTGTCAAAATCGGTTTGTCCGGAAGCCAGGATGGTGTCGGGATTATTTCCCCGTATCAGTCCGGAAAGGGTTAAATAGGCACTTTTCAGAAGAGTAAAACGTGAATGATGGAAAATGAGTCCGTGTGTGGAAGCGACCATCGGTTTGTCGGAAAATCGCCGGATGACCTGATCGAGCAGCAGATCCATGGAGTGAACATGAATCAGATCAGATTCATTGAGGACCCGGGCTGGTAACCAGGCTGCGTGCAACCAGCCGGCTTTCAGGCATGGAACCCTGAAAATGGGAATGCCGTCCCAAACCGTTGCAGATTCCAGTCGGTTCCTGTGTCCGTCCAGATCATCATTATAACAGATCACCTGATGGCGGAAACCAGAGCTGGTGTGTCTGATCAGTTGATGAACGAATCGTTCCAGTCCTCCATAGACAGGGTAAAAATGTTTGCACACATGGGTGATCAACGGAAGAGATGGTTTTTCCGCTGATGAGTTTAACTGGGGGTTATGGTTCACAACTGGTTTTGATTTTACCTGCCAAGGCAAGTAATTTGCAGGATTATACCATAAAAAACAAAACAAATCGTTGATTGCCCAGCGATAACACGATAGAAGGAGATAATACGAATGCAGACCAACCGTTTCCGGATTTTGTTACCGGCTATGGTTCTGGCCGCTCTCACCGGATGTCAATCCGGACCGTATGAGGTTGCCCGTTTCAAAGATCAGGTTATTACCTCTGAGTCATTGCTCAGAGAAATGGAAAAGAACGCACCATCTTCACTGTCTGATACCAGTTTTACCGAAAGGGGAGTGAATGAATTCCTCGATCGTTACATTGTCTACCGTCTGAAGGTTCTGGACGGCCAGGCAAAAGGGTTTCATCAGGATTCCGTTCTTTTGCAGGAATTTGCCCAGTATAAGCGGACACTCGCCCAAAACCGGGTGATGGATGGGGCCATCAAGAAAAACCTCATCGAAGAGTTGTATTCCCGCCGGCAGAAAATGATGCATGCCAGCCACATTCTTATTCAATATAATCCTTCCCGCGGACAGGGTGACAGTACCGTTCCCTGGCTCAGGATCAATGGAATCCTGAAGGAAATCAAAAACGGACTTTCCTTCGAAGAAGCCGCCCGGAAGCACTCAGAGGATCCCTCGGCCAAACAAAACGGAGGTGATCTGGGATGGTTCACCGGCGGTGATATGGTTTATCCCTTTGAGAATGCCGTTTATAACTCGGTCAGGGATTCAGTGATCGGTCCGATCAGAACCAGCTTCGGCTACCATCTGATCAAGGTTCATGGCGAAAAACCTTCGTCTGACCCCCGTTACATTTCCCACATCATGCTCATGTTTGCCGATGACAAGGATAGCACCGTGCAACGCACAGTCATTGACTCTGCCTATCAGCTGATTGTTAAAGGTGACTCTTTTGACCGGTTGGTACAGGAGTTATCAGAAGATTTTCCAAGTAAACAGAATAAAGGATCGATGGGAGAATGGAAACCGAGCGGTCGGGTTCCGGAATTTGACCACATGATTTTTGATGTGATGAAATCGGCCGGCGAAATTTCACCAGTCGTGAAGACCCGCTGGGGATATCATATCATCCGGCTGGATTCTCTTGGGAAACGTCCGACCCTTGATCAGGAATATGAAAACCTGTCGCGGATTGTCAGCCGGCAGACCGATCGTCTCGATTCCCGCAAGGCACAGCTCTTTAAGGAACTCACACCCAAAAATAAAATTAATGTAAACCGGTCGGTTCTGAAGGCCGTTTCGGCATCTGCCGCCCTCTGGAAAGCGCAGCCAAAGGATTCTGCCGGAGTCGATATCCCTCTTGCAACTGCATTGGATTCGGTTTATCAGTCCACCGTCCTTTCCTCTTCTGAAGGGGTTTTGACGGTGAATGGTCTGATAACCTGGGGCGAGGGACGCGGAATGTCATCCCGATTTACCAAATCGGCTGAAACCAACGAAAAACTGATCGAACAGTTCCTGACCGACTACTACATCGAGGAATACATCAATCATCTCGATAAGTACGATCCGGAATTTGTTGATATTCTGGCTTCCTTCAAGGATGGTCTGGTCCTTTTCAAATGGATGGAAAATGAACTGTGGCAACCTGCAGTTCCTTCCGATGAGGAACTGACTGCCATCCGGAAAGAAACACCCGAGCAGTATCAATGGCCGGAGCGAGGCAAATTTGCAGTCCTTTCCATCAGAAATTTCAACCATGCTGATTCGCTCGTCAGATTTCCGGTAGTTAAACCGGAACCCAAACCTGCAAAAGGAAAAAAAGGGAAGACCGCACCGGTTAAACCCTGGTCACCCCCTGCTACCTTCGATGAATTGGTTAACCTGATGTCTGACAACAACCTCATTGTCGCCCTCGATACATTGGTGGTGGCTCCCGGAGATGGTGAGGATGCTTCCCGTTTGTGGGGTAAACCTTTTAATAAAGTCGATTTATCGCTTGTATTCATCAACAACCGTCCATCGTTTGTCTTTTTCCTGGATAAAGTCCCTGCCGCTCCAAAGTCACTCGACGAAGCCCGTGCAGACCTGACCAGAATTTACAACGAACGGTTACAGCGTAAACGTGAAGTGGAATCAATCGAAAACCTGAAAAAGAATGCATCCATTCAGATCAATCAGGAAGCAGTAAAACGATTTGTCAGCGACAAGAAGAAATCTTAGTTCTCTGATCCTGCTGCTTGCCATCGGGATCGGGTGTTCCAGGCAGGAAGAACCCGAACCGGTGGTGATTGCAGAGGCGGGTAACAGTACACTGACTGCCTTGCAGATCACCAATCTGGTGCCCCGGGGTCTTTCTGCAACTGATAGCATCACCTGGCTGCGCCATTATGTGGCTCAATGGCTCGATACCGAATTGCTTTATCAGTATGGGCAGGCTACCGGTGTTGCCGGAAGTGAGCCGGTCAGGCAAAAAATTGAAGATATTACCCGTCGGCTTGTAGCGGGGATGGTTCTGGATTCCATTTCGAACCGTTTTGATCCGCAGATTCCTGATTCGGTCCTGATGAATACCTATCAGGCCGGGCAGCAGGAATGGACCGCCCGGGATGATGCAGCCACCCTCAGTTACTTTTACGTGGCTGAATTACTGGATGCATCTGCGGTTCAGAATGAAGCCTGGCTAAATCCTTCATGGAAATATCTGAAAGAAAAATACAGTCTTCGTACAGAACCTTCCACCGACAGCACTGGTGTGTTTCTGTATCTGGATCAGATCAGGGTACTGATGCAGGACCCCACAGTAAGCTATCTCTCAGAAAACCGCTGGTTGATCCGGCCGGTGAAGGGTCAGGATGGAAAGCAGGTGGTTCTGGTGGCACGAACCGGTTCGGTTTACCGTAAAGGAAATATTCTGCCCTTTTCTGTTGTACGGGATGATCTTTCAGACCGTATGCTGGTGAAGGAAAGACAACGCCGCATTGAAACAGTTCTCGATAGTTTAAAACGTTCATTCAGAGTAAGGATAAATATACAGTAATGGTCCGTTCTGGTTTTTTAAGTGTGTTGTTAACTCTGCTGACCTGTCAGGTGGCGGTGTCTCAGGAAACCCGGCAACCCATCGACCGGGTGGTGGCCGTCATCAATGATGAAATCATTCTTCAGTCTGAAGTGGATATGCAGGCTCAGTATTTTGCCTATTCCAACCGGATGTATTCGGTCAGCAATGAACTGTGGAATGATGTGTTGAAAAATCTGGTCTCATCAAAAATTCTGCTGGCCAAAGCCAAACTGGACAGTATCAGGGTTCCTGCAGCGCAGATTGATGCCGAACTGGATCAGCGGATTGATTACCTGATCAGCCGGCTGGGTTCAGAAACGGCCGTCCGGGACTATTACGGAAAAAGTATTCTTCAGATCCGCAATGAACTGAGAGAAAGTGTCCAGAAGGAGCGAATGGTTAATACCATCAAACAGAAAGAGTTCGGATCGCTGACGATCACACGTCCTGAAGTGGAAGATTTTTACCGGCAGCACCTCGATTCCATGCCGATCATTCCTGCCTCGGCAGAACTCTATCAGATTTTTATCCTTCCTGATCAGACCGATGAGGCAAAACAAAAGGCGGTGGCCAAAATTACCGCCATCCGGGACAGCATCAGGTCCGGAGTGGCATTCGCCGATCTGGCTCGCCGGCACGGGGAAGACGGAACCGCCGCCAGAGGTGGAGAACTTGGCTTTTTTAAACGTGGGGAACTGGTTCCCGAATTTGAAGAAGCAGCGTACAAACTGGAGCCCGGCGAGATGAGCGATGTGGTGGAAACCGAATTTGGCTATCACCTGATTCAGATGATTGAACGCCGCGGTGAAACCATCAACACCCGGCATATTCTGATCCGAGCAGACCGCGCCTCTCTGGATCATGAAGCAGCTGTGAAAAAGCTCGCTGACTGGAGAGAAGCCATACTGGCCGGAAAGGAAACCTTTCAGAATCTGGCCACCATCCATTCAAAGGATGAATTCTCGCGAAAAGGTGGATTTCTCGGAAAAATTCCCCTGACTGAACTGACACCAGCCCAGCAGGCCATTGTGAACAGTCTGGAGCCCGGATCTATCTCACAACCCGCTCAGATTTCGACAGAATCGGGACAGGTGGGTTACCATATCGTCTGGGTAAAATCGAAATTGCCCGAACACCGGATGAATCTGGAACTGGATTTTGATGAACTCAGTTCAATTGCTCTGGAAAAGAAACGAAACGATGCATTTGAAGCCTGGATGGAAAAGGCGAAATCTGGCATTTTTATTGAAGTGAAATACCAACCGGAAGCTGCTGAACTGGAATGATCGAATTCGGGCAATTTGTCCTGCCGAATGGCTTAAAGGTGGTCACCATTGAAAACCACCGTGCCCCGCTGGTTGCCGTAGATCTGGTCTACCACGTGGGAAGCAAAAATGAAACGTGGGGAAGAACCGGCTTTGCTCACCTGTTTGAACATCTGATGTTCGAAGGCAGCAAAAACGCCCCTGGCAAAATGTTTGATCACGTTTTGCAGAACGCAGGTGGTGAAAACAATGCTTATACCACCGAAGATCTGACCAATTACTACGACATTTTACCCTCCCATCAGCTGGAGCTGGCTTTCTGGCTGGAATCGGACCGCATGCGGTTTCTGAACATCAGTCAGGAAAGTCTGGACCTGCAACGCGATGTGGTCATGGAAGAGAGACGGCAGCGCGTGGATAATCAGCCCTACGGAACTGCCATGGAAAACATGTCGTCCCGTCTGTATAAACAACATCCTTACCGCTGGCCTGTTATCGGGCACATGGATCACCTGACCGAAGCCACCCTCGATGATGTGCAGTCCTTTTATCAGCGGTTTTATGCCCCGGATAACGCAACGCTTATTGTGGCCGGTGATATTGACCCCACCCGTGTTGCTGATCTGATTCATCACTATTTCGGCGAATTCGCTCCAGCAGGAAACCAGAAAACAACGATTCCTTTTGATGAACCGCTGTCTGCCGATATCCGTGAAGTCATTTATGACCAGATTCAGCTTCCGGCGGTTTTTATCGGACTCCGGACCGTGGAGGAAACCCATCCTGATTATCTGCCGCTCGATCTGCTATCCGATATTCTCACCCACGGCAAAAGCAGCCGGCTGTATGAGAAACTGGTCTACAACAGACGGATGGCTCAGTCTGTGGTCTCGTTTCAGGAACAAAATGAACATCCGGGGGCCTTCCTGATTTATGCCATTGCCCGTCCTGGCGGCTCCCTCAGAGAAATTGAGACAGCAATTGACGAAGAAATTGCTGAACTTGTCGCAAAACCGGTTCTCGAAACGGAGTTGCAGAAGGTGAAAAACCTGTCAGTCTCTGCCCTCATCAGCCGGATGCAGGGAATTGCCAATCAGGCAGACTTTATTTCAAGATATTGCGGATTGTACAATCGTCCGGAGTTGGTAAATCAACTGATTGGTCAGATCCTGGCGGTTACCCCTGATGATATCCGGCGCGTGGCCGGTACCTGGCTTCAATCACGACACCGGGTTGTTCTGGACTACTTACCCAAATCAAATTCATGACAATCGACCGACAACGGGTTCCCGAACCCGGACCATCTGCAGATTTCCGGTTCCCCGACTGGAAAGAATACACGTTGAAAAATGGATTGACGGTCGTACTGCTGACCGACCCAACGTTTCCTCATGTCAGCTTCAGAATCATGATGTCTACCGGTGGAAATCACGATGACGGATTGCCAGGTCTGACCTCGGTGGTCGCCGATCTGTTAAGCCGGGGTACCTCTGCGCTCACCGCATCTGAAGTGGCCGAAAAAACGGAGTTCATGGGAGGGCGGCTTTCTTCGGGGAGTCAGTGGGACTCCTCCTGGATTGGAATCACAGCCCTCTCAACCTATTCGGCTGATGCCCTCAAACTTCTTGCCGATTCCGTTATGGATCCTGGATTCCGTCAGGAGGACATCGATTTTCTGGTGGAACAACGCAAAAACCAATTTCTGATGAACATGGATTCGACTTCCTGGCTGGCCGGTTATGCCATGAGTCTGGCTTTGTTCCCGAAACATTTGTATGAATTCCCGGTATCCGGTACGACCTGGTCCCTCGAAAAAATCAACCGTCACCGCATTCTGGAACACTATCAGAACCGGTTTCAGGCGACCGGATCTTTACTGATTGCCATTGGTGATTTTGATCCGGAAACGCTGCTGCCCGGAATTGAGAAGCATTTCAGTCATTGGAAACCCCATGCCCTCGAACCAGAAACCCTGCCGGTACTTCCGCTGATCAACAAGCGCAAAATCTGGGTGGTTGATAAACCAGATGCTGTTCAGTCGTCCATCCGCATTGCCCATCACGGTATTTCGAAATCGAATCCCGACCTTCCTGCTGTGATGGTGATGAACACCATTCTCGGTGGCTATTTCGGTTCCAGACTGAATCTGAACCTTCGGGAAGACAAAGGCTTTACTTATGGGGTTCGTTCTGCATTTTCAGAACGACGGTATCCCGGCTTTTTTACGGTTGTGACCGATGTACGAACGGAAGTGACCGGCGAATCGGTTCATGAAATAATCAGGGAAATGGCCCGGCTTCAAAGAGAACCGGTTGATACTCCCACTCTCGACAATGTAAAAAACTACATGACAGGCCGGTTTCCTTCCGATTTTGAAACCAATGATCAGATTGCACAGGCTATCATGGAAATCAGGCTGTATAACCTGAATGCTTCTTATTTTTCCTCCCTCAGAAATCAGATTGCAAAGATTACCCGTGAACAGGTTCTCGATGCGGCACGCAAATACCTGAATCCGCAGAAGGCTTCCATCATTGTGGCCGGAAATGCCGCCGACGTCACCGGTCAGATTTCATCCTGGGGCCAGGTGCAGGTGATCGATCCTCAACAATGGCAGAAAGGTCCTCAGTGAAGCTGACACCGTCAGATATCGAATTATTTACCAGGCGGATCCGTCAATCCCTTTCACAGGTCATTGTAGGTCAGGAGCAGGTGACCGAAGAGTTGATACTGACCCTTTTCGCACGTGGGCACAGTGTCCTGATCGGTGTTCCCGGTCTGGCAAAAACGCTTCTGATTCAATCGTTATCAAGAACACTTGACCTGAGTTTCAGTCGCATTCAGTTCACACCCGATCTGATGCCTTCAGATATCACCGGAACAGACATTCTGGAAGTGGATCCGGAAACCGGAAAACGCTTTTTTACCTTTGTGAAAGGACCGGTGTTCGCCAGTCTGATTCTTGCCGATGAGATTAACCGGACACCTCCCAAAACTCAGTCGGCTCTGCTGGAAGCCATGCAGGAAAAGCAAGTGACCGCCGGTGGTAAACGACTGGCCCTTCCTGATCCGTTTTTTGTGCTGGCCACCCAGAATCCCATTGAACAGGAAGGCACTTACCCGCTTCCCGAAGCTCAATTGGACCGGTTTATGACCTCGTTGCTGCTTACCTATCCAACCGAGGAACAGGAAAGAGAAGTCATCCGCCGGACCACCACCGGGATCCAGCCGGTTCTGACTCCGGTTGTAAACAGGGAGGAACTTCTTGCTATACAGGAATCCGTGCCGGTGCTTCCCGCTTCCGATTGGCTGATCGACCGGACGGTCCGGTTGGTTACCATGAGCCGGCCGGGAACTGCGGGATTTCCTTCGCAATTGAAATCCTTTATTCGTTGGGGTGCGGGTCCGCGTGCTTCACAGGCTCTCATTCTGACTGCTAAAGCCAGAGCTGCTTCCCAGGGTCGGTCGACTCCGGAATGGGAAGACGTTGTGGCCATGGCCGGGCCGGTGCTTCGTCATCGTCTGATCCTCACTTTTTCTGCTCAGGCAGAAGGTATGTCACCTGATGATGTGATTCAAAGTTTACTGAACAACCTAAATAAAAGCTTGTCATGACGCTTCGTCTGCTTCTGGTATTTCTGATTTTGCCCGTTTACGGTCAGGCTCAGCAGCGGCACTGGATCTTTTTCGAATCCAAACCAACGGTCACCAGTCTGTCGCGGCTATCTGTTGTTTTTCCTGATGGCCAGATTGAAGAAAAACTGGCCACCGGTTGGAGTCCCGATTGGTATGATTACCCGGTTGATCCCCGGATGATTCTTCAGATTGAACAAACCGGTGCAGTGATTCACCGGCAATCCCGGTGGTTAAATGCAGTTTCCGTTACGGCAACCGCCGATCAGTTATCCCGGATCAGTCAGATGAAAGGTGTGGCAGGTCTGGAACCGGTTAAGCAACTGGTACGACCGAGGGAAACCATGGTTCCCGTTACCGGTTCAGATGGTTTACTTAAGCAGAGCCCCGGTCTTGATTACGGACCCGGAGCCACTCAGATCAGGCTCACTGGTCTGGATCGGCTTCATCGTCTCGGAATTACCGGAAGAGGAATCCGGGTGGGTGTTCAGGATGCCGGAACCAAATGGCGCACGCATGAAGCCCTGCTGGGAGCAACCGTTCTCGCCGAGTACGATTTCGTTGAGAAGGATACCGATGTAACAGGTGACGATTCTCACGGTACTGCCGTATTTTCCCTGATGGCAGCAAATCTGCCCGGGAAGATGATTGGCGGAACCTTTGGTTCTGAATTTCTTCTCACAAAAACCGAATATTCACCCACAGAGACCCAGATCGAAGAAGACAACTGGGTGGCGGGTATTGAATGGCTCGAATCGATGGGTGTGGATATCATGAACTCCTCACTGGGCTATACCACCTTCGATGACGGATCGGGATATACTTACGCCAATGGTGACTTTGACGGACAAACAACCAAGTGTACCATTGCCGCCGACATTGCCGCCCGCGATAAAAACCTGGCTGTCTTTGTTGCAGCTGGAAACGAGGGAAACCTGGTACCAGGCACTCTTATTGCCCCTTCCGATGGTTTCTATGTCTTTTCGTCCGGCGCTGTCCGCTTCGACAGCACCCTGGCCAGTTTTTCATCAAGTGGTCCGACCAATGACGGTCGCATCAAACCTGATGGTTTATCCATGGGCTCCGGCAATCTGATTGCCACCAATTCCAAACTGGTCTATGCCAGTGGGAATGGGACATCGTATGCATCACCCCTTTCGGCCTCAGCCGGTGCTCTGATACTGAGCGTCTACCCGGAATTGACCCCTTCAGATTTAAATCAGTACCTGCGTGAATCGGCCGACCGGTTTACGAATCCGGATAACCGGTATGGACATGGGGTGATTCATCCCCTGAATGCGCTTTATAAAGCCGGACCGGCCGTATCAAATACCTTCACAGCCACTCTCCAGAATGGAAATCTGGTTTTGTCGGGTTTTCTGGCCTGGAACCGACCTTTTATTCATGATAGTTTGCGGTTTCATTTTCACCGTCCGGGAGTGGCAGACCAGTCATTTACCCCGGTTTTGTCCGATTCGGCCCTGACAGTCACTATACCCAATCAATGGCAGCCGGGTGATACGGTTTGGTTCTCATTAACCGGAGCAGCGGGAAGTCAACCCGGTCAGGTGGTTTCCTTCAACTGGCCAACAAAACCTGAATTCAGACGTTACCTGGTCATCGGACAATCGGAAACCACTGCAAAAAACATCCGGAGAGGGTCCTTCAAACCGGTGATCGATACGGTGTATGAAAAACCCGATCCCGATTTCACCATCGGGCATGCCTACCCGAATCCATTTAATCCCTCGGTGAGTTTAAAGGTCACCACGACCCGGTCTTCCGGTTTTCAGCTTCAGGTTTTTGACATTACCGGCCGGCTGGTCAGTACCTCCGACGGAGTCTTGCAGCGAGGGGTGAATTATCTGAGCTGGAATCCTCAATCTTCCGGTTATCAACCTGCTTCCGGAATTTACTTTCTGGTGGTCCATTCACAGAATCAAACAAAGGTCCGAAAAGCCGTTTTTCTGAAATAATCTCATGGAATTCCGTGAAGCCCTTCTGACTGCACTCGATTCGATACGGGCTAATAAACTCCGGTCTGTTCTGACCATTCTGGGAATAGTCATCGGGGTTTTTTCGGTCATATCGGTGATGACAGCAGTCCGGACCCTTGAGCAATCCATCAACTCCGGATTGAGTGTTCTGGGTACCAATTCCTTTGTAATCCAGAAATATCCTGCCATTCAAATGGGCCATGCCACCCGGTGGCAGTACCGGAACCGCCGCGATATCACCCTTCAGCAAGGTCAGCTGGTCAAACAAAGAAACCAATTGGCACAATATGTGTCTATCACCGAGGATCAGGGTGGTGAAATGGTCCGGTCCCGGTTCGAAACCACCAGACCGGTGATTACCATTACCGGAGGGGATGAAGCCACTTTACCCGCACTGGGTAAATATCTTGCTGATGGCAGGAATTTTTCTGAGGAAGAAATCCTTGCCGACCGCCCTGTGGCCCTGATCGGGGATGAACTGGCTGCCAAACTGTTCCCCCAGGTTGATCCGGTGGGACAGCCAGTCTGGTTGAGGGGGAAACAATTTATCATCATTGGCCGGCTGGAAAGACAGGGAAATTCCTTTGGAATGTCCCAGGATAACTTTCTGATGATTCCCATCGGTCTCTTTGCTCAGTTATTCAATGAAGATGATTTCAGTATTGCCATTACGGCCCCCTCAGCAGAAACCTTTGAAGATGTGGTTGAACACATAACCGGTATTCTCAGAACCATCCGCAAAGTTCCTCCCGGAGAGGATAACGATTTCGAAATATTCAGCAATGAAAGTCTGATTACCACGTTTCGTGAGTTTACGCTTGTATTTTCACTTGCTGCTGCCGGTATCAGTTTCATCGCCCTGCTGGCTGCGGGCATCGGTATTATGAACATCATGCTGGTTTCGGTCACCGAACGGACCCGAGAAATCGGGATCAGGAAATCGGTTGGTGCACTCCGTTCAGATATTCTTCGTCAGTTTCTATACGAAGCGGTCATTTTATCGCAGATCGGCGGAATTCTCGGGATTATACTTGGTGTTGCTGGGGGGAATCTGGTATCGGTTCTCCTCGATATTGCACCTGTCTTTCCCTGGGACTGGGCGCTGATCGGGTTGACAGTCTGTACCTTGATTGGTCTGGTTTTTGGCATTTATCCGGCCATGAAAGCCGCAAATCTTGATCCGATTGAAGCACTTCGCTATGAATAAAACCATTATGAGAATCAGAAAAAACCACTTACTTTTATTTGCCATTCCGGTGTTGGTTTGGGCTTGTCAACCAGAAAAAAAGAGCGAACCGGTGAGTTATATGAACGACCCTCACTCCTTTTCGAATCCTGAACAGGTGTCGGTCAGGCACCTCGATTGGGAAGCATTTATTGACTTTGACAGCAAGGTGATCAGTGCAACGGCCACCTTTGATCTCACCTTTCACTCCAAAGCCGATACACTGATCCTCGATACCCGCGGATTGAATATCTCGGGTGTGGTATCGGGTGAAGAACAGGTTCCGGTTTTACTCGGATCTTCACACCCCATTTTCGGGCAGTCCCTGTCTATTCCGGTTAATCCGGATCATCCTACAGTTTCAATCCGGTATGAGACCAGCCCTGATGCAGGTGCATTACAATGGCTGACGGCCGCACAGACAGCGGGTAAATCACATCCTTTTCTTTTTACCCAATCTCAGGCCATTCTGGCACGTACCTGGATTCCGCTTCAGGATGCACCACAGGTACGCTTCACCTATTCTGCCAGAGTGAAGACAAGCAACGGACTTCGTGTGCTGATGAGCGCCTCGAACCCCGATCAGCCCGATTCCTCAGGATTCTGGTCTTTCCGGATGAACCAGCCCATTCCATCTTACCTGATGGCACTTGCAGCGGGAAATCTGGAATTCAGACCCATTGACCACCGATCGGGTGTCTATGCTGAACCAGAAGTGATTGAGTCGGCATCCCGTGAGTTTTCTGACACCGGTAAAATGATCACAGCCGCTGAATCGCTCTATGGTCCCTACTTGTGGGACCGATATGATATTCTTGTGCTTCCTCCCAGTTTTCCCTTTGGCGGTATGGAAAATCCCCGGTTAACCTTTGCCACCCCAACCATTCTGGCGGGTGATAAAAGCCTGGTGGCACTGGTCGCACATGAACTCGCTCACAGCTGGTCCGGTAATCTGGTGACCAATGCAGTATGGGATGATTTCTGGCTGAATGAAGGATTCACCGTCTATTTTGAAGGTCGCATCATGGAAGCGGTCTATGGACGTGATTTTGCTGTTATGGAACAAACACTTTCTTTTAACGGCCTTAAGGAAACCATCAGTGAACTGGGACCCGATCATCCCGATACACGACTGAAACTCGATCTGGCTGGGCGCGATCCGGATGAAGGGGTTTCTGACATTGCCTATGAAAAAGGTGCCAATTTCCTTCGGGTCTGTGAAAGGGAAGCCGGCAGAGAACGCTGGGATGCCTTCCTGAAAGACTATTTCACCACCCATGCCTTCACCTCGGTGACCACAGAACAGTTTTTGGATTTCTTTAACCGGAAACTGATTGCAGGGGACACTGCTCTTGCTGGCAGAATTGATGCTGAAACCTGGATTTACAAACCCGGTATTCCCCAGAATGCGGTCGTCTATCAATCCGAAAAACTGATGGAAGTTGACAAACAGGTGGCCGGTTGGGCATCAGGCACACCGTCAAATAAACTGAATACTGCTTCATGGACAACACCGGAATGGTTGTATTTCCTGAGACAACTTCCTCATGATCAGAGAAACAGCCGGATGGCTGAACTGGATAAAGCATTCGGTTTTTCCAGATCAGGAAATTCGGAAATCCTGGCTGAATGGCTGGGTCATTCGATTGATGTGGGTTACGAGCCGGCAAAACCTGTATTGGAGGCGTTCCTGATGAAAGTCGGGCGGCGCAAATTCCTCAAGCCACTTTATGAAAAACTTGCATCGACACCTGAAGGACTGGAATGGGCCCTGAAAGTTTATTCAAAGGCCCGGCCCGGTTATCACTTTGTCAGTGTAAACACCATTGATGGTATCTTAAAGTTCACACCCTGATGCTGACTGACCTGAAAACCGGAAAATGCCTGATTGTTGATGATTCTGAAGAGAACCTGGCAACCATCAGCCGGTTGATGAAAAAGTTCGACTTTTCCTCCATTGTTCTGGCACGATCCGGTGAGGAAGCCCTGGCCATTCTTCAGAATGAACGGAATTCAATGGTGTGGGATCTGATTCTGATGGACATTTCCATGCCGGGAATGGGTGGAATCGATGCGAGCGCCCGGATAAAATCGGATGAAGAACTGCGTGACATCCCCATTATTATTCTTACCGGACATGCAGTCGAGGAATTCCTGTCACCCGCGTTCGAAGTGGGTGTGAATGATTATCTGAGCCGGCCCATCCGCAAAATTGAGCTGCTGGCAAGGGTAAAAGCTGCTCTCCGGCTCAAACATGCGATAAACCGTCGCAAACAAACCATTTCAGATCTTCGCGACACGCTCAACAACATCAAAACCCTCAAGGGATTACTTCCCATCTGTGCCAATTGTAAAAAAATCCGTGATGACAGCGGATATTGGCAGCAGGTGGAAAGCTACGTCCAGTCGCACACTCAGGCATCCTTTTCCGAATCGATTTGCCCCGACTGTCAGCAGGAACTGGCAGCCGGGGAAATCCATCATCACTCCTGATTATTTTCTGGCCTGGACTTTCAGCCGGTTTGTTTCGGTCACCGACCGGAAACCAGGTGAATACATGGCCTCTGCCACCACACCCGGTAACTTGAAATCACCGGCCGTTACCGCACGGACCATGTAGTAAAACGTCATCTTCCTGCTGGACGGTGCTTCGGTAAACAACAGAATCCGGTCGTCCCTGATGTCGAGATAATCGGCCTGATCAAATTCACCCAACCAGCTCATGTCGTTTTTGCCCTTCAACCTTGGATTTTCAATTTCCAATCCGGCGGGCAGCAGGTCATTGATCACCACATTGCTGATGGGGTTGCCAGTCGTATTCTGTAAGGTCAGTTTAATCACCACCAGATCTCCCTGTTCAACCCTGTTTCCCGATAAAGGACTGCCCTGACGGTCATAAAATTGCTTCCTGATTACCAGACCAGCATCGGATGGTTCGGGGTCGGTCCCGACCGGAATACCAGTGAGCAACAACGTATAAGGGGTGGGTGTTTTTCCAGATCCGCCGACCAGTTTAATGGCTGATTCGGGCAGAACAGAAACGGACACAGGTGTTTCATTGAATTCCTTCTCGGTTGGAACACCCGTGATTTTTACTGAAGCAAAATCTGCCTTCGACTGTGCTTCAGAAACCCTGGCTGCCAGCAGAATAAAACTGATTTCCTGAGTGCTGAACCATTTTTCCTGTTTCAGTTTGTTGCTTAAACTCGTTTGTAGCAACACCACGCTGGAGTGGGAAGGATCGGCCAACCGGATGGCATACAGGTTCATAGCCAGGTTTCTGGTGTCAGAGGCCCAGGTCTGGCCGGATTCCCGGGGCATTTCTTTCCCGCCAAGACCCACAGGCAGCAGGGAGCTGAAGGTTACCAGATCTCCGTTCTGACCATAGGCCGAAGCCAGCAGAATCCTGGATTCAGTGGTCAGCTCTTTAAGATTGCTTCGGTAGTAATTCATCGAACCGACATCCGGGTCGCCATCACGGGCAAGAACGAAAAGACCGTACAGATTAACACGGCGTGGAACCGTGATCCATTTCGGAGTGCTTCCTTCATAAAGATAAATTTTCTCATTTTCCCTGTTGCGACTGACCGAGCGGACAAAATCCTTCAATTTATTGAGAATTTTCTGGTCGACTGCATAACCTGCGCGTTTGGCCTCAATCAGAAAATGTGCTGCATAAACCGATGTCCACAGGTCGGGAGAGTTCGTTCCGGGCCACAATAAGATACCACCGCTGTATGTTTGCCGGCTCTCCAGCATTCTGATCGATTCGGTGATGAGTTCAAGGACCGGCTGGTTTCCTGGTAATCTGATTCCCGTGGTTTTGATCAGCTGTTCATAGTTGAGCATGGCAAATCCTCTCGAGGTGATTTGCTCACTGCAACCGTATGGGTAATTAACCACCTCACTGACCAGTCTGGATACATCCAATCCGGGAAGGGGACCCACCACCAGTTTTCCCGATAGGGAACCAGGCAACCAGTCCTTCGAGTATCCTGAAAGGGTTTTGGTCTCTCCTGGTGCCACCACGCCGGTCAGCTGACTCGTCTGATAGGCAGCCGTGGGACGGATGGACAACTCGGTTTCCTGCGACCAGTTTTCAGATCCGGCTGTTGCCGAAACGACGACTTTTCCCGTCCCGGTAACCGGTTTGGCAGAAATCCGGACAAAAACCTGTTTTTCGGATTGGGCGGGGAGATTCATCTGCACCGGCACCCGGTCCTGAAGGGTGAGAGGACCATCGGTTTTTACCATCAGCTGGATGGACAGAGGTTTTGCCGTGGTGTTCGAGACCATCACTCCCATCGATACGGTATCGGAAGGTGCCATAAAACGGGGCAGGGCTGTCGAAAGAACCACAGGATCAGAAACTGTCATGGCTGCCTCTGCATTTCCAAACTGATCTCCATGGTGGGCAACCGCCATTAACCGGAGTTTCCCTGAAAAATCAGGGATATCAATATCAAAGGAAACCGTGCCATCACTTCCGGTCTTCAGTTTATCACTCCAGAAAGAAACCAGTTTTACCCGCCTGGCTGTCAGCGGATTGATCCGCTTGGCCAGATTGTATTTATCTCCGCCCGCACTTGATGTCCTGAAGGTCAGATCCGGATAGATCAGGTGATACATGTCGAAGGCCTCTACCTGCAGTTTCCGCTTTTGGAAAAACCAGGTGAGAGGGTCTGGGGTTTTAAAATCTTTAATGGCAAGAATGCCTTCATCGACCGCAGCAATTGTGACCGAGGTCCCTGCCTTGTTGCCGGCTTTTACGGTGATGCGCTGTTTGGTTTTGCTTCGGCTTTCAGCCACTGCCTTAATTTCAACAGGTAACCGCTGATCCGGATTCAATACACGGATTGAGTGGTATCCATGGGCAACCGTTACCGGTATGGATCCATCATCCAGTGCCCTGAACAAGGTAGCCGATACGAAAATATTGGGTCGGTATTCTTCCTTGATTTTCAGATCGAGAACGGCTGTTTTCTTATCGGTGTCCACCCAGAAATGGTCATACAATTTCTCCCGTTCAAGAGTAATCAGCAATCGTCCGGGAAACGGAGTGTTGAACATCAGCCTGGCCTGATCGCCGGGCGAGTAAGTTTCTTTATCGGCTGCAATTTCCACGTGTCCTTCCTGATTGGTGGCAAAGGCGCCGCTGCCCGAGGTTCCGAATGCATAAGCATAAAACCACCCGCTCACATAGGTGGATGAGCCTGGTAAACCTACCTGTACTTCATAAGATCCGGTGGTGGTGGGAGTAAACGGAAAGACGATTCCATCTGTCTGAGAGGTGACCGTCTGTTCGGAAAGGACAATTTTTCGTTGGCGTGTCTCGAACCGGCGTCCACCCCAGCTGTTCTCGACCAGTGCGGATTCCCAAATGGTTCTGATCACTTTTACTGTGAGCTTGGCTGCATTGAGAGGCTCGCCTTGCTCGTTTACTGCCACCAGCGGAATAAACAGTTTTTCATTGGTGGCGGGGTAGGATTCAAATTCTCCCAAACCAGCAAAGTAGGGCTGCGTTGGCAGATTGACCAGGTTGATTTTATTAACCGGTCTTCCATTTTCATCAAAGACAGTTGTAAATATCCGTCCTTCAAGCAAACCAATATTCGTGAAACCGTCAGGAACAGTGAAAGTGGCTCCAAACTCACCTTTTTCATTGGTTTCACCCTCATTTACCACCTCCTCGAAAGTCAGATCGGTTCGGGTTACCAGTTTGAATGAGTAGGAAGAGAACTGCTTTGAATGGATAGGTTTCGGATAAATGGACAGTTCCGATTCAAATTTCCGGCCTGCTGCAGGCGGACCAAAATAGTTGGTGGCGGTTCCTTTTAGGCTGATGTCATCTCCCGGCTTGTAGGAAGACTTGTCCAGAGAAGTCTGAACCAGAATCCGGTCAGGTATGAACTCTTCAATAAAAAAGGTTTCAGAATTCAGCAGGATCTGGTCGGCCGAGTAAATTTCCACACGCCATTTCCCGGTGGGTGAACTGACATGGGTCGGAATGGTCCCGGTGAAATCACCGGTTTCATCGGTTTCCTTCCGTTCTGATAAAAACTGGTTGCCATCCGGAAGCACGGCCACAACCCGGAAGGGGACTTTTTTAACAGGTTTCCATTCCCGGTCTCTGATAATCACGGAATACCGGATGGCTTCACCTGGCCGGTACAGATTCCTTTCAGGATTGATAAAGCCCATCATTCCAGTCTGGTTTTCGGTAAAACCGGCCACATCATACCGGGAAAGATCGGTTCTTGTATCTGAAAGCATGATAAACGTGAACCCGCCATCGGCGGTCTCGGCGGTTATCATTTCCGGTTGGAACTGATACGGGTTTTTTAACAGCGAGGGGAATGTGGCCGATCCGGAAGATCCGGTCTTGCCTGTTGCCATCAACTGATTGTTGTGGGAAAGTACCGACAGGGAAACCTGCCCCAATGGCTGCGCCGTTTTCAGGGAGTTGGTGAATACAGTCAGGTTGCCGAGCGGATCCATCCTGGCAATTAGTCCAACATCTGAATAGGCAACTCCAAACACCACGCGCTCATCCGGATCATCGGTTCCGTACATTTCGATGAGATACATTCCTTTGAAATCATCGGCCGGGGGAACCTTGAACTGATAGTGATGCCTGCCATTTTTAAAAGGCATGGAAGCAACTTTGATCTCCTCGTCACGGATGGTAGAAACCCAATCGGACCGGTGAGCAACCCAACGGAACACATACTGGTCGAACCGTCGCTGGTATACCCCTTCATCCTCATAGTCGTAATAGTCATTTTCGGTGGCATAACTGAGAAGCGCCTTCAGATTATTTGCAAACACTTTGCGGGTAATCACCCTGACTTTATTGATCGCCGTGATTTCCAGCCCGATGGTTTGCCCGCCCTCGGTACTCAGGTAAATGGATTTCGGATTGGTGAGCCGGATGGATGGGGTTGGGGTTGCAAACGTAAACCCCGATTTAAAGGCCGATTGCAGAGGCCCGAAGGGTCCTTTGAGCTGATCAGACAAGGTGATTGAGTAGGTCTGGCCAAAATCAAAATCCCCGGTTATGGAAAGTCCCCAGTTTTCCCGGATGACCTGAAACCGGATGGACGGCGAAATGGTAATGAGTGCTTCCGGATCTGAATTAATCACTTCCTGATTGGTTTGAATGGAGAGCGAGGGGGACCCTGATTCAACCACCGGAGTTAAAGCCAGTATTTCGAGTCGGGTTTGCGGGGGAACAGATACCTTGCCTTCCAGCGGTTCCGGTAACTGATATGAACCGTTGTTGTTCTTAAAACCTGCGGGCAGGGTCACCTCAAGGTCCGAGGTCAACGAGACCAGTTTCGACTGAAGGATATCCAGAACCAGTTCGGCACCGGGTTCTTCCTGAATCATAGTAAACGGTATCGGCTTGTCATCCTGCCGTAGGGTTATTCCTGATTGGTTCGGCAGAACCGTTTCGGTAAACAGCAGCCGGACTCTCAGCCTGTTTTCTGAAGAAGCCGGACCTGCAGCCATCCAGATGGCAGAGGTACCCTTCAGATTCATCCATGGTGTATGAAATTCAAATTTCTGTGAGAGATTGACCGTTTTGTTGCTACCCCCGGGAAGCAGGCGTTCCAGCCCAGGCCCTGGAGTGACGGTATATTTTGTGGATGGCCTGAAACCATTCAGCGGAACGAATTCCACCTTGTCGGAAGTTAACCATCTGAAGGATCCGGCAACCTCGGGAGTGATGGTCAGAAACGGAGCCGGCATCCAGCTCATCTGAAGGGAGTCCGGTGCAAGGTCGTTATTAAAGGTGACTTCCAGTCGATCCCCGGGCAGAACCTCTTCTCCAAAGGAAACATCGTCAATTTCGATGACGGAGGACGGACTGCAGGATGACAGGATTAAAAAGGACGCAACCAGCCATTTCTGGCTGAATGACAGCAGAGCAGTTGATGGTTTTTTCATTTTTTTCCCCGGGATAAAGTGGGAAAATAGAAAATGAGCTCTTTATCGTCAACGATTCCGCTGTGATAGCCGCTTCATAAAACCGGGGTTGTTTTGTTTTTAATCGGGAATTAATGAAACTTTACAGAAAAGAATAACGTCTGATGACCCTGTAATAATCTATGGATAACTGGATGACCCGACTCAGTATACTCGTATTCGCTGCCGTGCTGGCAGTGGTTCTTCATGTGGTTTCATTTCCCGATCACGGAAACAATGTGGTGTGGGCATCTGCACCCGATACCAGGCCTTCCGCTCAGGGAAGTGATTCGTCGGTGACCTTGGCCCTGAAGCCGAATCACCCGTCGGTCGCCAAGTTTTCAAGCATCATTCTGTCGAAAAACCATTACGCCCCACGCCCGCTGAATGATTCACTTTCTGCAGCCATCTATCAGCATTTTCTGAAGTCGATGGACTACTCCCGCTTATATTTTCTCAAGTCCGATATCAATGAATTTGAATCACTGAGGTACCGGTTGGATGACATGATCACCGGCGGAGAGCTCGATCCTGTCTTCACCGTTTTTAACCGTTTTCTTGAGCGGTTCCGGAACCGGATGTCCTACGCCCTGTCTGTTTCGGACAGTGCTTTCAACTATGATGCAAACGAGGATTTCCTGGTCGATCGGGAAGAAGCCGGCTGGTTTACCAGTCAGGCCGAACAGGATCAGTACTGGCGCCAGCGGGTGAAATATGAAATTCTTTCCGTGATGGTGAATGGAAAAGATTCCCTGGCCGCCGAAACAGTGAAAAAGCGATACCGTAATTTACTGAAGCAGTCCTACCGGTATAAAAGCGATGAAGTGTTTCAACTGTTTATGAATGCTTATACTGAATCACTCGATCCTCACAGCAATTACTTCTCACCAAGAACCTCTGAGAACTTCCGCATTAACATGAGTTTGTCCCTCGAAGGAATTGGCGCACAGTTAATTCAGGACAATGATTATGTTCAGATCAGAGAACTGATTCCGGGTGGTCCGGCAGCCATGAGCAAGACCATTCAACCAAAAGACCGGATTTTGGCCGTGGGGCAGGGAGATGAAGGTGAAATGGTTGATGTGGTGGGATGGAGAGTGGATGATGTGGTTCAGCTGATCCGTGGTCCCAAAGGTACCGTGGTCCGGTTGCTGCTGGTTCACGATGGAGATCCCGTTCCCGGGGGTGGTTACACCATCCGGTTGGTTCGCGACAAAATCAAGCTTGAAGAACAGGCTGCCAAAAGTGAAATCATTCCCATTAAGGTTAACGGCAGGGAAGAGAAAGCCGGAATCATTCATTTGCCGACCTTCTACACTGATTTCGAAGGAAGAAACGCACGCCGGCCCGACTTTAAGAGCACCACAAGAGATGTGGCCATGCTGATCGATTCGATGAAAACCGCCGGAATCACCTCCCTGGTGATGGATCTGCGGCGGAATGGCGGTGGTTCCCTCGATGAAGCCGTTGAACTCACTGGTCTTTTTATCGATCAGGGTCCGGTGGTGCAGGTCAGACATTATAACAACAAGGTCAACATCAACACAGATACCAATGAGGGTGTGGTCTGGAATGGTCCGCTGGTGGTGATAATTGACCGTTACAGCGCGTCTGCTTCAGAAATTTTTGCAGCAGCCATTCAGGATTATGGCCGTGGAATTATCATCGGTGAACCGTCCTTCGGAAAGGGAACCGTGCAGACACTCGATAATCTTGGAAGGTACATTGCTGGTCCTTCCTCGGGTGATTTCGGCCAGTTGAAATATACCATTGCCAAATTTTACCGGGTCAACGGCGGATCTACCCAGATGAAGGGAGTCACTCCGGATATTGAATTCCCGGTATCGGTTTTTTCATCAGAGGTTGGTGAGCGGACCGAACAAAATGCACTTCCCTGGGATGCGATCGCACCTGCGAAGTATGAACCCGTCAGGGAGTTGGAGCCGGTTATCGGGAAGCTGACCCGTCAATCAGAATCCAGACGATCCGCCAATCCGGAGTTTTCATGGATCCTTTCCGATAAAAACGAAAACCAGGCAGAAGAAAAACGGAAAGTGGTTAAACTGAACCGTGCAGCCATGGAAAAGGAACGGGACCTGCAGACGGAGAAAAACAAACTTCGGAATGAAGAACGTAAAAAACGGGGAACCGACGAGAAATCCGATCCGGTACTGATCGAGGCCGCCTGGATTGGTCACGATCTCGCTGCTGCACTGACCGGACGCTGACTTCATGTTCAAGCGGATCAGCAATAAGGTGATGATCTGGGACCGCCGGATCATCACTCAGATCATGGAACGGAGAAAGTCTGGCTTTACCCGTTTCATGAAGCTGATGACCCGCGCCGGCGATGGCTGGCTGTATCCGGTTCTTGCGGTCTGGCAATTCGCAACTGTAACGGTCACCTTCCGGTGGTTCCTGACCGCCCTTTTTTCGTATATCATCGAAATGACCTTCCAGCTGACCATTAAAAATCTGAGTGGCCGGCGCCGACCCTTTAACCGGTTTCCTGGAATCAAGAATCTGGTTGCTCCCCCTGATCAATACAGTTTTCCGAGCGGGCATACAGCGGTTGCCACCGTCTCTGCCATTATTTTTTCGGTGGGATATCCGCCTGCAACCCCGGTATTTATTGTTTTTGCGGCCCTGGTCGGGTTTTCGAGAGTCTATCTCGGGGTGCACTATCCGACCGATGTCATCGTTGGGGTTCTCCTTGGCATCTTCTCGGTTGCGATGGCCTGGCTGCTTGCCGGGTCATTGGAGCCCCTGTTTCCTCCTGCCATCAGCGGCTGGTTCCCGCTGAACGCCTCCTGAATCACGTAACATTTCTTAACATTCCCGTAATTTCTGCTTGAAACTGGTTCCTGACCTTTGTAAGTGTTAAGAGAAGGTCAATGATATGAGCGAAATGCTGGTCAGACTTCAGCGATGGGATGAGAAGTGGATATGGAAACTGGTTTCCGGGCGGACGGAACGTCTGAACCGGTTTATGAAGCTGATGTCATCCCTTGGTGATGGTTACCTCTATGTGCTGGCGGCCCTGGCAGTTTACGGTCTGACGGGATTGTCCGTTGAATGGATGCTGTTTACCGTTATTGCATTCTCTGTTGAACTGATTTCATATAAACTGATTAAATCGGGAACCACCCGCCCTCGTCCTTTTCAGAAAAATGCCGATATCGTTAATCTGGTGATTCCGCCGGATCAATACTCGTTTCCCAGCGGACATACGGCTGCAGCCACGGTGGCAGCGGTCGCCTTTGGAATGATGTTCCCGGTAGCCATTCCATTTCTGGCCGGATTTGTGGTACTGGTGGCAGTCTCCCGTGTTTACCTCGGCGTTCATTACCCCACCGACGTGCTTGTTGGTTTTGCGCTTGGCCTGTTCAGTTGCGGAGTCGCCAGCCTCATAACCGGCTTTCCGGCCTGATCACCTCCCAATGACCGGTTTAACCGGTTTTTATTTGTTTCCAAACGATCGTTTTCCTATCTTGCAGGCTTACCATCATAATCGCCTTCGCAATCGATTAACTGGTAAACTGGATTCTTGGAGATAGAATGAGCTTAGAAAGTTCTGTTAAAACTGAAATCATCGGAAAATTGGGTTCAAGTGCGAAGGACACGGGTAAAACCGAGGTTCAGATTGCCATTTTTACCCGTCGGATCAATGATATTACGGATCACCTGAAAAGTAATCCGAAAGATCACTCCGGGCGCCGTGGGCTGATGCTGCTGGTCGGAAAACGCCGGCGGTTGCTTGATTATCTGATGAAGAAGGATATCAACCGGTATCGGACCATCATTGCCGAACTGGAAATCCGGAAATAATTCAGGGAAAAAGGGGAAGGTCTTCCCCTTTTTCGTTTATTCTCCCCGAATTCAATTCACAAAAAAACCTACAAATACCAGACATGTTGTCTGTTGGAGATACGAATGATCGTCAGTAAACAAATGACCCTTCCTGATGGACGGGTGCTTTCCATCGAAACCGGGCGTGTGGCCCGCCAGGCCAACGGAGCCGTTATGGTCCGTCTGGCAGATACCATGGTGTTAACCACGGTATGCGCTTCCACTGATGACGGAAGCAACAATGACTTTTTCCCGCTTCAGGTTGAATACCGGGAAAAGGCAAGTGCAGCCGGTAAAATCCCCGGCGGGTTTTTCAAACGCGAAGGAAAACCCTCAGAAAAAGAAATTTTGTCCGCCCGTCTGATTGACCGGGCTTTGCGTCCGTTGTTTCCTGAAGGGTACCGTTCAGAAACCCAGGTGGTGGCATCGGTATTTTCATCCGATCAGGTAAATGATGCGGATGTGTTGGGTGGCATCGGAGCTTCCGCTGCCCTCGTGGTGTCAGATATCCCGTTCAATGGTCCGATCACCGAAGTCAGAATCGGGCGGATCAATGGCGAGTTTGTTGCGTTCCCGACGGTCAGCCAGCTGAAATTATCCGATTTCGATCTGACTGTTGCCGGTTCTGATGATTCCATTGTCATGGTGGAAGGCGAAATGAATGAAGTATCCGAAGCCGATATGCTCCGGGCAATTGAATTCGCTCACGGTGTCATCCGCCAGGTAAATGCCATTCAGCGCGAAATGGCCGCAGAAGTTAAACCTGTCAAGAAAGAACTGGTTATCAAGCCGGTCAATCAGGAACTGCTCGATGCGGTAAAGGCTCTTTCCTATCAGCGCCTGTCCGACCTGTATCACAAGGATACCACCAAACAGGAACGGAATAATGGCCGTAAGCAGATACAGGACGAAACCTGGGCGTCACTTTCCGAAAAATATGCAGACCTCCAGAAGGAAGTCTTTACCCTGATGCACGATTTCGAATATGAGATCATGCGGGAAATGATCCTGAGCGAAAGCAAACGGCTCGATGGCCGCGATCTGGTGACCATCCGTCCGATTTCCATCGAAATTGGTTTAATTCCGCGTTCTCACGGATCGTCGCTCTTTACCCGTGGTGAAACCCAGTCTCTGACGACGGTTACACTTGGTTCGAAAAAGGACGAGCAGTCCATTGACGACATCATGGGATCTTCGAATAAACGATTCATGCTTCACTACAATTTCCCTCCGTTTTCGGTTGGTGAAGTGGGTCGCATGAGCGGCGTTGGCCGCCGGGAAGTCGGACACGGGAATCTGGCCGAACGGGCTGTTAAAAAGGTCGTTCCTGAAGAAACCTCATTCCCTTATACCATCCGGGTGATGTCTGATATTCTTGAATCAAACGGCTCCTCCTCGATGGCCACCGTTTGCGCAGCCTCACTGGCGCTGATGGATGCCGGGGTTCCTCTGAAAAAGCCTGTGGCCGGAATTGCCATGGGTCTTATAAAGGAAGGGTCCCGTTATGCCGTTCTGAGCGATATTCTGGGTGATGAAGATCATCTGGGTGATATGGACTTCAAGGTGGCCGGTTCTGAAAATGGTATCACTGCTATTCAGATGGATATCAAGATCACCGGAATCACGCTTGAAATTATGGAAAAAGCTCTTCACCAGGCCCTTGCCGGACGCAAGCACATTCTGGGTAAGATGAATTCCACCATCAACGTTCATAAGAACGAATTGTCGGCCTTTGCTCCGAGACTCTTTACCATTACCATTCCAGTTGATACCATCGGAATGGTGATCGGACCAGGCGGTAAAAACATCCGGGCCATTATTGATGAATGCAAAGTTGAAATTAACATCGAAGACGATGGTCGCGTAACCATTGCTGCACCCAACGGTGAAGCCGCAGATAAGGCCATCGGCCGAATCCGGACCATCGCAGGTGTCTTTGAACCAGGAGAAATTTTCCGCGGAGTGATTAAACGGATCGTCAACTTTGGCGCATTCGTTGAAATTGCACCAGGAAAGGAAGGCCTCCTGCACATTTCAGCCGTAGACCACAAACGTCCTGAGCGGGTGGAAGATGTCCTGAAAGTGGGTGAAATTGTTGAGGTTAAACTGATGAAAGTGGATGGCCAGCGACTGGAACTCAGCCGCAAAGCCCTGATGCCGAAGCCGGAACCTCAAAACTGACCAATTGGTTCACAAACCGGAAGCCCGTCTGAAGAGGCGGGCTTTTTTTTTCTATGATCACCACCACTTTTCATCGGTTCAGGTTACCCAACGGTCTTCAGGTCGTTGCGGAGGAGATTCCCTGGGCTCAGTCTGTTCTGATCAGTATCTGGATAAAAGGCGGTAGCCGTATTGAGGATCCCCGGGTTGCGGGCGTTTCTCATCTGGTCGAACACCTGGTCTTCAAAGGTACCCGTTCAAGAAAAATTCATCAGATTGCCCATGGGATTGAATCGGTGGGTGGTTATATCAATGCAGTCACCGATAAGGAAAGTACCTGCTTCTATGCCAGGGTTCCTTCTGACTTTCAGGAAAAAGCCATCGATATTCTGACCGATCTGGTTTTCTTCCCGGTTATCCGGCCGTCCGACCTTGATAAGGAAAGACAGGTGGTTCTGGATGAACTGATGGGAATTGAAGATACACCGGATGATTTCATCAACGATTGGTTTGAAGAAGTCCTGTTTGAAGGAACCGGTCTGGCACATCCGGTAATCGGAACCCGTGAAACGGTTGAAAAAATCGGTATTGGTGACTGTCACCGGCTGATTCACTCCCATCACCAACCGGACTCTGTTCTGATTACCGTTACCGGCAGGTTCAACCGCGATCTCCTCGATAAACAATTGAACCGGTTTACCCGGGATCTGGGTGCATTTCACCAACCGGTTGATCCGGTGGTTACCTCAGGGGTGATTCCCGCTAAAGTGTCTTCGGAACCCATGAGGAAGCCGATTAGTCAGAGCCACCTGATGTTGGGACGAAAAGGGGTTTCCGTTGATGACCGTGCCTCCATGGTTCAGTTATTGGTCTCCAATTGTCTGGGAGGCGGAATGAGTTCGCGTCTCAATCTGCGGATCAGGGAAAAGTACGGATTTTGTTATCACATTTACTCGTCGGTTAATTTTTATTCTGATACCAGTGCCTTTTCGGTGTATGCGGCCACCGAACCGGGCAAAACAAAGAAGTTAAATTCTCTCATTGACCAGGAACTTGACCGGCTGCAGACCGACGGAATCAGTGAGAGGGAACTCGGAATGCAGAAAAAAGCCATGCGTGGCAATCTTCTGATCAATTCCGAAAGTCTCACCGCACGCCATCAGATTCTCAGCCGTACCGAATTGACCCTCGGGCACTACCAGACATTTGAAGAGCAGGTGGCTGAAATCGAATCCATCACCGTGAATGACATCCGGAAATGGCTCGATGAATACCCGCTGACCACGGGGTTATCAAGGGTTGATATCATCGGGGAAGGTTGATTTTGCCTACCTGCCCGATTAACTTGACAAGTCTGAATTCACGCAAAAAACCATGAAGGAACCACTATGATTATCGGAGTCCCAAAAGAAATAAAAACGATGGAGAACCGCGTGGGTCTCACTCCAATGAACGTTCATGCACTGGTACAGGCCGGGCATACCGTTCTGGTTGAGAGTCATGCAGGAGAGGGGTCCGGATTTGCAGACGTTGATTATATTTCGAACGGAGCCAGAATACTTCCGACGCCGGCTGAAATTTACCAGCAGGCCGATATGATTGTGAAGGTGAAGGAACCGATTCAGCCAGAATATCCAATGCTCAGAGAAGGGCAGATCATCTTCACCTATTTTCACTTTGCTGCATCACGCGAACTGACCGACGCCGTGATTAAAAGCAAATGCATTGCCATTGCTTACGAAACCGTCCAGAAGACAGATAAAAGCCTTCCGCTGCTGACTCCCATGAGTGAAGTGGCAGGCCGGATGGCCATTCAGGAAGGGGCCAAATACCTTGAAAAGGCCATGGGTGGCCGGGGCATTCTGCTTGGCGGCGTTCCTGGGGTTGCACCTGCACAGGTGGTGATACTCGGAGGTGGTGTTGTGGGCATGAATGCGGCCAAAATGGCGGCTGGAATGGGTGCCGATGTGACCCTTCTCGATATCAATATAGACCAGATGCGCTATCTGGATGACATCATGCCTAAAAACGTCAGAACGGTGATGAGCAATGCATATAACATCCGGCAGGCTGTTATAAATGCTGATCTGGTCGTTGGTGCGGTTCTCCTGCCCGGAGCGAAAGCCCCCAAACTGGTCAACCGGGACCTGATCAGGGAAATGCGCCCGGGTGCAGTGGTGGTCGATGTGGCGGTTGATCAGGGAGGATGTATTGAAACCTGTACCCCAACCACCCATGAAAACCCAACTTATGTGATAGATGGTGTGATTCATTACTGTGTGGCCAATATGCCGGGAGCCGTTCCTTTCACATCCACCATTGCGCTTAACAACGCAACCTTACCCTATACACTTCAGCTGGCTAACAAGGGCTGGAAGAAGGCCTGCTCGGATAACCGCGAGTTGCTGCTCGGGTTAAACGTGGTGGCCGGAAAAGTGGTCTATGGCGGCGTGGCAGATGCTTTTGGTCTGACCCTTCATCCGGTTGAATCGGTGCTGGCCTGATGGGTGTTACCGTCCACTTTCAGAAATTGTCTCACTTCGGAGACCTGGAGCTTCCTGGTTATGCAACCGACCAGTCTGCGGGGATGGACCTGCGGGCGGCGGTTGCTGAACCTGTCATTCTGAACCCCGGTGACAGACGGGTGATTCCCTGCGGATTTTCCATGGAACTTCCAGCCGGGTTTGAAGCGCAGGTAAGGCCGCGAAGCGGACTTGCCGCCAAAAACGGCGTGACGGTCCTGAATGCACCCGGCACCATCGATGCCGATTACCGGGGTGAAGTCATGGTGATTCTTGTAAATCACGGTCAGGAGTCCTTTACCGTTCACCGGGGTGACCGGATCGCTCAGATGATCATTGCCCCGGTAAGCAGAGTGGAATGGGAAGTGGCATCCTCACTGTCCGTAACCCGGCGTGGTGAAGGTGGATTCGGACATACCGGCAAGCATTGACCCCATTCTCGGTTTCCATGATATCGGAGACCGGTTCGACTGGACGTTAAATGTTCTTCCGGCCGATCGGTTGAGGTCCATTGCCACCATTCCTGAAGTTATGAAAACCAGAACAGGATTTTTGTTTGATGATGGCTACGACTGTCTGTTAAACGAATCTGTTCAAAACCTGCTTCAGCCTTTCACCCGGTGGGTCAGTATCATTACCCAGGCCACCGGAGGGTCGAATTCATGGGATACACGTCCCGGCGGCGGCCAGAGAAAACATCTGAACGCCGGTGAAATCAGAACGCTGGCCGACCAGGGATGGATCATTCTGTCACATACCCGTTCTCACCGTGCGCTGACCGTTTTACCAGTCCTCGAGCAAAGGAAAGAATTGACAGAAAGCCGGGATGAACTGGAGCAGATCACCGGACGGAAAATCACCGGATTGTCTCTGCCGTTTGGCCGGTTTAATTCTGATGTGATCTCACTGGCAGGCGACTGTGGCTATGATCAGTTTTTCAGCAACCGTTACCAGACAGCACGGGTCAGACGGGTCCTGTCGGTTTACCGGTGGGACTCAAACCGGACCATCATTAACAAACTGAACCGCCACCCGGTTGAAATGTCCAGACTCTGGTTTATCAATACGTGTGCGTCGGGCACCATTGCTGTTCAATCGCTAAAACAAATGCTTTCTAAATGAGTGAAAAAAGCCTGATTCCCCAATTACCCGATGGCAAAGGTCCGGACCTGCTGGCCATGGTTGCCATGGTGGCAGCCTGCGTGATTCTCATTGCCATTGCCTTCCTGATTCCCGTTGAGACCGGACCATTTGTTCTGTCAGGTCTGATTGCCATCATTTTATGGCCTCATAAGCACCATCAGGCTGCCCGAAGCATCCTGTATGCCCTTGTTTTTATTCTGCTCATCTATATCATTTCTGAATTGCGGATCGTTTTGGTCCCGTTTATTATTTCGTTTATGGTGGCCTACCTGATGGCACCCATCATGTCCTGGTTGCGCCATTTTCGTATTCCGGCCGGACTGGCAGCCATGCTTGTTACTTTGATCTTCTTGGGTGGGCTTACTCTGGTCGGATTTGGAATTGGTCCCATTCTCATCGATCAGGTTAAGTCTCTGAGTACCCATGCCAAATCCATTTCGGAGTTTATTCCATCCTTGTTGGCCGATCCGGAAGTCCGGTCGGTTCTGATGAATCTGGGGCTGGATCCAACCGTCATTCTGACGAAATACAATACTCAGCTGATACCATCTTTGCAGAACTACCTCTTTGACTCAGATGGGTTGGTTACCAATTTTCCCACCTTGCTGAATGTGGTGGCCAACGTGGTTCTGATGCTGGTGTTTCTGCCATTTCTGCTGTTTTATTTCATGCGGGATTATGAAGAGCTCATTCACCGGTTTCAGGGGTTTATTCCGGATGAACGCAGGGAGTGGGTTGAATTTCACAGCCGTAAGCTTCAGCAGATTATTGCCACTTATGTGCGGGGTCAGTTGCTGATTGCCTTTATCGGAGGCGTGATCTGTCTGGTTCCTTTCCTGATTTTCTCCACACCATATGCGCTGGTACTTTCAATCGGATTCCTTTTCCTGTCTCTGGTTCCCTACGTGGGAGTGATTCTGATGCTGGTGATTGGGGTCTTGTTATGTACCTCCTCCCCAAATTTTCTGTTCCATGCCACGGTGGTGGTGGCCACTTTTCTGGGAAGCTCGGCCATCCAGAACTTTATTCTGACACCTAAAATTCTGGGTGATCGGGTCGGATTGCATCCTGTGATTCTGCTTCTTTCTATTTCCATTTTCGGTTACTTCCTGGGCATGCTTGGATTATTGATTGCGATTCCGCTCACCGCTGCCCTTAACACGTACTTTAAAGACTGGCTCGAAATCAAAAACCAGGAATTCGCCAGACAGTCAGCCTCGGGGACCCGCGGCAGAAAAGGGTCCGTTTCATGAGTCAGGTTATTGCCATTGTCGGCCGCCCGAATGTGGGCAAATCGACCCTTTTTAACCGGTTGCTTGGTCGCCGGATGGCGATTGTGCACGATATGCCGGGTGTGACCCGTGACCGTCACATTGCAACAGGAGAATGGGCAGGTAAACCCTTCACCCTGATTGATACCGGTGGCTTTGTACCCGATTCGCGGGATGAAATGGAAGTCGCCATCCGGGAACAATCCGAGCTGGCCGTCCGGCAGGCCGATGTATTGTTATTCCTGGTGGATGCCCAGACAGGCATTACCCGTCATGATGAACTGATTGCCACCGAATTGAGGAAATCCCGCAAACCCGTTTTTGTCGTGGTCAACAAAGTGGATGACAATGGCCGGGTGGGCGATATCTATGAGTTTCATAAACTGGCTCTTGGAGATCCGATCGGTATATCTGCCGTTCAGGGGTTGAATATTGGTGACCTTCTGGACCGCCTGACCGCGTCCTTTGCCACCGGACTGGTTCCGGAAGATCCTCGTTTAAAAATTGCCATTGTCGGTCGCCCGAATGTGGGCAAATCTTCCATGGTGAACGCCTTTCTGGGTGAAAACAGGCAGATTGTCAGTCCGGTTGCAGGAACCACCCGCGATTCGGTTGATACTGAGTTTAAGTATTTCGGTCATGACCTTATTCTGATCGACACTGCTGGCCTGAGGAAAAAAAGCAGAGTCAGGGAGTCGATCGAATTTTTCTCCACCGTCCGTACTCAGCGTGCCATGGAACGGAGCGACGTGGTGATTGTGCTGGCCGATGCAGGTGAGGGCATTACCGATCAGGATTTACGCGTGGTCAGTGAAGCCATCCGGTTGGGGAAGGGAATCATCCTTGCAGTAAATAAGTGGGACCTGATCGAAAAGACCCATAAAACCTACCGTGAAATGGAGGCCGACATTCTGGCCAGACTGGGAACCAACCGGTTTGTCCCGGTAATGTTTGTCAGTGTCCATGAAAAACAGCGGCTGCTTAAATTGCTGGATCTGGCCATTCAGGTGCAGGAAAACCGACGATTAAAAATTTCAACTTCAAAGTTGAATGAATTTCTTCTGCCGGTCATTCAGAAGACGCCGCCCCCCGCCACCATGGGTAAGCAGATCAAGATTAAATACATCACACAGATGGGGACAGAGCCTCCTGTTTTCGGCTTCTTTACCAATTTCCCCAAACTCATCGATGATGCCTACCGTCGTTTTCTGGAAAGGCAGATCCGGTCGAACTATGACCTGAGTGGTGTTCCGGTAAGAATGGTGTTTAAAAGCAAGAATCCGGATGCGGACCAGTAAACCACATGTGGTAATTGTGGGAGGAGTGGCAGCAGGGACTGCCGCAGCCGCTCATCTGAAACGTCTTGAACCCCGCTGCCGGGTTTCCCTGATCGAAAAGCAACCGGTAATTTCCTATTCAGTCTGTGACATTCCTTACCTGACCGATGGTCGTGCAGGCACCCCTCAGGACCTCATTGTTTACACTCCGGAACGGTTTTCCTCAGAAAAAGGGGTTCAGGTTTATACCAATTCGGTTGTAACCGCCATCGATATCAGACGCCGCCAACTCACCTGGAAGCATACCATTTTCCGCACAGAAGAAACCACCCACTGGGATTACCTGATACTGGCCACTGGCGTGGAGCCCATCCAACCATTCACAGGCAGCAATGTTTTCACTACCCGACAGTGGGATGAAGCCGCACGGCTGCATCAATTCCTGGAGTCTCAGACCGTCCGGAATGCGGTGGTAATCGGCGCCGGGCTTGCTGGTTGTGAAATGGCGGAATCCCTTGCCAGAAGGGGAATACGTGCGGTTCTGGTTGAAAAAGACAAGGATATTCTATCCCGCATGCTTCCTGAAACGCACAGCCGGCGACTTTCTGGTTTATTGCAGAAAAATGGGGTTCAGGTGATTTCCGGAACCAATGACTGGTCGCCCGTAACCGAGGGAAACCAGATAACCGGAATTCAGATTGGCAAAGGGGATCGGGTTCCGGCCGATCTGGTGATTCTTGCTGCAGGCGTTAAACCACCATCAGGAATTTCGGGCCTGGAAAATCTGCGAACCGATCAGGATGGTTATTTTCTGGTGGATGGAAAAATGAAAACCAGCTCGGACCGGATTTTTGCAATTGGTGATGGGGCGAGAGTTTCTGGGAAATCCGCATGGACCAGAGATCGGGACCTGCAACTGGCCACCCGTGCGGCGGCCATGGCCAGAAAAGCGGCTGAATCCATTATTGGAACAGATTCACCCTGGAAAGTCCCTGTTTTTCCGGTCGTGCTGCGCTTGTGGGATACCGAAACGGGTTCGGTGGGTTTTCTGGATGAAGAAGATGGTCTGGACTGTACCATGGAGATCTCACCGTTCAGCAGAACCGATCCCCGGAAGGGAACCATGCTGCTGACTCTTTTCTTCAGAAAAGGGTCTCAACTGATTACCGGTGGTGCCGTTTCGGGTCCGGAAGGATGTATGTCGGCTTTGAATCTGCTTTCTCTGGCAGTGAACCACCAGCTCACACTGCAGGATCTGATTCACACCGGTTATGCCTACCATCCGATGATTGCTCCCAGAGTTAACCCTCTTGTGATGGTTGCTTCAAAGGCACAAAAAATGATTAAACGGAACCGTTAATGAACACTGATTTGTTTGGCCTTTTATGAATACATCCTGGGTTTATGTAACCCGTCAGCTTCACTTTAATGCGGCCCACAGACTCTTTAACCCGCAGTTTTCAAATGAAGAGAATAACCGGATTTTCGGGCTTTGCAACAATCCGAATGGTCATGGTCACAATTACGAAATAGAGATCACGGTTTACGGACCTGTTGATTTAAAAACCGGCTATGTGATTGATCTGAAGGAGATTAAAGATCTTGCCGAGGAAGTGATCATTCAGGATTGTGACCACCGGCATCTGAATCTGGATGTTCCCTGGCTTTCTGGTGTGATTCCGACAGCAGAAAATCTGGTAATTGCATTCTGGAACCGTCTCGAACCCCATTTTAAAACTGCTAAACTCTACAACATCCGACTTTATGAAACACCAAGAAACTTTGTCGACTACCGCGGACCTTTCCCCGGATGAACTTAAACGGCTGGAAACAATTGCATCCGGGATGGAACACATCATCGGGCAATTGGGAGAAAACCCTGAACGGGAGGGTTTACAGAAGACTCCCATGCGGGTGGCGAAGGCGCTCCGCTTTCTCACAAGCGGTTATCAGCAAAATCCGGTTGACATCCTGACAAGCGCCCTGTTCAGAGAGCGGTATGATGAAATGGTGCTGGTAAAGGATATCGATTTCTATTCCATGTGCGAACATCACATGCTGCCTTTTTTTGGGAAGGCCCATATTGCCTATATCCCAAATGGTAAAATCGTTGGGCTATCCAAGTTGCCCAGACTGGTGGATGTCTTTGCCCGTCGGATGCAGGTACAGGAACGAATGACCCAGCAGATCAAGGATACTCTGCAGGAAGTGCTGGAACCACAGGGGGTTGCCGTGGTGATTGAAGGCCGCCACATGTGCATGATGATGCGGGGTGTGGAAAAACAAAATTCCATCACCACCACCTCGGCCATGTCTGGTGTATTCCTGACCGATCAGTCCACACGTTCCGAATTTATGCGGTTGATCAGGCACTCCAATCTATGAAACCTGGTGGGGTGATTGTAACGGGAGCGGGTAAGGGAATCGGCAGAGAGACCTGTCGTTGGTTTGCCCGGCAAGGCTGGCACGTTTATGCCTTTTCTAAAACGTCTGCTGATCTGCTGAGCCTTGAAGCAGAATTTCCCGGTCAGGTTGAGGGATTTGCTGGTGATGCCTCTGATGAAGCAGATGTCAGACGTTTTTTTAACGAGTTTCTGGCCGGAAAAACAACCCCTTCGGTTCTTGTTAACAATGCCGGCCGGTTTGTCCAGTCCACTCTTGAGGATTTGAGCCCCGCAGTGTTTGAAGAACAGTGGAGAACCAATACATTATCTACCTTTCTGTTAATGAAAGGTATACTTCCTGTTCTGAGACAGGCGGGCACCGGCCAGATAATTAATGTCATCTCTGTTGCAGCAAAACGTCCCTTCACAGGATCGGGTGCCTACTGTTCCTCTAAATCAGCCCAGGACGGATTGGCTGGAGTCATGCGGGAAGAGTTTAAGAAGTGGAACATCCGGGTAACGAATGTGTATCCGGGGGCGGCTTTTACAAACTCCTGGGTGGGTACAGGGGTGGAGGAAAAACGGCTCATGACAGCCGCTGATGTGGCGAAGGTAATTGGTCAGGCCGTGGACCTGGAGAACAACATGGTCCTTGAGGACATTGTTCTCAGGCCGGTTGCAGGCGATCTATAATTTGAATTTCACAGGGATGGCGACGGAAGAAACCACCGCTTTCCCTCTGTGACTGGCCGGAATAAACTTGGACCGGTAAATGGTTTCTACTGCGGCTTCATCGAGGGTGGGATCCACAGACCTGATAACCACGCACTGAGTGGGATCCCCATACTGATTGACGGTTACGTTAATCAGGACCGTTCCTTCCAGTTTACGCTGAATGGCCATCGGAGGATATACGATGGCTTTTATAATCGCTCCGATTCCTCCAACCGGTTCGGGTTGCTGATCGGGATTTTCCACCATCTCGACCACATCGGTTTCATCAATGAAAATTTCACCTTCCTCGGCAGCATCTTCTTTGGCCGTCCCGGGTGTTGCAGAAGCCGTGGCTGTTTCAGGAGAGGCCTGGGTACCACTTGCAGCTCCCGGAGCCTGTGTTGCATCGGCTTGCCTGCGTTCCGCTGATTTTGACATGGGCTCCGATTTAGGAGCCGAGACAGCGGTTAAAACGGGCCGTGAAGGTTGCTCAAGTGATTCCATACCGAGTTTAAGTTTCAGTGTGAATTTCGGATTCACCCTGATGGTCTTTGCAAAGTCTGAATAGGAGTTCTTCTTAGCAGTAATCAGGTAGGCACCTGCCGGAATGTTTACGAAACTGAAATTGCCATTCTGATCCGTTCTGGTGGAAAATTTGACCGCTCCATCCTCAAAAAGAATAATGGTGACCCCAGACAAACCAGATTCTGAAGTTTTATTTACCACCTTTCCACTGATTCTTCCATTTTCGTCATCAAGGTAGGTTCTGCCGTTGGTGACCAATGGTAAAGAAAGGAGAAATATTAACAGGATGGTTGTCGGTCTGTTCATGATGATATCCCTGAAATTAATCAGACATGCTGCAGGTGATATGGTAGTCGATAAGCCTATTAAAGCTCGTACAGTTAAATAAGTTAAACGCTTGTTCGTTGATTACTTAATAAATAAATAATTAGACAGAATTTAATTAAGATATGCTGCTAAGATATTTACTCAGATATCGACAAAGATTAGTGATCTGAATCATTAAATCAACCTTAGAATGATGAAGGAAGACACTTTTTTGGTAAAATGAATGGGTAGTCGGGGTTGGAAGCGTTTTTATTTTTCGGTTCCACTCCGATCGGGAAGTGTGGGAAAAAATTCCGGATAAAGTGTGGGGATGTTTATTGGTGCTTAAGAGTGCATTAGAAACAGAAGATTGAGTTTGATTGATCAGGAGTGGTCCGATACTTTTGCAGGAAACCATGAGGCCGACCATGTCATCACTGTTTAATCGTCTTGTTGTTGCATCGATCCCACTGGTACCCAAACCGATCGTACGGTATTTTGCCCGGCCGTATATCGCGGGTGAGTCACTGGCTGATGCATTGAACACCATCCGGGATATCAATCGTCTGGGAGCCATGGCTACCTGTGATTTACTGGGTGAATTCATTACCGAAAAATCTCAGGCTACCCGTGACCTGGAAGAATTAAAAAACCTGATACGGGCCATTCATCAGGAGAAACTCAATTCCAATGTCAGTGTAAAGCCCACCCAGATGGGTTTGTTGCTGGATGAGGAATTTGCTTATTCAAACATCAGGGAATTGGTACAGCTTGCCAGTCAGACGGGGAATTTTATCCGGATTGATATGGAAGATTCCGCGTGTACTCAGAAAGAGATCGACCTGTACCTGCGCCTGAAGAAGGAATTTTCGAACGTTGGACTGGTAATTCAGGCCTACCTGAAGCGGACCAATGCAGACATTGATCTGCTGGTTAAGGAAAATGCCAACCTGAGACTTTGTAAAGGCATTTACCGGGAACCGGCCGAAATCGCCATTCACGACCGCGAGGCCATCCGGGCCAGTTTCCTCCGTCAGGTCGAGCAAATGTTTATTCACAACTGTTATGTAGGCGTGGCAACCCATGATGAATATCTGGTGAATGCCACCATTGAACTGGTGAAAAAACATCAGGTCCGAAAGGAAGCATTTGAGTTTCAGATGTTACTGGGCGTTCTGCCGGCCCTGAGGGACCGTATTCTTTCAGAAGGATACCGGCTCCGGATTTATGTGCCATACGGCAAACAGTGGTATGGCTATTCCACCCGCCGTTTCAAGGAAAATCCGGAAATTGCCGGATATGTTGCCAAAGCCATTTTAGGAATCAGAAAGTAAAACACTCAATGCCCAGTATTCCACATCGCATCCCGTCCGTCCAGATACCCGGCAATTCCGGTTTTCTTAAAGGCCGGTTGGTAAACCTTATTACCACCACCGGAATTCAATTTGCAGGCACTGCAGAGTCGATTTCCGACAACTCCATCGGGATACGGGATGCCCGTGGTCACCGGCATGTGTTTGAACTGTCCGGTGTGTCAGAAGTGGTCACTGAAACCAGGGCACCGGTCCGTTGATATGGCAGAAAAAAATCTGCAGAGTCTTCTGGCTGAGCTTCAGGATAAAATTGCACGGAATGATCCTGCCAGTAGCACCGTAAAGCTGATTTCAGGAGGGAAGCCGGCTGTTCTGATCAAACTGGTCGAGGAATCATCTGAAATCTGGATGGCTTATCGTTTTGAAACCCAGAATGATCTTGCACTTGAACTCAGTCAGTACTGGTATTACCTGCTTGTTTTAGGATTGATTCTTCAGGAGCCAGGCTGGGCCAACCGGATCTCTTCCTGGCCTTTGAAAACACCGCTGAAGGATGAAACAGTGACTCCGAAGAAACTGGTTCAGGAAACTGCCTCTCTGGCCATCCGCTCCGGATCCTTTGGTGCCGATGATCTGGAAAGACTTTTTCATCTTTCCTGGGAAATCGGTCAGCAACGAGAGTTGTCACTTTCAGCGGTTCTCGCACATCTTTAAACCCTTACTTCAGAGGAATATTATGAAACCCAGATACCGTTTTCGGGTCGGGATCCCTAAAAATGACCGGCTGTTTTCTGAAATTTCCAGCCTGTTATACCAGGCATCACTGTGGGATGAACCCCGCCGCCGCCAGCTGTTTTCTGACCTGCATGACCAGGAATTGTCACTGATCTTCGGACGGGCCGGGGAAATCGCATTGTCACTGGCCGATTCGAAGCTGAGCTGCGGATTTACCGGCCGTGACCTGATACTCGAACAAGCCAACCCGGATATCGTTGAGATACTTCCGCTCGGAATCGGAAAATGTCATCTGGTGTTTGCCGTTCCTTCCGATCAATTGAACCATCCCATCAGTTTCTGGGAAGGGAAAACCATTGCAACCAGCTTTGTTCACCTGACCCGTGCCTATTTCGAGAAAACCGGAACCCGCGTACATGTGAAAGAGGTATCGGGGGGAGTGGAAGGCAAAGTGGCAACCGAAGAAGCCGACGCGATTGTGGATCTGACTGAAACAGGAACCACTCTGGAAGCCAACGGACTGCTGATAAAGGACCGTTTACTCGAAACAGAAATTGTCTTTGCCGCCCGTCGTGAATTTCTCAATGATCCGCGGGTGAGCATGATCAGAAACCGGCTGGAAGGAGTCATGACGGCCCGAAAGTCGATCATGATTGAATACATGATACCCAAAGAAAAGCTCGATGATGCCATCCGGGTGGCCGGGGGACAGAAATCACCCACTGTGGCCCCGATTTATGGCGATGACCGTTACTTTGCTGTCCGGATTGTTGAACCAAAGTCGCGCGAAAACGAAGTGATGGATAAACTGAAATCGATTGGTGCGGTCGGAATATTCAGTGTGCTTCTGAACAATACCCGTGTCTGACCCCATCCGGTTATCTTTACTGAACCTGAGTCTGTTTGCCCCGGATGGCCGCTGTGTCAACCTGCGAGGGAATGATCTGCAGGCTGACCAGGTACCAATTCCACTGACCAGTCTGTTGTCTGAACCCATTTTCTTCCCGGATGATTTTGGTGGCTTTCCGGTTCCTCCTGTGGTTCACCGGGATTCTGCGGGGAATCTCTGGCTGGACTGGACTGAATCAACCGCGATGTCGTCTGCCGAAGTGGTTACGTGTCTGACAGACCGGATTTTTCAGATTTGTCTCGAATGGTCCCATGAATTTCCGGGAAGTCAGGTTCAGATTCTGGATGGAGAGGCGGTTCATCCCGATTGGGTCAATCATGTTGTGAAGAGGCTCGGGCCCGTCTTTCCGCTGAAAATCGGTTCCTGATTTTGAATTAAACCTTCATCCCGCTTATATTTGCTTGTCTAAAGGGAAAGTGGCTTCAGGCGAAGACCACTTTTTTTATTTAACAGATGACGAAACAAACCGATACTCAGCAACTGATTCAATCCATCGCAGACCGTGTCTGTCTGGAATCCGGTGCATTTGTTGTGGATATCAGTCTGACTGGTACCCCGCGGAAACGGGTGATAGACATTCGTGTTCAGACGGATGAAGGAATTAAAAGTCAGGAATGTGTTGAAATTGCCCGGCGCATCAATGAAGAGCTGGGAGATCAGGATCTGTTTGATTCGCCCTGGGATATTCAGGTAGGAAGCCCGGGAATCGGGTTTAAAATCAGAAACTGGCGTGCTTTGAAATCACAGACTGGTCGCCTGGTTCTGGTGACCTTCAAAGCCACTGACCGCCCTGTTCTGAAAGGTCATCTGAAATCAATAGAACCCTCTGGCATTATTCTGGAAATCCGCAAGGACCGGAAGCAGCCTGCAGAACTTGTAACCGTGGATTTTGAAGCCACAGACCATGTGGTTGTTGATATTGAATGGTAAAGGACCTCGCATATGAACGTCGAAATCGTTGAAACGTTTGCCCACATTGCACGGGATAAAAACATCGATAAGGATATCCTGTCGGGTATTATCAAAGAAATTTTCATGAATATGATCAGGAAGAAGTATTTCACAGATGAAAACTTCTCGGTCATTGTAAACATGGACAAAGGTGATATTCAGATTCTGCAGGAAGTGGAAGTGGTTGAAGATGTCTTCAGTGACATCGATGAAATCTCCCTGGAAGATGCACTTAAACTTGATCCGGATTCACAACTGGGTGACATCACGGTCCGGATTGTTCCTCTGGCCAGTTTCGGCCGGCGTCTGATCATGCAGGCCAAACAGACTCTGAACCAGAAGATCAGAGATCTGGAAAAAGATCACATTTTCAATGAGTATGCAGCCCAGATCGGTGATATTGTGGTGGGAGATGTTTACCAGAAGGGTAAGAGCTGGATGCTGGTCAACCACAACAAGGTTGAACTCTTCATGCCCCGTGATGAGCAGATTCCGAAAGAGAATCCGAAAAAGGGTGAAACCATCCGGGCGATTATCAAGGAAGTCAAGCGACTGACCGACTTCAAGGAACAGGAAATTCAAAAGAAAAGGGATGACAAGACCGGCAAGGAGCGTATCCGGAAGGAAAACTACAACAATGATCCCGTGATTGTGATTTCACGGGCCGATAACAAGTTTCTGGAACGGCTGTTCGAAATCGAAGTTCCCGAAATCTACGACGGAATCGTTCAGATCCGGTCCATTGCCCGTCAGCCGGGTGAGCGCGCAAAGATTGCAGTTGAGAGTACCGATGACCGTGTGGATGCAGTGGGAGCCTGTGTGGGAATGAAAGGAACCCGTATCCACTCGATTGTTAAGGAACTCAGCAACGAAAACATCGATGTGGTTTTATTCTCGCCCGATCCGGCCACTTTTATTGCACGGTCGCTTGCACCTGCCAAAATTCTGAAAGTGGAACCAGATGTTAACAGGCGTTATGCACGGGTCCATGTTCACACCGATCAGGTCAAACTGGCCATTGGTCGTGAAGGGCAGAACATCAAGCTGGCTTCGCTTCTGACAGGATATGAACTGGATGTGATCAGGGAATTCAAGCCAAGTACCGATGATGACATTGATATCATGGAATTCAATGAGTTTCCTGCAGATTTTCTGCAGAAACTGGTTGAAGCCGGTTATGACAGTGCACGTCGGGTAATGCAGGTATCGCCGGAAGATATTGCTACCGATACCAATACAGATATCGACATGGTGACCGATCTGATGGAAGCCATTGAATACGAATTCAGAGAGGATGATGAAGCCTGATAGGGCCCATCCATCTCATCAGTTATTGAGGAAAAAAAGGCAGGTATGAAAGTTTTCCAGGCCGCCAAGGAATATAACGTTACGGTCGAATCAATCATTGAGCACCTTCATAAAAAGGGGTACAAGGATGTCACCAACATGACTTCCAGACTAACCCCTGAGATGCTTGAGGATTGTGCCAGTTTCTTTCAGAAAGACAAGGCTGCTGCTGAAAGGCAGACGCAGAAGCTGAAGGAAATTACGGTTTCACGTCAGAAGGACGTTCCGGAACCGAAGCATGCAGAACCAGTGGTAAAAAAGGCAGAACCGGCAAAACCGGTTGCAGCCCCGGCTCCTCCGGTGGTCATTCCGGAACCGGAACCTGTTCCGGAACCAGTGGCAGAACTGCCAGAGCCTGAACCGGAGCCAGAACCGGAGCCAGAACCTGTGGTGGTACTTCCGGAACCCGAACCCGAGGTGGTTCCCGAACCGGTTGCAGTCAGACAGGAAGAACAACCAGAACCGGAACCGGTATCTGAGGTTGTTCATGACATCCCGGAACCAATTGCCGAACCTGAACCAGAAGTTGCCCCACAGGAAGAGGCCGTTGTGCCCCCTGCGATGTCTTCTGCAGAGACAGCCAGACTTGATGAAGAGAAGTCGGGATATAAATCTCACCAGCAGTTAGGCCGGATGAAGCTGACAGGGCCCAATGTGGTTGGGAAAATTGACCTTGCAGCTGTCAATGAATTTAAAAAACGCCCACGGAAAAAAGGGCGTGCCGATGAGGCACCTGCTCCTTCAGAATCGGGTGCCGCCGGTCAGCAAAATCGTGGACCAAGGCCCCAGAGACCGGATGGAACACGTCCGGAAGGTCAGCGCAACGATCCGAATCGTCCCCCGAGACCTCCCCGTCCGGGAGAAGTGAGACCGGCTCCTCAGGCCTTTTCGCCAGCCGATGCCGCTAAAAAGGCAGCTGCGAAAGGGAAGGATCACAAGCCAAAAGAGGGCGAAGCAGCCACCGATAACCGTGATCTTGGCAAGAAGAAGAAAATTAAAAAGGGCAAAGTGGTTGATATCTCGGTTGAAGATGTTAACCGGGCTATCCGGACCACGCTTGCGACCATGGAAGACACGGGTCCGAACGTCAGAAAATCAATCAAGAAACAAAAAAGACGTGATCGGGAAGCGGCTGAGGTTGAAAAACAGGAAGAAATCATCCGGAATTCATCCATTATCCGGGTAACCGATTTTGCCAGTGCCAATGAATTGGCTGGTCTGATGAGCGTTCCGGTAAACCAGGTTCTATCCAAGTGTCTTGAATTGGGCTTGTTTGTTTCCATTAACCAGCGCCTCGAAAAAGATCACATTGAACTGATTGCAGGCGATTTCGGATTCCAGGTTCAGTTCCAGGAAGAGTTTGCCGAGGATCTCTATGAATCGGTGGATGACGATCCGGCCCTGCTGAAAACCCGTCCACCGGTGGTAACCATCATGGGACACGTCGATCATGGAAAAACCTCGCTGCTCGATTACATCCGTAAAGCGAACGTGGTGGCAGGCGAGGCAGGCGGAATTACCCAGCACATTGGTGCTTATTCAGTTAAAATGCCCGATGACCGGATGATTACGTTCCTCGATACACCGGGTCACGAAGCATTTACTGCCATGCGTGCCCGTGGTGCGAAAGTAACCGACGTGGTCATTATCGTTATCGCAGCCGATGACAGCGTAATGCCGCAGACAGTCGAAGCCATTAACCACGCTCAGGCAGCCGGTGTTCCGATGGTGTTTGCCATCAATAAAATCGATAAGCCCGGCGCCAATTCTGAACGGATTTATCAGCAGTTGTCTGAAAGAAACATTCTTGTTGAAGAATGGGGCGGAAAATATCAGGTAGCCAAAGTCTCTGCCAAATCGGGTGTTGGTGTGCCGGAACTGCTCGAAAAGGTATTGCTGGAAGCTGAAATTCTGGATCTGAAAGCCAATCCGGACCGGAAGGCGCAGGGAACCGTGGTTGAAGCCGAACTTGATAAAGGAAAAGGTACCATTGCCACCATTCTGGTTCAGAACGGAACCTTGCGGGTGGGCGATATTTTCCTCTGCGGTGCCACCTACGGACGGATAAGAGCTTTGCAGGATGAACGTGGCAAGAAACTGAAATCGGCCGGACCGGCTACTCCTGCTCAGGTATTGGGATTTGATGAAGTGCCTCAGGCCGGTGATGTGCTGGTGGTAATGGATTCCGAAAAGGAAGCCCGCGACATCGCCACCCGCCGGATGGTTCTGAAACGCGAACAGGAACAGCGCAAAGCGCAGAAACACATGTCTCTGGATATGATTTCCCAGCGGATGAGTGAAGGATCGGTTCGTGATCTGAACATCATCGTCAAAGGGGACGTGGACGGATCGGTGGAAGCACTCTCTGACAGTCTCATGAAACTCTCGACCGGTGAAGTCCGCGTTCGGGTGATTCACAAAGCGGTCGGACCGATTACTGAATCGGATGTTCTGCTCGCTACCGCCTCTGATGCGGTGATCATCGGATTCCAGGTCAGACCTAATCTGAATGCCAAGAAACTGGCTCAGACCGAAGAGATTGATATCCGCCTGTACTCTATCATCTATGATGCCATCAATGAGGTCAAAGCGGCTCTGGAAGGAATGCTGTCACCTGACATTACTGAAGAAGTAACGGCCACGGTCGAGGTCAGGGAGACCTTCAAGATTTCCAGGATCGGTACCATCGCAGGTTGTTACGTCCAGGATGGAAAGATCACCCGCGGCTCGAAAGTGCGGGTCGTTCGTGATGGCATAGTCGTCTATACCGGTGAACTCGATTCACTGAAACGGTTTAAGGATGATGTGAAAGAGGTGGAAAAAGGCTACGAATGTGGTCTGTCTGTCCGCAATTTCAACGATATCAAAACAGGTGATATTGTTGAATCCTTCCATCTGGTGGAAACCAAGCGAAAACTGGTTAACTAACCACCTGAATTGTGTGATCTTAAAACCGGACCCTCAACGGTCCGGTTTTTTTTTCTCTGCCGGGGATTCTTTCTCCCAAACCGACGTTGTAAATTTAAACAGAAGCCAGAGGGGCAGGACCATGTCTCACCGTACTCAAAAAGTAGCCAGCCTGATCAAACAGGAAATCGGAAAACTCTTTACCAATGAGTTTGCCGACCTTTCACCCAATATGATCACCGTCACCCAGGTACGAATGTCTGATGATTTATCGGTTGCAAAAGTGTTTCTGAGTGTCTGGGGTCGTATTGAGGATGTGGATCTGACCTTTATCAGACTGGAAGAAAGAAAAAAAGACATCCGGTACGAACTCGCCAAATCGATTAAAAACCACTTCAGAGTAATTCCTGAACTGATTTTCAGAAAGGATGACTCGCAGGAGTACTCACAAAAAATCGAGGCACTCTTCAAAAAGATACATGAAGAGGAGCAGAACCGGCATTCATGATAGTGATGGGTTTTTCCAACTGGCCCGATGGCTGGTTTCTGGTCGATAAACCTGCCGGCTGGACGTCTTTTGATGTCGTCAATAAGCTCAGGCGTGCTCTGAGGGTCAAAAAGGCCGGTCATGCGGGCACTCTGGATCCGGCGGCTACTGGTCTGCTGATTCTTGCCACAGGAAAAAACACACGTCAGATCGAAACCGTTCAGGGATTGGATAAAACCTACACCGGTACCATCACGCTCGGTCAGACATCGGCTACTTACGATCAGGAGGGAGCACTGACTCCGTCTGGAGACCCCGGTACCGTTTCAGACCAGCAGATCCGGGATCAAATCGAATCGGCGTTCACGGGTACGATTCATCAGGTTCCTCCCATGTTCAGTGCACTCAAGCGGGATGGGAAAAAACTTTATGAACTGGCCCGCCAGGGAAAAACGATCACCTTAGAAGCAAGACCTGTTCAGATATCCCGATTTGACTGGACCCGGCCCGTACCTGAACAGATTCACTTTGCCATCACCTGCTCCAAAGGAACTTACATCCGGTCCATCGCCCACGATCTGGGGTCTGCTCTCGGGTGTGGCGGTTATCTTTCTGATTTACGGAGAACTGCCATTGGTCCTTACCAGATCAGTGAGGCACTTGATATTGAAACAATCATTGCCCGGTTCCGGCAGGTGGCAGGAGAAGAAATTCCCACATGAGTCATTCATCGCCTGTCATTTTCCACGGACTGGATGGATTCCCGTTTTCACCCAACCACTACCTGACCCTGGGTGCCTTTGACGGACTGCATCTGGGACACCGGCAGATTGTTGATCAGGTGGTGACGGCCGCCCGGTCCAATCATGGGGAATCGGTGCTGATTACCTTTGATCCGCATCCGCAGGAAGTTATTCAGAAGGGACCAGACCCCTTTTTCCTTCTTTCTACCCTTCCGGAGAAAATACAGGTCCTAAAACACACGGGTCTCGATAAAATTCTGGTTTTGCCGTTTACCCGGGATTTTTCAGAGCTTCCTCCTGAAGCCTTCATTAAAAATATCCTTGTCGGGCGGGTTGGCATGCGGAAAATCTGGATCGGCTATGATCACGGGTTTGGTCGTGACCGGTCCGGTGGTATTGATCTGCTGAAACAACTGGGCCCTGAATGCGGCTTTACGGTTGAACAGGTGGGTGCCCATGAGGTAGGTTCGGTGGTGGTATCCAGCACCAAAATTAGAGAAGCAATCAGACACGGACAGGTCGAGCTGGCCACTGAAATGCTCGGATATCCCTACACGGTTTCAGGTATCGTCAGCCGGGGAGAGGGAATTGGCCGCAAAATCGGTTTTCCGACAGCGAATATTTTTGTTGAGCATCCGAGGAAACTGATCCCGCATGGCGGTGTGTACCACGTTGAACTGCTGATCGGGACCGACTGGCACCGGGGTGTGTGCAACATCGGTCAGCGCCCCACCTTTGATGGTCAGGAGCTCAGAATTGAAGTCCATCTGCTTCAGTTTCAATCGGATATCTATGGAATGCCGGTTTGTTTGCGGTTTCATCGCCGTTTGCGTGAGGAAAAAAAATTCCCATCGGTCGATGAACTGATCAGACAAATCACCAAAGATGTGGAAGAAGCAAATATTTTCTGGAATGGCTCCGGATGGTGACATTCGGGAAGAAATCTTCTATTTTTACCACCCCCCACGATTATCAATTTATGTTCTGGCCTCTGTAAGGAATACGTATGGGAAAAGTGATTGCTGTTGCCAACCAGAAGGGCGGGGTAGGAAAAACCACGACTTCAATAAATCTTGCCTCCTCTATTGCGGTGGCCGAGATTCCTGTTTTACTGATTGACATCGACCCTCAGGCCAATGCAACCAGTGGAATCGGCTTTCCAAAGGAGGAAATCGGGAATTCCATCTATGATGTGATCATCTCGAATGCAGATCCGCGTGAGTGCACCCTGAAAACTCAGATGCCCTTTCTGGATATTATTCCCTCGCACATTAACCTGGTGGGTGCTGAAATTGAAATGGTTGGAATGGATGAACCCCACAAAAACCTGCTCAAAGCACTGACTCCGCTTCGTCAGAAGTACAAATACATTATTATAGATGCCCCTCCCAGCCTGGGTCTGCTCACGCTGAACGCACTGACTGCTGCCGATTCGGTCCTGATTCCGGTTCAGTGCGAATATTTCGCTCTGGAGGGACTCAGCCAACTGATGAATACCATCAACCTGGTCAAAAAGGACCTGAATCCATCTCTGGATGTTGAGGGAGTTCTGCTGACCATGTTTGATGCCCGCACCAACCTTTCCCGGCAGGTGGCCGCCGAAGTGAAAAAGTATTTTGGTGAAAAGGTGTATGAATCCATCATTTTCCGGAATATCCGGATTGGTGAGGCACCCAGTTTTGGAAAACCACTGATTCTTTATGATGCCATGAGCCCGGGTACCGAAAATTATCTGGACCTTGCCAATGAAATCATGCGTAAGAACCGTGATACCTCCTTTACACGCCGGGTCAAAGCCTGGAATGATACCGATCAGGACAAACCGTTTTTTAAGGCCATCCTTCAGAAAAAAAATCAGATTGAAACGGTGACAGGAGATCGGGTATAGTGGCAAAACTTGCATTAGGCCGCGGGTTGGGTGCATTGTTACCCAGCGATGATGGCGAGAAAAAAGTCCAGCAGGTGGTGAAAGAAAAGTACCGGGTTGATGAAACGGTTATCAACACCCAGTTCATCACGGTTTCTTCCGACCTGATTGATCCGAACCCCTTTCAGCCAAGAACCGAATTTGATCCTGAGGCACTGGAGGAATTAAAGAATTCCATCATTGAGCATGGCATTATTCAGCCGCTGACCGTCCGGCAGAAGCCCAATGGCCGGTATGAACTGATTGCTGGCGAACGCAGGCTGAGAGCTTCGAGACTGGCCAGTCTCGGAACCGTTCCTGTTTATATTCTGGATATACGGACAGACGAGGAAATGCTCGAACTGGCCATTATCGAGAACATTCAGCGCAAGGATCTGAATGCCATTGAGGTGGCTAACGGGTATCGTCGTCTCATGGAAGAATGCCACCTGACCCAGGATGAAGTGGCTAAACGGGTTGGGAAGGACCGGACGACAGTTACGAACCTGCTCCGTCTTTTAAAACTCCCCGATTTTCTGCAGGAAGCCATTGTACATGGACAGATTTCCATGGGACATGCGCGCGCCATGCTGATGGTGAGTGACGACGATTTTCTTAAAGAACTGACTGAACGGATTATCCGTGAGGATCTTTCAGTCCGTGCGGTGGAGCGGCTGGTAAAAGCAGGACCGGTTCCTGTTAAAAAAGAGCCCAAACCAGTCAGAACTCCCGGATCGGCATCAGTTCAGGATGTTGAACGCCGGTTGAGGACGGTTTTATCCACCAAAGTGTCCGTACGGGAGAAAACAAAAGAGTCCGGGTCCATCACCATTGAATATTTCAGTCTGGATGAATTGGAACGGATTCTGGACCTCATTGAATCGGCACCGCATGAGTAACCGGCTGATCCTGCTGTTCCTTCTGATCAGCGGACCCGTGTTTGCACAAACCACCAACGATACCCTTTTTACCGGTCAGGAATCCAAATCGCCTGGCGGTGCCATGCTGAGAAGCGCCATTCTTCCGGGTTGGGGCCAGATTTACACGGGTTCTTATCTGAAAGCGCCCCTGGTGCTCGGAACGTTTGCCACATTCGGGGGAATTGCCTGGTGGTATCATGACCGCTATACAAAATATCAGACCCTGACAAAAGAAGCTTATGCCGCTCCGGATCAGGAACTGGAAGGACGACCAGCCACCCTGTACCGGGCTTACAGAGAGTTTTACCGTGACGAACGGGACCGGTATCTTTTCTATGTTTTCCTGACATACATGGTTAATATTGCCGATGCGTATGTCGAAGCCCATTTAGCCGATTTTGATGTCAGCGGAGATTTGTCGGTAAAGCCATTAAACTCCCCGCCTGACCGGGAATCTGGTCTTCAAACCCCTGGATATCAACTGACCTGGTCCCTGACCTTCTGACCCTTCAATTCCGGAAAATCAATCATGTACCGGTTAACCCCAATTGTTGAGAGTTTTATTGCAGACAGTGACACACCCGTCACTGTGTTTCTGAAACTCAGAGCGTATTATCGCCTGCCATTTTTATTTGAATCGGTTGAATCGGGAAACCGGATCGGCCGGTATTCATTTATTGGCATCGAACCCGTTTTTGAAGTAAAAAGTGACCATGAACGGGTTACGGTTGAACCAAAAGTTTCCTGGTTTTCACTTCCGTTGCCAGAGGGTAAACCCGTCGATCAGTTGCGGGCTTTGCTTGGCAGCTTTTCCACCAGTGTGGTTCCCGGCCTTCCCGGTTTTACCAGCGGATTGGTTGGACATTTTTCATATGAGTCCATTTCGCACACCGAACCTCATCTGGTGTTTTCAAATCCGTCAGATTACCCGTGCCCCCTTGTTCACCTGCTGGGTTTCGATACCCTCATCATTTTTGATAATGTGACCCGCCGGCTTCATCTGGTTTCAAATGTCTGGAGCCATGACACAAACCCGATACCGGCCGACTATTCAGATGAATCGGCCGTTCGGCGCAAACTGGACCGGGTTCGAAATCAGATTCTGGATCTCCGGTGCCGGTTTCCTCAAAAGTCGGTTCCTTCCCATCCTGATTTTCATGCGGCTCCCGATGTTTTCAAAAACGGGGTGGAACAGACGAAATTTCACATCAGGGAAGGTGATATTTTCCAGTTGGTTCTTTCCAGACGTCTGTATTCCACCTATGAGGGGGACAGTTTTGAACTGTTCCGCGCTTTACGGGTGATCAATCCTTCTCCTTACCTGTTTTATCTCGATATGGGGAACGGGCTGACCGCGGTGGGATCCAGTCCAGAGGTCATGGTCAGAATCCGCGACCGTCAGGTGGAAGTCAGGCCGATTGCCGGTACCCGCCGCAGGGGAAAAACGGAGGCCGAAGACCTGGCCATTGAGCAGGAGCTGATGACAGATGAAAAGGAACTGGCCGAACACCTGATGCTGATCGATCTGGGTCGAAATGATGTGGGAAGAGTCAGCGAACCTGGTTCAGTCTCGGTTCCTGACCGGATGGTGATTGAACGGTACAGTCATGTGATGCATATCGTGAGCGGGGTGACCGGAAAGCTGAAAGCAGGAATGACTTCCATTGATGCGTTTTTCAGCTGCTTTCCTGCGGGAACGTTAACCGGTGCGCCGAAAATCAGAGCCATGCAGATCATTGAGGAACTGGAACCAGTCAGAAGAGGCATCTATGGAGGGGCCATCGGGTATCTCGATTTTAATGGTGGCATGGATACATGTATTGCCATCCGCACACTGGTTCGTCATGGAAATCAGTTGTTTTTACAGGCGGGTGCCGGAATTGTAAGTGATTCCACACCTGAAAGGGAATATCAGGAGACCCGTGAAAAACTAGAGGCGAACCTTTCCAGCCTGAATGTGGTCAGGGAGTTGCTGCCATGATTTTGCTGATAGACAACTACGATAGTTTTACTTATAATCTTTATCAGTATCTCGCCGAACTGGGAGCCGACGTCAGGGTTATCAGAAATGACGACGTGCCGGCAGCAGAAATCCGGAATCTGAATCCGGCCGGAATTGTTCTTTCTCCCGGACCGGGGAATCCGAAAGAAGCTGGTATCACGCTTGAGGTGATTCGGTTGTATCATCAGCAGATACCGATCCTTGGAGTCTGTCTGGGTCATCAGGCGATTGGAGAAGCCTTTGGCGGGACTGTTACCTACGCACCCACACTGATGCACGGAAAAACCAGCCAGATTCATCATGATGGAACCGGACTTTTTAAGGGACTGCCCAGTCCGTATCGTGCGACGCGGTACCATTCTCTGATGGTCAGCAGGGACCAATTGCCGGCCAGCCTGAGAGTGAATGCTGAAACAGAGGATGGAGTGATCATGGGACTTGAACACCGGGAGTTTCCGGTTGCAGGGGTACAGTTCCATCCCGAATCCATTCTGACTGAGCATGGAAAACCCCTGCTGAAAAATTTTCTGGAGAAACTGAAGTGAAATCAATTCAATTCGATCCGGTCCGTTACACGCAGGATACCTGGCGGATATTCAGAATCATGGCCGAATTTACTGAAGGATTCGAAAAGCTGGGCAGCCTTGGACCGGCGGTTTCTATTTTCGGATCGGCCCGGACCAAACCGGGTGAATACTATTACGAAAAGGCTGTCCGGATCGCCCATCTGCTGGCTGAAAAAGGATTTGCCATCATTACCGGTGGCGGCCCGGGAATTATGGAAGCCGGCAACAAGGGTGCAAAGGAAGCCAACGGAATCAGCGTAGGACTTAACATTGATCTGCCTCATGAGCAGCATCACAATGCCTATATCGACCGTCACATGCTTATTGAATTCGATTATTTCTTTGTGCGTAAAGTGATGTTTGTTAAATACGCCCAGGGCTTTGTCATGATGCCCGGCGGCTTTGGTACCATGGATGAGATGTTCGAGGCCATCACGCTGATTCAGACCCAAAAGATTAAACCCGTTCCCATTATCCTGGTTGGAACCGCATTTTGGGGAGGTCTGCTCGACTGGATCAAAACGGCCATGCTGGCCGATGGAAAAATTTCCCCGGAAGATTTGAATCTGTTTCATGTGACCGACAGTGAGGCCGAAGTCTGTGAAATCATCGAAAATTTTTACAAAGAGCAGGTATTCAGTCCCAATTTCTGATATGGTCCCCATGATTCTGTTGCTTCTTTTTTTGGGCGGATGCCAGCCCTCTGCTCCTCAACCGGTTTCTGATCCGGCTCACATCAGCCATCAAACGGTGCTTCCTGCCTATCCCGATACCATGGTGGTTTGCGGGATTCGGTTGCCACTGGAGGATCCTGAAGTACGGGATCGGTTTGAAAGGGAATTCTATAACACCCTGCACAATGAAAATGTGTCACAGCAAACCATTGCTGCCGCCAATACCGTTTTTCCCATCATTCTTCCCATCATCAGAGAAGCGGGCTTACCCGAGGATCTGAAATACCTGGCCATTGCTGAATCCAACCTGCGCACCGCAGTCAGCGTGGCGGGGGCAACCGGTGTCTGGCAACTGATGGAACTGGTAGCCCGATCGGAAAACCTCAAAATCAATTATTGGGTGGATGAGCGAAATCATCTGGAAAAATCGACCCGGGTGGCCATGACCTTTCTGAAACATCTCCACAAAAAATATGGTGACTGGAATCTGGCCTTTGCTGCTTATAACGTCGGGGAAACCAACATCAATGACAACCTGAAGTTCCAGCATGTGAGACGGTTTTTTGATCTGTATCTGAATGAAGAAACCAGCCGGTACATCTTCCGGATTTATGCGGCCAAGGCCGTATTTGAGGATCCGACGAAATATGGATTGCCGGCCTATGAGTTTAAAACCGACTCTTACCGCTATGTGACCATCAACGGGCCGGTGGAAAACCTGACAAAGCTGGCGCTGGAGCAGGGAACCAGTTACCGTCAGCTGAGAATTCTGAATCCCTGGATCCGGCGCAGGGGTCTGCCGGAAGGTACCTGGACGCTTGCCTTTCCTTCATCATCGGTTCCCGGATCCATTGATCTGGCCGGCTATGAATACACAAAAAATCCACCGGTCGGAACCACACCATCCGGAGTGGTCACCCACAAGGTAACCGATGGGGATACACTGCTTTCAATCGCCCTGGCCTATGATGTTGAAGTGAATGAAATCAGACGATGGAATAATCTGAAGTCAGACATGATCATGGTGGGTCAGCAACTGAAAATCTACCTGAAATAACTGCAGGCGGGAGCCTGTTTTTATGTGGTTTTCTCCCTGATTCAGAGTAAATTACCAGACAATTCAGTCTCAGGCAGGTTACTCATGACTCAGGTTCTCATCACCGGGTTTCCCGGATTTCTCGCAAGCCGTCTGATGGTCAGACTCACAGACTTTTACAACGGCTATCATTTCATCTGTCTGGTTCAGAAAAAATTTCTTCCGCAGGCCGAAAAGCTGCGTACGGAATTGATGGCACAGCATCCTTCGCTGAATGGCCGTCTTGAACTGGTCACGGGAGACATCACCCTGCCCGATGCCGGATTGGAACCAGCAGTACTCGACCGGGTGATCCAATCTGCAGAAGATGTCTGGCACCTGGCAGCCATTTATGATCTGGCCATTCCACGTGAACCGGCTTATCTGGTTAATACCGTGGGTACAGGCCTGATTGCCGGACTGGCTTCCCGGATGAAAAACCTGAAACATCTGTTTTATATTTCCACAGCCTACGTCAGCGGAAAACGCACTGGGACGATTTACGAAGAGGAATTATCGGCGGGTCAGTCATTCAGGAATCATTATGAAGAGACCAAGTATCTGGCTGAAGTCGAAATCAGAAAATTTCGTCACGATCTCCCATTAACCATTTTCAGGCCGGGTATTATTGTTGGCCATTCCCAGACCGGAGAAACCCAGAAATTTGACGGACCTTATTACGTCATTCAGGTTATGGACCGGTTGCCAAAGGGGTTTCTGATGACCCTGCTTGGCAGCGGGAATCATACTGTCAATCTTGTACCGGTCGATTATTGTATCGGAGCCATGGCCTGGCTGGCCACCCATGCGGATTCAGCAGGAAAAGTCTATCATCTAACCGACCCGTCGCCCCTTACCCAGCTTGAAATCGCGCAATCCTTCAGCGATGCTCTCGGTAAAAACCTGCATTTTTTATCCGTTCCTTCCTGGCTGGCAAAAGGCGTGCTGAGTATCGGCCCTGTTGCCCAGCTGGCAGGCCTTCCATCTGTTCTGGTTGACTACTTCGACCATCCCCATCAGTATGATTGCACCAATACACTGGCCGGTCTGGAAGGATCCGGAATCCGGTGTCCCTCTTTCCGGGAAGTTTCACCGGTTCTTGTCCGGTACTTTCTTGAAAAGAAAAAAGAGTTTGCCACCCGTCAGGCATTATACTAGGAGGCATTATGAAATCCATTCTGGTACCTGTAGATTTTTCTGTCACATCCGATCAGGTGGTCCGTGCCGCCACCCAACTGTCAAGGAAAACCGGCGCAGAATTGGTTCTTTTTCACTCGATTGAGGCGTTTCTGGCACCCCTCAGTTCAGATTTTACCGGACTTGAGCCATTGGCCTATCAGGAAATGATGGCTGCTTTGGGTGACCAGTACCAGAACCGGTTAAATGAAATGGCCGGCCAGATCCGGAAATCCGGTATTGAGGTTTCGGTGAGGATGTCGGTCGGACGGGCTCACCTGATGATTGCCGACGCTTCGTTATCCCTGCAGTCCGATCTGATTATGATCGGGAAAACCGGCCATACTCAATTGCATTATATCCTTCTGGGAAGCACCACTGAACGATTGCTTCGTGTAACGGGAACGCCGGTGCTGTCGGTCAGCCGTCAGGATGAAACGGCGCTGGAGTCGGTCCGGAAAATTGGTTTGCCTCTGGATATGTCAGAAGAATCGTTGCAGATACTGCCAGCCGCCGTTTCCTGGGCAAAGCAATGGGGAGCCACGCTCGAACTGATCCATGTGGATGTTCTGGGCAAATACATGAATGCAGACCGTGATTTTTTCCCTGACCTTGCCCTCCGGCATCCCCTTATTCAGGAGGTTTCATTTAAAAAGGTCATTCTCAACGGGGAAAAGGTGACCGACCTGCTTCTGGCTTATGGCAGAGAAAATGACATCGGACTTTGGATGCAGACCAGTCAGGGCAGTGGCCATCTGACCTCGGTTCTGATTGGTTCCCGAGCCGAACATCTGATCAGACACTCTGAAAAACCGGTCTACACCCAACGGATTGTGAAGCGTTGACCCGGGCGATTCCTACCAATCCTGAGACATTTCCTCCGGAAAGTGTCCGCGGCCGGTATCTACTCACCGGCCTGTCCTGTGATCCGTTGTGGCAACGGGTGGCCTCATTGACCCGCTGGCCGGATGCAGACCGTTTATGTTTCGTCATTCCGAACTACCGGTACCGGACTTTCCTGGAACGTGAATTGCTTCGGCTATCAGGCAAGCCCGGTGTGGTGTTGCCCGACATTCTTACCATCGATCAGGTTTGGGTGAATGAGGTTCTGAACCCGGATAACAGAAAACTTGAAAGCGCAGATCAGCGGTCATGGCTGATCAGAAAAGCCATCCGCACGGCTGGAAAGGATTTAACCAGGACCTCACCGGCGGAAGGCTGGACCGAACCGGTCAGTAAGACATTCCGGTTGCTGGATAGCGTTTCATCGGGTGGGTTGAACAGGAATTTTGAAGACCCGGTGATCAGGGATCTTTTTGGCAGCGATTCGGACCTGATGGGAAAGTTATGGCCCGTCTACCGTGAATTCCGGTCCATTCAAACCAGTCTGAGCCTGGTTTCCCGTGAACAGGTGAGCGATTATTTCATTTCCGGCCGGTCCTGGTCCAGCCGGTATGATGCTGTGGTGTTCTGTGGACTGGATGAATGGATTCCGGCTCATTGGGAGTATTTGACTCAGTTAACCTCAGAAGTACCACTGGTTATCTGGATGGATGATCTCAGTCATGATCTGCCTGAACAGAAACCCGATTGGTCCATTTTTCTTCCGGCTCATCAGCATGAGTCCTTTCCATCTCAGGAAGCTATTCCCCGTGAATTAACCGGGTTCCGGACTGCAAGAGAAGAGGTTGAATGGATGGCTGCCTCCATTCGTGAGTCCGGAGTGAGTCTGCACGATTGCTGTGTGGTGGTGCCCGATCCGGCTACTTACCATCCCTGGATTACCTTGATTTTCAGAGAGGCGGGGATTCCCTTTAATCTGTCGATTGGAACCCGGGTTTCCTCCACCCCGGTTGGACGTCTGGTTCACGATTGGTTACAGGTGGCAGTGGGTGAGGCCGGTTACCAGGAAATGAAGGCCTTCCTGCTTAATCCGATCATTGACCGGCCCGATCAGGTCAGATGGCTTGATGGCGTGATGGAGCTGCAACCGGAACCAACCCATCTGGATGAATGGTTGTCTGCGGAATCATTCTCTGGAATCCGCAGGGATGAGTCTTTCTGGAAATCGGTTTCCGGACATGCAGAGGACTTGCGCAGGTGTACTCAATTTGCGGACTGGTGTCGTCAACTGGCCGATTGGCTTTCGTCCCTGATCCGGTTCAGGGAAGCAACGGATCGCCATCTGATGCCTTTCGAAGGCTGGCAGGCCTTCAATCTGATTCTCAAAACACTTGATCAACTTGCCGCCGAGCCCGGATGGGATTTGCTGCTCGACCGAACTGATTTTGCACCTTGTCTGAGGCAGCGGCTTATGACTGTTTCCAGCCGTCCGCCGGTCAGAGATGGGGTTCAGATTTTGGGTCCGATGGAAATTCAGGGGTACCGGTTCTCACAATTGTATCTCTGTGGTCTGAATCATCATTTCTTTCCCTCACGGGCCTCAACCGGAACCCTGATCAGTTTCCGCATGCTTGCCGGCGCCGATGAATATTTCATCCGGCAGTTTCTTAAAAGAGAGGAAGTCAGTTTTCAACGGGTGCTTAAAAACCCGGTGAATCAGGTGTATCTGACGGGTTCAGTGGCCACTGGCGACACACAATTTTTTCCTTCGGTTTATGTTCAGAAAATGGGAATCCCAATTCTTCCGGGGGAGAAAACCACACCTGGAATCCGGGGAATCAGGCAGACTCTCATTGGTGCTGCAGACGAGGAAAACTGGCCGGTTTTCATCCGCGACCGCCGGGCGGCCGCAAGGCATCAGACTCTCGCAGGCAGTTGGATGTCACGGGATGGGTTGCTTTCCGACGCTGTTACCTTCTGGTGGCGTCCCGTTCTGAACCGGCTGCAGGCTGGCATGTCGGCTACGCGTCTGGACCGTTTTGGTCACTGCGGTCAATGGTTCTGGTATGAGGATGTGCTCCGTTTAAAGAATCCGGAATGGTATGATCCGGTAATGAATGCAGCGGAACGGGGCAAGGTGCTTCATGAAACCCTCAGGCGTTTTCTGGCCTCCCATCAGGGTGCCCCTGATCCGTATCGTCCCGATGAGGAGGTGTTGCTGGAACTCAGGGCTCATTTTTTGGAGTCATCCGAAAAAAGCTATCAGACCGGGCAGTTCATGCATGAATCCGAAAAAAATTATATTCTGAACAGTCCATCCTCGCCGCTTGTTCATTACTGGCAATTGGAAAAAGCCCTCAGAACTGCCTTTCCACAAATGAGGACCCTTTACACAGAGCAGGCCTTTGGCAGACCCTCTTCCGATTCTTGGCCAGCCCTTACCCTGGGTGAATGGGTTTTTTCGGGGAGTATAGACCGGATTGATCAGATTGGGGATGAAGAACATTCAACCGGCATTGTTGATTATAAAACATCATCGAAAGATAAAACCGGTGACTTGATCGCTGAATTCCGAGCGTTTCAGTTGCTGATTTACACCCTTGCATCAGCTGGTCATGTACCACAGCCACGTTTTCTGACGAACCTGCTGCTGGGAGGGAAGCCAGCCGATCTTCAAACCCGCTTACAACCCTGGCTGGGTTCACTGACTGATTTCAGAACCATAACCGGAAACCCAAGGGTGGGCGGAAAACTCACAAAAATGGTTCATCAGGAAGGACTGTCTGTTTTTACCGACCGATGGACAGAGGGGTTGACCAACACATTAACCCGGCTGGAACGTGGTGAGTTTCTTATGAATCAAACGGCGCATCATACTGGTGTAACCGGGTGTCCCGATTATTGCGATTTCAGGCAGGTGTGCCGACGGGATCCCGACAGAACCGCCCTGCTTTCCTCCGAAATGACCGGGGGCGATGAATGAACCAGTACAGCTGGCCGTGGCTTCAATCGGCTTCTGAAAGTCAGTTAGCAGGATTAGCCACCGAACAGAATCTCGTGGTGACTGCAGGGGCGGGCGCAGGAAAAACCAGCGTGCTCACCTCCCGGTATCTTCATCTGATTCTGAATGAAAAAGTACCGCCTGCCAGAATACTCGCGGTTACCTTTACCCGGAACGCAGCCGCCGAAATGAAATCCCGTATTGCTGCCGAGCTTCAAAGACTTTCCCGGTTGCCAGAGGGGGAGCTCCCCATGCGGCTGCTCGACTCGGTGGCCATGGCTGATATTATCACGTTTGATTCACTTTTTCAGACTCTTCTGTCGGGTATCGGACCCCGGTTAGGTGCCAGTCCCTCTATCCGGATTATCGAAGCCTGGGAAAAAACCAGTCTGATTCGGGATGTGAAAAACCGGTTTTATAACTGGGTGAATCAGTCCGGGACGACCGAAACAGTCTCAGGAATCAATGTGGAGGAATGCCGGGCCATTATCAGAGACTGGATGAACTCGGCCGACTTTTCCTATCAGCTGAAGGAAGCTGAAAAACTGGCCTTTTACCCGGTGTCGAATCGTGACTTCTTTCTTTTCGGACTGGCCGCACAGCTTGGTTCCCGATGGTCGGTTGATTATTACCATTTTCTAAACCGGTTGGCTTCGGGTGATTTGTCTGAAGCAGCTACCAATGGAATCCGGATGGTAAATCCGGCACTTGGCCGGTATCTGGGTGATGACTATTTGATTGATCTTTCAGCAGAGTCTCCTGCCGATCTCATACGCGGAACGCACAGGGCGCTGACGGGTCTGGGGCATTTATCCCAAAGTCCGTTGCTGGATGCAGAAAGCCGGGAGGCGGTCCTGGTTCTGGCAAGACTCCTTATCGGTGAACCAGAGGCTGTTTTAGCGGAGATCCGGTCGGCTGGTCAGTTTTTTTATCAGCAATCGGTCATGGTGACCATTCTCCAAACCTGGTTCAGGGAAATGAAGAATCAGAAAGGGGTCACCGAATTCCAGGATGTCCAGCATGATTTGTTTTATTTTCTGAAAGGGGAAAATCCGCAAACTGAAATCAGACATACCCTGGCCGATTGGTATGATCATGTGCTGGTCGATGAATTTCAGGACACCAACTTTGATCAGTGGGAAATCCTTCGTCCCCTCATTTCCGATCCGGTTACCGGTCACCTGAAGCCAAAGGGTCTGTTTATTGTGGGTGATCCGAAACAATCCATTTTCAGATTCCGCGGTGCACAGGTTTCCATGTTCAGTGAGGTGACACAACGGGTGGTCGGTCAGGAATTTCCGGGAAAATCACTCCATCTGGCCGACAATTACCGTTCATTGCCCGTCATTCTGAATGTGGTTAACCGGGTTTTTGAAAGAACTTTTCAGGTAAATCCTGCCGGAGAACCGTTGCCGGGGCAGGTGCCCTTTGAACCCATGAAAGCCGGTTTGACGCCAGATTCTTTTGCAGGTGAAGTTCATTTGGTTATAACGCCTGCAGCCGACCGGATCTCACAGACTGTTTCTGAAATCACTCAGTGGCTTGAAAAAGCCAGTGCAGGTCAACTGGCGGGATTTGATCCTTCACAAGACCGGCTGGCGGTTATTGCCAACCGGAACAAGACCCTTGATGACCTGGCTGCGGCGCTCCGGTCTTCCCGGGTTGCTTTCAGAAGGAGCAGGGAAGAAAATATCCTGAAACGACAGGAAGGCACCGATCTGGTTAACCTGCTTCACTGGCTTTCCGATCCGGATGATAACCAACAGTTTGTTGCGCTCTGGAGAAGTCCGTTTGTTCAGCTGTCAGATGAATGGTTGCTGCTCCTTTTCGATTCTGCAACAGGAAATCCGCCTGACTCGTTTTACCAGACCTTTATCCGCACCCGGTTTCCCGATGAATTGAAATCACGGTCAGAATCGGGCTTGTGGGACCTGAACCAAACCAGGCTGCCAGTCTGGATAGAAAGGGCGAAGAGCCTGACTCCTTCACAGATAGTCTGGGAAATATGCACAGATTCAGATGCCTGGACCGTCTGGTCGGCCATGCCGCAGGGTGAAGAGGTGATCAGAAACATCATGCGGATGCTGGGGGAAATGGGTGCGCTTGAAAGCCGTCAGACCGTCTCCCTTTCTTCGATGGCTGACCGCCTGTCGACCCTGAAGGAGGAAGATGAAGGAATGAACGAGGCCGGGTACCTGAAACCCGGTCAACCCGGAATCGACCTGCTTACGGTTCATAAAGCCAAAGGATTGACTTACCATTCCGTTCTGGTGTTGGATGATTTTTCTGCAAAGTCCTCGGGGAAAGGGCAATCATGGGTTCGGCATGATGAACTGGGATACGTCTTTAAGGGACTTTCTTCGGAAGGAAGCCGTGAATCGGGTTTTCCGCTTTTCAAACTGATCAGTCAGCGGTTGCAGCAGGATGATCAGGCCGAATCCAACCGGGTATTTTATGTTGCCATGACCCGGGCCACGCATTATCTCATGGTCATTGGTGAAGCAGAAAAGAAAAACCGGATGACTGCTGTGTGGGCGGTCTGCCAGGAGTCCGGCCTCCCTGATGGCGTCTTTATCCGGCAGTCGGGTCAAGGTCCTGAATCTTTCCCGGGGACCCCTTTTCTTCCCGGCCGACCAGATGGAATGGGTCCTTCGCAGTGGGAACAGTTGCGGTTATCATGGAAGTCATCTCCTCTTCAATCCGACTCGTGGTTCACCAACTTCACCGCCACTGGTCTGATGGCAGTTAATCAATGCGGAACCGCCTCCCGCTTAAAAAAAATAGCCATCAACCGTCGGTCGGGTTCCTCACGCGGGGCGGTTACCGGAACGGTGCTGCACCAGTTGCTGGCCATGGACCATTGGCCGGAAGAGGCTGATCGACGGGTGCTGGCCGATTCACTGTCTGAATCAGAATGGAAGGAAGTGCTGGCGGAGGCTGAACGGATCCGGTCTGGTGCGGAGTACCTGCATTGGTCCTCCTTATCAAACCGTCATGAACTGTCCTTTTTTATTGAAGTGGGCGGGCGGTATCTGCAGGGATCGGTTGACTGGTTGGTTCTGGATGGAAGCAGGGGAGTGATCATTGATTTTAAAAGCAATCAGATACGGACCACCATCGGGGACCTTTTTAAACAGTACGATCTGCAGTTTGATGTTTATACAGTGGCAGCCGCCTCGCTGTTTCCGGATCTGACAGAGTTTGAACAGGTGTTGTTTTCTACCAAAACCGGTCAGACTTTCCGTAAAATGGTCCAACGACGGGAAGTGGAGTCAATCAGACAAAATCTGAGTCACTTTATTCACCGGATTGAAAAGGGAGAATTTGACCGCGATTATCGTGATATTGAGGCAGAATCCTGTCCGTCCTGCCCATTCCATTCATGGTGTTACCAGAAAGAAGACATTCAATCCATGCAGGTTTTAACCGATGACTGATCCATTCGATTTTCTGTTTGACCGCAGCCAGGGACATATCCGCATTCCCATCTGGGGACATATTCCCCTCGACAGAAAAGTCAGAAAACTGATTGGTCATCCTCATTTTTTCAGGTTACGCGGAATCAAACAGCTCAGTTTTGTTGAGTATGTCTTTCCCGGAGCCACTCATTCACGTTTTGAGCACTCACTGGGGGTCTGGTACCTGACCACGGTGATTTTTCAGAACCTGGTGAAAAATCCGGTGAATCAGAATTCAGACGCTGCCCGGGCCTGTTTAATCCCAGAGAATATCCGGACCCTTCAGGCCGCTGCCTTGTTGCACGATCTCGGGCACTACCCGCATGCCCATTTACTTGAAAGCCAATCCTTCAGTCCTTCAGATCCGGAAGGCTTCCTGCACCATCAGGTACTTGCACGGGACATTATGAAGGAAAAAACCGATGGAGAATCCATTGAAGACATTCTTACCAATGAATGGCAGGTAAATCCAGAACGGGTCTTTGCAATTATCACCGGAGATAAATCGGCCGAACCTCTTGGCAAAATTGTCTCTGGAATTCTCGATCCCGATAAAATGGATTATCTCATCCGCGATGCCCATCACTGTGCTGTGCCGTACGCCAGCGTCGATATCTGGCGCCTGATCGAGTCTTTTGTGCTTGATTCCGAACGGAACCGGTTATCGGTATCCCCAAAGGGAATCGCCAGCTTTGAATCGCTCATGTTTTCGAAATACATGATGACCCGTCACATTTACTGGCATCATACGGTCAAAACCATGGGAACCATGCTCAAACGACTCATTCAGGATCTGTTGGATGAGGGCAGTCTGAAGCCCGGTGATCTGAAGCAGATTTTTTATGAATCAAATGATGAGCAGGTGCTGTCATCCATCCAGCAACTGACCTCGGGTTCTTCCGCTGGTTTTCTGACGCTTCTTGATCAGATCATAAAACGGAGACCATACAAAAAACTCCTGACCATCGGCTTTTCCCGCGGTACTCATGAAGCAGATCAGATAGCCGTGCCGGATGGCGTGATGGATCACCGGTCCGAACGTTTTGGCAAGGTGCCGGCAACCGATGACCCCGTGATCAGGAGGCTGAACAACCTGAATCTGGATCCGGTGGCCCGTAAAGAAATGGAAGCTCATCTGGCCCGTGTGATCATGAAGAGAACAGGTTTGCAGGTTGAACCATTCGAGGTTTTGCTGGACCTGCCCGGGTTTCATACCATTTTTGAGTACCGTGATCTGGATGAATTGCGTATCTGGAATCCGCAGACAGGTGTCTTTGATCCCTTTGTTGGTACTCCATTGACAGTTTTTCAACCGGATTGGATCTCACGGCTGGAAACATCAGCCCGCCAGATTCAGATTCTTGTTCATCCCCGTCTGGCCGGATTGCGTAACCAGAACTGGTCCTTTCTCAGGGAGGAACTGTTCAGGTGAAAGGTAGACTGGTAGGACTGATTATGCTCGCGGCCACCTCGGCTTACGGACAGTTTCCTTACCCGGATACGGCAACAGCCCCGCTGCCCGAAAAAATCATCGAAATGAAAAGTCACCGGCTCGCCCAATTCACCTGGTCGGCCATCCGCGCAGCGAATCCGTCTTTTGCTCTGATCAATGAAGGGGGAGTGTACCAGATCGGCTATTCTTCACAGTGGGCCTATATGGTGGGAAAGACCGGAAACGTCAAGGTGTTTGGTGAGTATACCTGGGTTCCTGAACGATTTATTCCTCATCTCTTTCATGCAGGCATTCAGACCGATATTGTCACATTCGTTGAACCAGGTCTGATATTCACCAACCGGTATGGGTTTACTCCCGGGATCGGGTTGTTTACCGATTTCCGGGATTATGGTTTGTCAGTCGAATATGCGGCCTGGTATGACCTGATTCAGTATACCCGGTTTTTTGCCCGTTACCGGTTTAATTTCTGGATTTCACAATCCAGTATCGGGTATCAGGATTTTGCTTTCGGACTGGGCTTACCCCTTTAATTTCGCGGCTTCCGGTCCGACGATTTCAGCCAGCAACTCCTTGTAACTTCCCAGCATGAGCTTGTAAAGAAGTTTTTTGAAGAAACCAGCCGAGGCCATGGTGGCCACAAAATGCTTTTTCGTCTGAATCATGACTTCCCTGAGGTATTTGGTTTCCATCGGATTCAGGGTGATATCGGCCTTTTTAGGGGCATCTTCCACCTTTTTCAGCAAAGTCTGAAGAAATGCTTTCTGCTGCCGGGCCTGAGGACTCTTCGGCATCTGGCTGATGCCATCCTTCAGTAATTTAACCAGTAGCTTGCGGGAGGATTTGGAAAGTTTGATCTTTTTCATAGTTTCATTCGATGGTGGAAGAGCGGTAAAAGGCCCGCAAAAATAACCCCATTGGTGTAATAATTCAAAGTGTAAAGGCCGAATGATGAGCTCTTTGGTTGTCATTGATATTGAAACCGCTGGTGTTCCCTGGGAGTCGATGTCAGAAGAGGAACAGGCCTACCTTCTTAAAAATTGTAAAACCGAAGAGGAAATACAGGCAGAGAAGGATAAAACCGGGTTGTATCCGCTGACCGGGCAGGTTGTTTCGGTGGCGCTCTACAATCCCGATACCGGTCATGGTCAGGTTCTTGTTCTTGAATCGGGAAATGCAGAAACCATCAGTTCAGCCGATTCCGATGGATTCACCTACCACGTACATGATGAAAAGTCCATGATTTCCTCGTTCTGGACTTTGGTCCGTTCCTTTGATACGGTGGTCACGTTTAACGGAAGGAATTTTGATATTCCATTTCTTCTGTTCAGGTCAATGGTTCATGGATTGAAACCTAGCCGGAATCTCATGCCTGCACGATTTCAATTGAGGGATCATCTCGATCTCATGGAAATTCTGACCTTTTTCGGATCCACCAGGCGGTTCAGCCTCGATTTTTACTGCCGGCGATTGGGAATTCCCAGCCCGAAAACCTCGGTTTCCGGCGAACAGGTTCCCATGCTGTTCGCTGCAGGTGATCTGATGAGCATTGCACGGTATAACAAACAGGATGTCATTGCCACGGCGCAATTGTTCCGGATGGTACAGTCCGTATATTTATGATCACGGTCAGATGGGAAATAACCGGTCGTGTTCAGGGCGTCGGTTTCCGGTATTTTGTCAGGGACCGGGCTGGGAAATTCAGGCTGACAGGTACAGTTTGTAACTGTCCGGATGGCTCGGTTGAAGTGGTGGTGCAGGGATTGCGTGAGGAACTGGACCAGTTCAGGGACGTCATAAAAAAAGGGAATGGCCTTTGCCGTGTGGATCGGCTGGTAGAATACCCGGCTGATTACGCCGGACCTTTTCAGACTTTTGAAATTATCAGATAAGGATTATCAGACATGTCACAGAATAATGGAAACGAACTGGTAGATAAGATTATCATTGCCTCCCTGGCCTTTTTGGGTGGTGTGGCAGTCGGAATGCTGTTTGCACCCAAGAGTGGTAAAGAAAACCGTCAGTGGGTGAAAGATCAGGCCCGCAAAATGGGAGCAACAGCCTCTGAACTGGGAAAAAAGGCTGGTGAAAAGTTCAGTCACGTGGTGGATAAAATGAGCGGAACTCCTCAGCAACCAGTTTCCGCCTTTGACGATGAGTCGACGATTTACAACGAACCGGACCGTAAATCCTGAGATTGCCGCCGGAACACTTCGTAAAACAGAATTCCTGCAGCAACCGATGCATTCAGTGAATTCACCCTTCCTGATTGGGGAATGGCAATGACATCGTCGCAGTGAGTCCGCACCAGCGGTCTCATTCCTTTTCCCTCACTGCCGATGACCAGAGCCACCGGACTGTTGAACCGGGTGGCCGGGGAAAGGATGGTTCCATCGGCTTCCAATCCGTAAACCCAGAATCCGCCCGTTTTCAATGATTCGATGGTTTGTACCAGATTGGTTACCCTGATCACCGGCACATGAAAAACAGCCCCCGCACTTGCCTTGACGGCGGTACCGCTCAGCGGGGCTGAATGCCGGCTTGGAATGATAATGCCTTCGATACCAAATACCTCTGCTGACCGGATTATCGCTCCGAGATTCTGCGGATCTTCAATTTCATCCAGGATGGCGACCGAACGGGGATTGGTTTCCAGAAAATCGTCCAGAGAGAGAATGCGGACCGGTGACAGAATGGCAAAAATCCCCTGATGGGCCACCTGATCAAGACCGGCTTTTTTGAACTTATCCGGAGTGGCTTGCACCACCGGGATTTTCGCTTTTTTCGCCAGCGGAAAGATTTCGGACATGAACCTGGGCGGATGAACCGACTGGTAGTAGATTTTTTCGAAACCACGACCGGATCGCAATGCTTCCAGAATTGAATTTTTACCGAAAATCAGCTGTCCGGGATCGTGGCCGTGTGGTTTATGATCCATGATTCCTCAGTATGGTAAGAATTGCCATTTCATCCATCCGCCCCCAGGCAACTGTTTTCCCGTTGTGTTGCAGAACAGGGAACTGAGTCTTGAATTCGGTGTAAAGCGGATCCCCGGATTTGAGTTTTGTTTCAATCAGAAGAAAGCCGTGCGAGCGCTGAAGGGAATTCAGCATCTGAACCGCTTCGGTGCAGAGCTTGCAATTGGAGGTGCTGTAAAGGATAAATACCTGGGTTGATGAAGGCATTACTTCTCACGCCGGATGGCCTGGACCCACTCCTGAACGGGAAGAACCTGTTCAGTGCCGGTCTGCATGTTCTTCAGCCTGAATTGGCCACTGGAGAGTTCCTGACTTCCGATAACAACCACAAACCGGCTGCCAAGGCGGTCCGCTTCCCGCAACTGGGCTTTCAAGCTGCGGTTCATCAGGTCGTACTCCACAGACAGCCCTTCGGTCCGCAAGGTGTCAATGACAGATGCCGCCGCCATTCTGGCTTCCCGATCGAGCAAAGCGATATACAGGTCGGGGACCGGAGCCACCCAGCCCGGATTCAGTTTCAGTTCTTCCAGAATGATGAACAACCGCTCAAGACCAATGGCGAATCCAACCGAAGGAGTTGGCTTACCACCCAATTGACTCACAAGCAGGTCATAACGGCCTCCGCCACCTACCGCATTCTGAGATCCGAGATCATTACTGGTAACCTCGAATGCCGTTTTTGTATAATAATCCAGTCCGCGAACCAGCCGGTCATCAATCACATACGCAATATTCAGTGCGTTTAACAAGGACTGAAGGGTTTCAAAGTGGGTGCGGCAGTCTTCATTCAGGTAGTCAAGAATGCTGGGTGCCCCTTTGGCCAAGGTCTGGCAAACCTGTGATTTACAATCCAGAATCCGCATCGGATTATTTTCCAGACGCCCCTGACAAGTGGGACACAACTGGTCCTTTACCGGGGTGAAAAATGTTCGCAGGGCCTCACGGTAAACAGGCCGGCATTGCTCATCACCAACACTGTTGATCCGCAAAGTCAGATTGGTGAGCCCGAAGGCAGCCAGCGTTCTGATCATCAGTGCAATTACTTCAGCATCAGCGGCCGGACCTTCAGCCGACACACATTCCACGCCCCACTGATGAAACTGCCGCAAGCGTCCCTTCTGAACATTTTCGGCTCGGAACATCGGCCCAATATAGAAGAGTTTCTGGACACCGCCATCCTGATCGAGCCGGTGTTGAATGAAGGACCGCATGACACTGGCAGTCATTTCAGGGCGAAGGGTCAGCGAATTGCCGCCCCGGTCCGGGAAAGTGTACATTTCCTTGCTGACGATATCGGTCAGTTCACCGATGCCGCGGGAAAACAAAGCGGTTGATTCAAATATGGGGGTACGGATTTCCCTGAATCCGAATCGGGAAGATTGGCTCCTGATCAATGCTTCGGCAAACTGCCAGCGAAAAGATTCACCGGGAAGCAGATCATTGGTGCCTTTAATGGTACGAATGATTTCCATCAGATTTCAGGATATTGGTCTTCTTCTTCCCTGAGAAGCTTATACAGATCATCAGCCGATTCAGACAGTTGTAATTTGTGTCTGAACTCATCTTTGTTCATCAGCCGGCTGATTCGGGAAAGAAGTTTAATGTGCATGTTTACCATGGTGTCACGTGCGGCCAGCAACACGATCAGCCGGACTGGTTCACCATCAAGCGACTGAAAATCAATGGGGGTTTTTAACAGCGCAAGTGAAATGGCAATGTCGGTGACCCCGTCACTTTTCCCGTGGGGAATTGCAAAACCCTTTCCCACACCGGTCGACATCTGCTTTTCCCGTTCAAATACACTGAGCCTGACTTTTTCTATGTCGGTCACAACCGGATGCCCGTCCAGAACCTGAATCAATGCATTGATTGCATCGGTTTTATCGGTAACATCAAGGTGATGGAGAATGTGGTGAGCCTGGAGCAGGCTGGTGAGTTTCATAGTGGGACGCTGCTTACCATAAAAAAGGACCTGCAAAAATAGACCGCTTTTGCATTAAAATCAACGAAGATTAAATATGTGCTAAATAGTTGAAAAATAATAACTTAAGTTCGTGCAGAATTTTTATTGACAAGGGTTGATTACCAAAAGTAACAAAACTATCTTAGGCTCCATGGAAAAATTTATAAAGGTTCGTCTCCTCTCATGGGGCCGCGTGCTGGGATGGTTGGTCCTGATTGCCGGGAGCCTGTTGCTTGCCGGAAACTATGTCATCATGCCCTTGTATGTGAATAGCCGTGACATTGTAAAAGTTCCCGATGTGATGGGTAAATCCATAGACTCCGTCCGGAGTGATTTTGAAGTCCTTGGGTTGGTTCCGGTCGTGTCGGTTGGTCCGTTTGACCCGAAGGCGAACCCGAACACGGTTTATTTCCAGAATCCGCTTGCCGGCACTGAAGTCAAGTATGGTCGGAATATCTACCTGACCGTTACCGCAGCCGAACCAAAAAAGGTGCAGGTACCTGCCATGCGGGATAAATCGGAAAGAGAAGCCATCATTCTGCTCGAAAAAAACCGTCTCCGCAAAGGCGGGATCATTTACCAGATCAGTGATCAGGTCCCTGAAAACATCGTGATCGGACAGTCCGTACCCGCTGGAAGGGAAGTAAACGAAGGTACCCTGATTACTCTGACCGTATCGCGTGGATCTGTAAAAGCCTTTATTGACATGCCCGATCTGACCACCCTGTCCTTAACCGAGGCACAGAAAATCCTGGTGAAGAACGGATTGACTCTTGGAACGGTGATTAACCAGTTCAATGAGGAGTTGCTGCCGGGTACGGTGATCGATCAGTTTCCTAAAAAAGGTGAAAAAGCAGCAGTTGGAAGGTCGGTTGATTTATGGATCACCACCCGGAATAAAAACGAGGATTCCAGGAATGGCTCTCAGCGGGATTGAACAACCGGTATTGATTGCTCCAAGCATTCTGTCCGCCGATTTCGGAAGACTGGCAGACCAGCTGACGGCCTGTGAAAAGGGAGGAGCCGACTGGATTCATTGCGATGTGATGGATGGGCACTTTGTCCCGAATATCACCTTTGGCCCCTTTATTGTTGAAGCGGCTAAAAAATCGGTTTCCCTTCCATTGGATGTCCATCTGATGATTGAAAACCCCGATTTATACATTCCTGATTTCGTGAAAGCGGGTGCCTCCTGGATCACTGTTCATCAGGAAACAGTGCCTCATCTGCACCGGACCGTGCAACTGATTCGTTCACTCGGAGTCCATCCGGGTGTTTCCGTTAATCCGGCTACCCCAGTGTCGGTGCTCGAGGAAATCCTTCCTTACATCGATATGGTTCTGATTATGTCGGTCAATCCGGGATTCGGGGGTCAAAAATTCATCGATACCAGTCTGAAGAAAATTCAGAAGCTCAGGAAAATGGCAGAACATCTGAATCCTGCACTCCTGATCGAAGTGGATGGAGGCGTATCTCCGGAGACTGCCTTGCCGATTGTGAAGTCCGGCGCCAATATTCTGGTGGCAGGATCAGCCGTTTTCCGCTATCCCGATCCGGCAGATGGAATCAGAAAGCTCAGAGAGTCGCTCGAGGAAAGAAAGGCATCATTGCTGTGAAAAAGATACTTTTTATTGATGATGACCCGAATTTACTGACCCTGTTGTCTCATTTCTTTACCAAAACCGGGTACCAGACCCGTACGGTACAGGATCCGGCCCTGGTCAGTGAGGAAGTGGCTGCATTTTACCCGCATGTGATTTGTCTCGATATCAACATGCCCGGGAAGGATGGAATTACCATTCTGCGGGAAATCAAAGCTGAATTTCCCACCATTCCGGTGATCATGGTTACAGCCAATGCCACACTGGAACCAGCAATTGAAAGTCTGCGGGCAGGTGCTTTTCATTATATCAGAAAACCCATAAACCGGGAAGAACTATCCAGCACCATCGACCAGGCACTTGAGGTTCAGCAGTTGAAAGTGGAAGTGGCCCGGCTGAAACGGGCAAGTCCGGATGAACCCGGCCTGGATTCACTCATTGGCCTGTCACCAGCCTTTGATAAACTGCGTCAGCAACTCTCCAGACTGGCACGTGTTCCCGAAGCACCTGTCTTAATTACAGGTGAGACAGGGACCGGGAAAAGTTTTCTGGCCCGGATTCTCCATACCATTACTGAAGATACCGCCAGGAACAACTTTGTCGAGGTGAATGCAGGGGCGATTCCTTCGACCCTGTTCGAATCTGAATTGTTCGGATACATGAAAGGGGCCTTTACCGATGCCCGCCGTGACAAGATCGGTCTGATTGAAGAAGCAAAAGACGGTACCCTGTTTTTGGATGAAATCGACAGCGTGCCGCTTGGAGTCCAGTCGAAACTATTGTCCTTTCTGGAAACCAAAAAAACCCGCAGGGTAGGCGGATTGAAAGACTTATCGGTTACCACCCGTGTGGTCGTTGCCACCAATGCCGATCTCGTGAAGAAATGCGAAGCCGGAGAGTTCAGGGATGACCTGTACTACCGGATCAATGTGATAAATCTTCGCATGCCTGCACTCCGAGAGGTTTCTGATGACATCCCCCGGATTGCCAGACACATTCTGCGCGATGCTGGGCAGCGGTTTGGAAAGCCTGGTCTTCACCTGACCGATGAAGCCGCCGACACTCTGAAGGCCTATCATTTTCCGGGTAACGTGAGGGAATTGCGTAACATTTTGGAACGGGCCATTATTTTCAGCGCGGGTAGCGCCATTACACCGGCCGACCTGGGAATGGATGCCGGACCGGTTCAGAAACGAAAAACCGGTGCCACCTTTACGGTTTCCAAATTGCTGAGTTTTGAGGAACTGGAAAAGGAATACATCTCCTATATTCTTGAATATCATGCCAAATCCTATCAGGAAGCAGCCCGGATTCTGAATATTTCAGCCAAGAATCTGTGGGAAAAACGCAAAAAATACAATTTTGAATAAGAAGGCCCTCTGATGAACCGCATACTGATAGTTGATCCGAATCCGGTTGCTCTGAAGCAATTGAACATGCAATTAACGGCTGAGGGCTTCGAAACGATGATTTTCGAAAAGGCCATCGATGCCTTGCAGGCAGCCGAACGGTTTATGCCCGACGTCATCATGTCCGAGGTGGACATGCCCGAGGTAAACGGATTTCAGTTTCTGGAATCCATCAGGAAAATTGAAAGACTGATCAAAATTCCCTTCGTTTTCTGCAGTTACCAGGCCGATACCAATACCAAGATTAAAGCGTTCGAGTCCACGGCCGATGAGTTCATTGCAAAGCCCTTCGAATTCAGGGACATGCTCGTCCGCCTCAATCTTCAGATCAAACTGCGGAAGGACCCGAACTTTTCGGGTGACAACCTCTACTCGGGAGAGTTGCGCCAGAAACCGCTCCGGTCGGTATTTGAATCCATTCATAATCGACGGCAAAGTGGTCTGTTGCGGATTGTACACAACGGAGAAACCTCTTTTGTCGGATTCAAGGATGGCGAAATTGTTTATTCCAAATCGATTAACCGCATCGGAAAACAAGCCATTTATTATCTGTTCAGCCTCCAGGGAGGGAAGTTCAAATTCGATGAAGGGGATAAGCTGCCGGTCCGGAATGTTCTGGATTCCTATGCCTTGCTGAATGCCTATGGTGAAAAGGTAAATGAAATCACCAGCAAATTGTTTCCCCGTTACTATTCCACCACCCGCATCAAATACGTGGATCCGGAACTGATCATGCAGCTGGCTGCCTCGACCGACCTGAAAGATTCAAATCTGGCCAAACTGCTCGAAACGTGTCATACGGTGCACAAAGTGGTCAATTACACCGAATATGGGGTGCTGGAAGTGCTTCGTCTGATGCAGGGTTTCATTGCTGATAAGCAATTGGTGATTGAAAATGCCGAAATGGCCGGCAAGCAACCCTGAAGTGCCTATTTTTAGCAAAAGGACTATTGCGCAGGACAATAATTAACTGTATCTTTGTATCCACTTTTTAAATAAGCGGGAATAGCTCAGTTGGTAGAGCGCAACCTTGCCAAGGTTGATGTCGCGAGTTCAAGTCTCGTTTCCCGCTCAACACTGTGTTCTAAAGCAAAACTGGTAACAGACTGCATTGAAAAATCCCGATTAATGCGGGATTTTTCGTTTATGCAATAACACAGGGCGTCTGGCGACGTACCCAAGTGGCTAAGGGAGAAGTCTGCAAAACTTTCATTCGGCGGTTCGAATCCGCCCGTCGCCTCTTTGTCGGGTTTCGGTTCGCCGGGATGTTGGAACTGGTAGACAAGAGGGACTTAAAATCCCTTGACCTTAAAAGGTCGTGCGGGTTCGATTCCCGCTCCCGGCACGTTTACACATTTTTTACAGCAGTTCAGGTTCTTAAGCTTGTCTGATTCACCTGGCTGTGCAGATTATCCAAAGAAATCAGGACTCATTTCTGACAGGTTTATACCAGTCGTCGGGCGGTTAGCTCAGTTGGTTAGAGCGCTACGTTGACATCGTAGAGGTCACTAGTTCGAATCTTGTACCGCCCACGGCTGTTTTTTATTGCCATGAATACCATCCGTATAACATTACCAGACTCATCGGTCCGGGAGTATGCAGCCGGCACAACCGGTCTTGAGATTGCTGCATCCATTTCACGCAGTCTCGAGAAAGATGCGCTTGCCATCGAGGTGAACGGATCCATCAGGGATCTGAACCTTCCTATTGATGCCGATGCTTCTATCCGACTGATCACCTTCGATTCCGATGAAGGTCACGATGTGTATTGGCATTCGAGCAGCCACATCATGGCACAGGCCATTGAGGAATTGTACCCGGGCACCCGTTTCGGTGCAGGACCGGCCATCGAAAACGGGTTTTATTACGATGTGGATTCTCCGCATGCGTTTACTCCCGAGGATTTCCCGCTTATCGAAAATAAGATGAAGGAAATTGCTGCCCGCAACCTGTCCATTCAACGGCAGGAACTGGCAAAGGCCGATGCAATCGGTTATTTCAAGTCCAAACGGACCGATCCGTACAAAGTCGAGATTCTCGAATCCACCATCAGCGATGATGCGGTGGTTTCCATTTATCATCAGGGTGATTTTTCCGATTTATGTACAGGTCCGCACCTGCCATTCACCAGCCGGTTAAAGGCGGTGAAGGTGATGTCTGTTTCTTCCTCCTACTGGCGCGGCGATGCCAGTCGTCAGGTCATGCAGCGGATTTATGCGGTTTCCTTCCCGAAACAAACTCAGCTGGATGAATACCTGAATCAGCTTGAAGAAGCCAAAAAGCGGGACCATAAAAAGCTTGGTAAGCAGCTTCAGTTGTTTTTATTCAGTCCGATGGTGGGACGCGGATTGCCGGTGTGGCTTCCGAACGGTACGCTGGTCCGCCGCACTCTTGAAGCATTCCTGCGCGATGAATTGCTCAAACGAGGCTACGTCGAAGTTATTACTCCCCATATCGGGAACCTGGACATGTACCGCACCAGCGGGCACTATCCGTACTATTCCGATTCCCAGTTTGCACCGATGGATGTGGAAGACGAGCAGTATTTGCTGAAACCCATGAACTGCCCCCATCACCACCAGATCTACTCCAGCCAGCCACGGTCCTACCGTGATCTTCCGCTTCGTCTGGCCGAGTTCGGAACGGTGTACCGGTATGAACAGTCGGGTGAGTTGAACGGACTTTCCCGTGTACGGGGATTCACTCAGGACGATGCGCACATTTACTGCACCCATGATCAGCTGAAAGCGGAGCTGATCAATGCGATTGAATTGACTCAGCTGGTTTTCCACACATTCAACATGCCGGTTAAAACCAGACTGTCTTTCCGCGATCCGGCTAATCAGACCAAATATGCCGGTTCTCCCGAAATGTGGGATCAGGCCGAAAAGGAAATTCTGGAAGTCGCCCAGACCATGGGACTCGACTATTTCATCGGAATTGGCGAAGCCGCCTTCTACGGACCCAAATTCGATTTCATCGTCCGTGATGCAATCGGAAGAAAATGGCAGTTGGGAACGGTTCAGGTAGACTATGTCATGCCTGAGCGATTCGATCTCGAATTTGTTAATTCTGAAAACACCCGTGACCGTCCGGTGGTGATTCACCGTGCTCCGTTTGGCTCCATGGAACGCTTTCTGAGCATCCTGATTGAACATTTTGCAGGGAACTTCCCCTTGTGGCTCGCTCCGCTGCAGGTAGCCGTACTTCCGATCTCAGATCAGGTGGCCGGTTATGCTGAATCGGTGGCTGACCAGTTACGGAATGCCGGACTCAGAGTTAAAACCGATCACCGTAACGAGAAAATCGGGTATAAAATCAGGGATTGGGAAACTCAGAAAGTGCCAGTAATGCTGATTTGCGGTCAGAAAGAAGCCGATGACGGGCAGGTGTCGGTACGCCGCCACGGGAAAGGTGATCTGGGATCACAGCCTGTCGATGGGGTGATTGCCAGCCTTCTGGCCGAAGTTACCTCAAAAGCAATGTAATAATCGAAAGGACATGAACAATTAGCGGACAAGTAAAGGCTGAAAAAATCCGTGTGAACGGAGAAATCCGCGCTAAGACCGTGCGGGTCGTCGATCCGGATGGTCAACACGGAATCTACCCGATCAGGGAAGCCATTGCCATGGCTGAATCCAAAGGGATGGATCTGGTTGAAATCTCCCCCAATGCAGAACCACCAGTCTGCAAAATAACCGACTTCGGTAAGTATCGGTATGAACTGACGAAGAAGGAAAAGATTGCCAAGAAGAAACAGGCAGTCGTGGTGGTCAAAGAGGTTCGGTTTCATATCAACACCGATGTTCATGATTTTGACTTCAAAACGAAGCATGCCATCCGGTTTCTTGAAGAAGGAAACAAAGTCAAAGGATCGGTGTACTTTAAAGGCCGTGAGATCACGTATCAGGATCAGGGCCGTGAAATTCTGGACCGTTTCATTTCAAGACTGGACGACTTCGGAAAAGTCGAACAGGAACCAAAAATGGAAGGCCGGTCAATGACGGTGATGATTTCACCGGAAAAGAAAAAGAAATAAATAAACCAACGAGGTAAGTATGCCTAAGATCAAAACAAATAAAAGTGCCAAGAAGCGGTTTAAACTGACCGGCACCGGAGAAGTGGTCCGGGGAAAATCATTCGCCCGTCACATTCTCACCAGTAAATCACGGAAAAGAAAACGGTCACTGCGTAAAGTCGTGGTAATGGCTGCTGTCGATCAGCCACGCGTAAAACGCATGTTAGGAATGTAAGAGAAGGAGTTTACCCATGCCACGTTCACAAAATAAAGTTGCTTCGCATCGTCGCCGGAAACGGATTATAGAACAGGCTTCCGGTTATTTCGGACGCCGGAACAGCGTTTACACGGTCGCTAAAAATGCGGTTGAAAAAGGTCTTACCTATGCTTTCCGGGACCGTCGGGTCCGGAAACGGGATTTCCGTAATCTGTGGATCACCCGTATCAATGCGGCTGCTCATCAGAACGGCACCTCTTACAGCCGGCTTATTCATGCCATGACTCAGAAGAATATCACGATCAACCGGAAATCACTGGCCGACCTGGCAGTGAACAATCCGGAAGCCTTTGCTGCCATCGTAAAAGAAGCATTAGCCTGATCAATCAATTCAACCTGGAAAGGGGATTGTCGGTTTGATTTCAGGCCGGTAATCCCTTTTTTTATTCCTATGCAAGACCAGATACTCGATATTGAAAAACAAGTAACCGCTGGTGCCGCCGCCCTGTCCAGTCAGGAGGCCATCGAATCATTCCGGATTCAGTTCCTCGGGCGGAAAGGAAAAATCAGTGAGCTGTTCGATCAGCTTCCCAACGTTCCCAAAGAAGAACGGGGAAACATCGGGAAAAAGCTCAACCAACTGAAAAATGAAGCCCAGCGATTGCTCGATCAGGCCAGTGATCGCCTGAAACAGACAACGGGCTCTCAGCCTGCCTATGATGTAACCCTGCCGGGTACTCCTCTCACCTTCGGAAAGCTTCATCCGATTTCGGTGGTGATGAATGAAATGATTGATATTTTCCGTTTCCTTGGGTTTTCAGTCGAAAACGGACCCGAACTGGAACATGACTTTTACAATTTTGAAGCTCTGAATTTCGAAGCAGATCACCCAGCACGGGACATGCAGGATACCTTTTTTATCGACAAGGATGTTCTTCTGCGCACCCATACGTCTCCTGTTCAGATACGGCTGATGGAAAAAAAGAAACCTCCCATCCGTTCTATCATGCCCGGAAGGGTCTACCGCAATGAGGCGGTTTCAGCCAGAAGCTATTGCGTCTTTCATCAGCTGGAAGGTTTACTGGTTGATGAACAGGTATCCATGGTGGATCTGAAATCCATTCTTCTTGCTTTCAGCAGAGAATTTTTCGGACCAAATACGAAGATCAAACTGAGACCATCGTTCTTTCCATTTACAGAACCCTCCGCCGAGGTTGATGTTTCCTGTCACCTTTGCCACGGCAAAGGATGCCGGGTTTGCAAGCATTCCGGATGGCTCGAAATTCTCGGTTGCGGAATGGTGGATCCGAATGTGTTCAAATCATGCGGAATCGATCCCGAGCACTATACCGGTTATGCATTCGGTATGGGCATTGAACGAATCACCATGATGCGTTACGGTGTCGATGATATCCGCTTATTATACGATAACAATACTCGGTTTTTACAACAATTCTGATATGAAAATAATCTACAGCTGGTTAAGGGAATTTGTCGAATTTGACTGGACTCCTGAAGAACTTGCTTCCAGGCTGACACTGGCCGGATTGGAAGTAGAGGGAATTGAAAACCATTCACCCGGCTTTTCCGGTGTGATCACCGGTAAGGTACTTCACCGCGATAAGCACCCGAATGCCGATAAACTGAGTGTCTGCAGCGTGGACCTCGGCGATGGCTTGCCCGTCAGGATTGTCTGCGGTGCTCCGAATGTACAGGCCGGTCAGATGGTTCCCGTTGCCGTACCCGGCTCAAAACTTCCCGGTGGTCTGTCCATCGGCAAAGCCACCATCCGCGGAGTGGAATCCTCGGGAATGATCTGTTCCCGCTCAGAACTCGGACTTGAGGAAGGCAAATCACCCGGAATCTGGGTGTTGCCGGAAAACACTAAACCGGGTCTCGATCTGGTGACCCTCCTGGGTTTAAAAACCGACTATGTGCTCGAAGTGGCCATTACCGCCAACCGCGGCGACTGTCTGAGCCATCTGGGAATTGCACGCGAAGTATCGGCCCTGACCGGTAATCCGGTCCGGATCCCGGACACCCAGATTTCCCCCGACTTTTATCTGAAGGAAACCTCAGATCCGTACATCAGCATAGAACTGGCCGCACCAGCTGCCTGCCCGGTCTATGTGGGCTGGTATCTCGATGGGGTCCGGCCGGTGGCCTCACCCGATTGGATGCAACGCCGACTGCAGTTAATGGGACTGAGACCGCGTAATATTCTGGTGGATGCCACCAATTATGTGATGATGGAATGTGGACAGCCCCTTCATGCCTTCGACTACTCCACGATCCAAAGCCGGAAAATCAAAGTATTTGAAACCGGGAAAACCCGTTTTACCACCCTTGATTCAAAGGAAAGGGAATTGCCGGACCGGGCCTTGATGATTGGTGATGACTCCCGGGCCGTTGCACTGGCTGGTATTATGGGAGGTGAAAATTCGGAAGTGACCGATTCAACCCGGACCGTCCTGCTTGAATCAGCGTGGTTTCATCCGGCAAGCATCAGGCGCACCGCCAAACGATTAGGGGTTTCCACCGATAGCAGTTACCGCTTCGAACGTGGCATTGATACCCATCTTCAGGAATATGCTGCCAAGCGTGCAGCCAAGCTGATGGTCGAAGTAACCGGCGGCAAATTGGCCCTGAAACCCGTGGTTGCCACCAGCCACCCTCCGGTTCAGAATGAACTGGTGGTCCGTTTTCAGCAGGTAAAACGAATTCTGGGAATTGAAATCCCGAAAGAGCGTATACACAGTATTCTCGAAAACCTTGGTTTCGTTCTCATTGGTGAATCGGCTACGCAGATGATGGTCCGGATTCCCACCCATCGCCCCGACATTACCCGGGAGATCGATGTGATTGAGGAACTCATCAGGATCCATGGTTTTCAGCATATTCCCGAATCGGGGACCGTCACCACCTTCTTTAACAGTGAAACCTCCAAGGAACACGACCGGAATAACCGGATTAAGTTCATTCTTTGCGGGGCCGGCTTTCAGGAAGTGATATGCAATTCGATGATTTCCCGTCCCGAATCGGACCTGATTACCACGGATAGTGTGGAAATCCTGAACCCGCAAAGCGAGGATATGAAAACCCTCAGACCATCCATGATTCCGGGGTTGCTTCAGGTAATCCGGCGAAATCAGAACATGGGCGTACCCAATCTTCGACTGTTCGAATTCGGCAGAACTTTTCTGAAAACAGAATCGGATCGTTATAAACGGTTACCCGGATATACCGAAAACCGCATTCTGGCCATTGCGCTGACGGGTGATTTTCTGGAACAGAACTGGAATCAACCGGTTCGTAAATCATCCTTCTTTGACCTGAAATCGGTTGTGATGTCGGTAACCGGCCTTTGGCACCTTCAACAGTCCCTTCAGGCTGAGCCACAGGCCGATTCGGTTTATTCGAATGGAATGGTCTTACTTGCCAATGGGAAAAGAGTGGCATCGTTGGGCGAGCTTCGACCAGAACTCACCGGATTCTATGACTGCCGGAACCCGGTTTATGTGGCAGAAATCTATCTGGATCTGCTGGATGATCTTTCTCGACTCACACCCCGATACCGTGAATTACCCCGGTTCCTTCCTGTTGAAAAAGATCTGGCCTTCTGGGTGGATAAAACGGTCCCGGCCGACAAACTGATCGCCACAATCCGCGAAAGTGAACGAGACTGGATTCAGGATGTCAGGGTTTTTGATGTGTTTGAAGCAAAAGGGGAAAATTCCGGCCGGCGGTCGGTTGCCTTCCGCATCACACTTCAGAACCTGGACCGGACATTTACCGACGAAGACATCAACGCCTGGATCCAAAAGGTTAAAAAGGGAATGGAAACGGCACATCAGGCCGAACTGAGGGGTGTATGATTGAGCTGGAAAACCTTCGTAAACTATGGGATCATCTCTATCAGATCGAGCAGCGGCTTCAGCAAAAATCGGCTGAAATTGAACGGCTCACCCACCTGAACATGCAGCTGGAAGAAAAACTGCGTGCCAAGGAATCCGATCTGAGCCAGGCCCGAATGTTATTTGAGTCGAGTCAGCAAAGCTTTCAGACCGAAAAGCAGGAAATTGAAAGTCAGGTGAAATCCCTGATCAACCGAATCGATCAGCTTACCGGAGAGAAATGACGATGGAAACGGTGAAAGTGAGAATTTTCGATACGGAATATACCCTGAAAGGGGATGATCCGGCGTTGATTTACCGGTGTGCCGAGCAGGTTGACCGGTTGATGAATGAGCTTCACAAGGGAAGAAGTGACCGTCCGGTTCTTGCTCTGGCGATTTTAACGGCCCTCAACCTGGCAGAGTCACTGGAAGCCGAACGGAAGAAATCGGCAGATCCGGATGGATTTGCTCAGAGCGAAGTAACCCGGATGATTGACTTTACCGATAAGTTGTTACAATCCTGATTTTTTACGATAATAGAAAAGTCCGCACCTGCTATTGGCCACGAGATAATAAGAATCTGACAATTTATTGTCTGCAGGGGTCACCGTTCTGTTCATGTAATGCAGGCCTCAACCGTCTGACGGTTTCGTTTCACCGGATGCCTTAAGTGGCTGGAACCGGCGGCAAAAAACGAACAGTGGAAGCAAGAAGTGAAAAGGCCGATCCCACCGTGTCATGAAATGAGATTCTTCATTTCCTCTCAATAGCAGTGTTGCGGCGCTTTTTTAATGTCCCGAAATCACCTTCAGATGTTTTTCCAGAATACCCACCGAAATTTCTCTGGCGCTTCTTGTGATAATTTCACCATCTGCATGAATGGTCAGATCCTCGGGACTCCAGATTTTACCATCAGCCGTTAACAATCTTTTCACTTCCGGTTCACCCAGATGGGTTCCCTTGATGACTTTGGGAAAGATGTTAAAAACGCGGTTTTTCCTGACATCAGATATGATTGTCGTGTGGAAAAGTCCGTCATCAATCAGGGCACCCGGTGTGAGATGAAAAATGCCTCCTGCATGGGTCCCGTTTCCAAACGTCATCAGAAACAACGGAAAGTGCATGTCCTGACCGCTGGCAGATAGCCGGATGGTGGGTTCCCGGTAGGTGACCAGAGTGGTCATCACGGAAAGCACGTAAGAAAATTTCCCGAGATATTTTATCCGGTTTGCCCGTGCTGCAACCAGGGCATCAAACCCGATTCCGATGTTATTGACGAAATACCGCCTGGCAGAATTGGTTTCTACCAACCCCACATCGACTGCCTTCACTTCATAACGGAACAACTGATCGAGCGCAGTCAGCGGATTGGCCGGATCCATCCGGAGCATTTTAATAAAATCGTTACCGGTTCCGCATGGAATGACTCCGAACCGGACAGGCAGATCCCATATACCATTTAATACTTCATTCACCGTGCCATCACCGCCAACCGCAATGATAACCTCTGCTTCAGCCGCGGCCTTCCTGGCCAGGTGAGTGGCTTCTCCGGTTGCTGACGTATATAAAAAGGTGGATTGCAGGCCTCTTTGACGGGCATCTGCTTCAAGAAGCTGACCGTAGGCTTTCCCTTTTCCTGAACCGGCATTGGGATTAACGATAAAGGCAAGTTTCGATCCCGTCATTCCGATTTATCTCCCTTTGAATCCATGATCCAGGCATAGATCTGATCACCCGGGTGAAAATTCAGACCGGCATCGGGTGTCACCAGCGTTCCCTGAATGGCTTCTTGCTGATCTTCTTTCCAGTTCAGGTCGAAAAAGGCCACGCCGGTATGAACCGAGTTCAGTACCACTTTTTCATGCCGCAAGGCATTGCGTGCTTCGATTTTCAAGGAAACCGATCCGGGCACTCCCGGGGTAGTCACCATTTTTCCAATGTATTCCTTGTGCCAGGCTGACTGATTTGAAGGACCTGCTGACCAGGCCGATTCTCCCGGAATGTCCAGATAAAATCCGGATGAAAATCCCCGGTTAAACACGGTTCCCAGTTGCTCCATCCAGTTTTGGATGCGGTCGGGTGTGAAGCGGTCTTCCATGACGGCATCAATGGCCTGTCGGTACACCCCGGTGACCACCTGAACGTATTCAGGGCTTCGTTTTCGTCCTTCAATTTTAAGCGAGTGAACGCCTGAGGCAATCAGTTGGTCAAGAAAGGGAAGCGCACATAAATCGCTGGGTGACATGATGGAGTCTTCACCGATGATGAGCTGGTCTCCGGTTTCGGTATCAGTAGCGGTGACTTCATACGTCCGTCGGCAGGGCTGAATGCAATCACCGCGATTGGCTGAGTGATTAAACAACTCATGACTCATAAAACAGCGACCCGAAACGGCTACACACATGGCCCCATGAACAAAAACTTCGATTTCGAGTGAACTTTTCTCACGGATTTGCCGAAGGTCTTCAAGAGAGCACTCCCGTGCGAGTACCACCCGTTTGGCTCCCAGTTTTTCCGCCAGCCTGATTCCGGCTGAATTGGAAACAGAACCCTGTGTGGAAATGGCAAAGGGAACACCCAATTCCTGACACAAATCAATCACTCCCCAGTCCCAAGCAATCACCATGTCGGTCTTTGCCTCTCCGGCCTGTATGAGCAACTGACGTAAATCATCCAGCTCATTTTCATAAACGATGGTGTTGACAGTCAGATAGGCTTTGACGCCAGCCTCATGGCAACGATTGACCATGGGAACCAGATCATCAGGACTGAAATTGCGTGCTCTTGCCCGCATGTTGAATTGGGAGGAACCAAAATAGATGGCATCCGCTCCGGCATGAATGGCCGTCTGCAGATGAATCAGGTTTCCTGCAGGAGCCATCAGTTCTGGTGAAAATGACTTCGATTTCATATCCGGCAAACATACTGTTATTTTGGTTCATTCTGAAAAACAGCCAGATTCATCCATGATAAAACCCATACTGACCCTTCTCCTGATGGCGCTTGCCACCGGATTCATACAACGTCCGGAAGCCTGGTCTCAGGAAATCAACTCCTATACCCATGATGAATGGACCACCGATGATGGGTTGCCCCAAAACACCATCCTCAGTGTTATACAGAGTCATTCTGGCTATATATGGCTGGGAACGTATGAAGGATTGGTCCGGTATAACGGGACCTCTTTTACCGTCTTCGATTCGAGAAATACACCCGCACTTACCAATCATGCCATTATCTCCCTTCTCGAAACCACCGATTCCACCATCTGGATCGGTACACGTTCCGGACTCTTCTCATTAAAAAATCAGGAAATCGGCCTTCCTGATTTTTCACAACGGACACAAGGCCGGTTTATCAGGTCCCTGGCAATGGGCCAGGACAATGAGTTGTGGGTGGGAACCGATAATGGACTGCTTCAGATCAGGAATGGCAATGTGAAAGAGTACCGGTTGTCTGATGGCCTGATCAGCGAGACCATTACTGCACTGACAACCGGCCCTGATGGTTCTGTCTGGATAGGGACCCCTTTGGGCCTGATCCGGCTCTCTGACGGACAGTTTTTTACCTATGGACTTCGCGAAGGACTCCCATCTCTTTATATACGATCACTGGTGACCGACCAGAACCAGACGGTTTGGGTGGGAACGAGCAATGGATTGGCAAGGATCATCGATCGTGAAATTGAAAAAGCACCTCCCGGACTGGCACCAGAAAACCCGGTTATCACCTCCCTCATGTCCGACCGCGAAGGTGGCCTATGGATCGGAACAGATGAAGGCGTCTACCGGTTTAATGCGGGTCTGCAGTCTTCTTTTACCACGGCTGATGGTTTGTCTTCCAATCGGGTCAGGTCCCTGTTTCAGGACAGGGAAGGCACGATGTGGGTGGGTACCAATGTGGGGTTGAATACCCTTAGACGAGGTCGGTTTACCGTGTTAACCTCGGCTAAAGGATTATCGGATGATTACACACGGACTGTTTATGAGGCCCCGGATGGTTGGGTTTGGATCGGAACCAGCAGCGGTCTGAATGCCTGGAATCCAGCAGATAACAAGATCAGGCAACAGTTTCAGGGATTACCGGTCACAGAGGTTTTATCAGTGGCCTCTGATGAACAGGGTCAGCTTTGGGTGGGAACCGCCGGAAAAGGGTTGTACAAAGGCCGGGCTGGTGTGTTTAGTCCGGTTGTTTATTCATCCGATCAGAATGGGTCGGTCATCCGTGCATTGTTGCCATCGTCCAATGGAGGTATGTGGATTGGCTCAACCCGCGGATTGTATCATTACCGGAATGGTCAGGTCAGTTTGTTTACGAACCGGAATGGAACGTCGAACAACTTTATTCTCTCATTGGCCTATGAAGCGTCAGGAGCTCTTCTGGTTGGTACATCCAATGGACTGAACAGACTGAATCCGGATGGCCAGATCGACATGATCAGGTTACCCGGGGGAGGATTGATGAGCAATGTTTTCTCCATTTATCCCGAGGCTGATTCTCTGGTCTGGATAGGGACTGATGCCGGCTTGTATCTATTAAAAGCGGAAAAGGTGTTCAGGATAACGACCCGGGAGGGACTTTTCGACGATGTGGCGTTTCAGATTCTGGATGATGCACAGGGCAATTTATGGATGACCTGTAACAAAGGAATCTACTCGGTTTCCAGACAGCAGCTGCTCGATCTGGTGGATGGAAGACGCAAATCGGTTGAATCACAGGCCTACGGAAAAACCGATGGTCTTAAAACGAGCCAGTGCAACGGAAGTTCCCAGCCGGCTGGTTGGCGGACCCGTGATGGCAGACTGCTGTTTCCCACCGCACGGGGGATGGCCATCCTGAATCCGGCCGAAAAACCAACCATAAACACCACACCTCCGCCGGTTGTCCTCGAATCCATTCTGTCCTATAACCTGCCAATGGCGGTCAGTCAGCGGGTTGAACTATCACCAGGTATCAAGCGATTCGAATTTCAGTTTGCAGTGCTGTCTTTTATCGAGCCGGAAAAGGTTCAGTGCCGGTACCGGTTATTTGGTTATGACGATGATTGGATCGATGCCCGCAACCTCAGACAGGCCACCTATACCAACCTGCCTCCCGGGCGTTACCGGTTTCAGGTGATTGCAGCCAATAACGATGGGTATTGGAATGATGATGGCGCTTCGGTGGATCTCTATGTGGAACCTCTGTTTTACCAGACAAGTTGGTTCTGGATCATTCTGGTCGGATTTTTCGGACTATTACTGACAGGTGGGCACTTTTACCGGATTTCGAGCCTGAAAAATTCGGAGCGCCGGCTGGCGGTGCTGGTGAATGAGCGGACACGTGATATTGTGGCAGAAAAGCAGCGGAGTGATGAAGCACGGGAGTCGCTCCGTGAAAAATCGGATGCATTGCAAGTTGCTCTGACCCGATTGCAGCAAACCCAGTTTCAGTTAATTCAAAATGAGAAAATGGCGTCGCTGGGACAATTGACGGCTGGTCTTGCCCACGAACTTAATAATCCGATGAATTACATCCTGTCTGCACTGGTTCCGCTGAAACGGGATTTCGATCTGCTGACCAGTCTGGTCAATGATGCGCGTCAGCTGCCCATTCCGGGCCTGGCCGATGCACTCCATCTTCACGATTATGATGAAATCCTGAAAGAAATCCCTGTCCTTTTGTCGGGAATTCAGGATGGAGCTAAAAGAACAGAAGCCATTGTATCGGGATTCAGACGATTTGCACGTCCGGAAGAAGATACTCCCAAAAAGACCAGTATAGCAGATTGTTTCGAAACCACTTTGTCGGTTATCGGGGGCAGATTATCGCCTTCTGTCCTTATTGTAAAGGATTTTAAGCCGGTTCCTTTGGTGGATTGCTTTCCCGGACAGATCAATCAGGTGATTTTCAACCTGATTTCAAATGCTGAGGACGCCATGCCCCACGGAGGTCTGTTAACACTGTCGATTTCTCCGAAGGATGAAAACACGGTTCAATTTTCAGTTGCCGATACCGGTGAGGGAATTCCTGAGGAATCGGTTAAGAAGATTTTTGAACCATTTTACTCGACCCGTCAGGTGGGCAAGGGAAGCGGATTGGGGTTGTTTGTGGTTTACGGTATTGTCAATGCTCACCATGGTACCATCTCGGTGGAATCGTCGCCGGGTGAGGGAAGTTGCTTTTCGGTGACTTTGCCGGTCAGAATGCAATAAAAAAGGGGACCCTCATCGAGGAATCCCCTTTAATACCAACAGGTCAATCAGATCAGTTAAGTGATTTTGCCTGATACAAGGCCAGCAATTTGTCGGCATCCCGTGTGTAGGCAGCGTCCTTGTAATTTTCTTTCAGATCGGTCAGAAAATCGATGGCGTTCGAGTATTCGCCGGCCTCTGCCGCGGTCAGTGCGGCCAGATACAGGTACCGGGGAGTCAGAAGCGGATTTCCAGCCTTTTCAGCAGCCTTGCTGTATAAATCAGAGGCTTTTGCAGGTTCTTTCTGGTGCTCATAGACGGCAGCCATGCCACCTAAAGCGGCTGCTTCCAGATGCGGGCTTTTTGAGGAGACCATATCAAAGTATTCAAATGCCTGCTCGTAATTGCCAAGTTCCATATTGGCCTTACCGGCATAGAACGCAGCAATGGAGCCGCTTGAAGTACCCGAAAAGTCATCTGCAATGGCTGCTAAGCCAACCGATGCATTGGTGGAATCACCATTTAATGCCTTTTCCCATTGCTGGGTAGCAACCATGGGATACACTTTAGCCAGCAGATCGGCTGCTTCTTCTTCCTGGCTGCTCTTTAAAAAGGCCCAGGAAATACTTCCGATAATGACCAGCAAAAGTGCTGCTCCGGCAATCAGAACGGTCCGCTCATTTTTATAATACCAGCCCATGAACCGTGTATAGGCGGTCACCAGATTATCTTCCCGGATTTCTTTTTGTGAAACTTTGACCGGTTTCTTTGCTTTCAGCATAATCGAACTATAACTCCTGATAAAAAACAGACTTACAATTTACGAATAAATTTCATGGTTTGCACTTGCCAGTGTGTTCTTCATCAGCATGGCAATGGTCATGGGCCCGACTCCACCGGGAACAGGCGTTATCGCAGAGGCCAATGGGAAGCATCCTTCATAATCAACATCACCGGTTAGCCGGTAGCCTGATGCCTTTGTGGGATCGGGAATGCGGTTCATTCCGACATCAATGATAACCACTCCCGGCTTGATCATGTCGGGGGTGACTGCATTCACGGCGCCGGCGGCAACCACCAGAATATCGGCCTGCCTGGTAAATTGCCCCATGTTCTTCGTACCGGTGTGGCAGATGGTGACGGTTGCATTGCCTTTTTTGCTTTTTTGAAGTAACAGATTGGCCATGGGCTTGCCCACAATGTTGCTGCGGCCAATGACCACGGCATGTTTCCCGTCGGGCCGGTTTCCGCTTCGGTCGAGCATTTCAAGAATTCCAGCTGGCGTGCAGGGAACGAAGCAGGGATCTCCTGTCACCAATTTCCCGGCATTAATCGGGTGAAATCCATCAACATCCTTCCGGTAATCGATGGTTTCAATCACCTTCTGCGGATTAATATGGGCTGGCAACGGCATCTGAACCAGAATGCCATCCACCTCTGGGTGCTGATTGTAGAACCGCACGCGATCAAGCAAGTCCTTTTCTGAAACCTCCGCAGGAAGGTGATCACTGAAACTGATAATGCCCAGTTCGGCGCAGGTTTTTATTTTTGAACCCACATAAGCCTTCGAGGCAGGGTTTTCTCCAACCAGAATGACGGCAAGACCGGGTGCCCGAAGACCCGCTGACATCCGCCTTTCAATCCCAAGGGAAACTTCCTGTTTAATATCCTGTGAAATCTGTTTTCCGTCAATCACCTGTGTCACTTTAAAACTCCGGAAAAAACAAACGATCGATTTTTGAAGCCTTACCGGTCATGACATCGGCCCTGATGATTACCGAGGCGAAATGCAGATCCTCTGTGGCCGGCTCATATTTGGAGGGCGAACCCAGAACAAAACGGCGTAAGGCCGCTTCCTTTTTCATGCCAATGACTGAATCATAAGGCCCCGTCATTCCGATATCTGAAATATAGGCTGTTCCTTCCGGCAGAATCCGGTTATCAGCCGTTGGGGTGTGGGTATGTGTGCCCACAACCGCACCCACCTTTCCATTCAGATACCAACCCATCGAAATTTTCTCCGCGCTGGCATCGGCATGAAAATCCACAATGATCAGCCGGGTTTCCTGCTTCATCTTGTCAATGATCCAATCGGAGGTTTTAAACGGACAGTCGATGGGATACATGTAAGTCCGTCCCTGCAGATTCAGGACGCCGATTTTTCCTTTCCCATTGGGAATGTCATAGATTCCATAACCGTAACCCGGATTTCCTTTCGGGTAGTTCAGCGGCCGCAACAGGCGTTTATCTGATTGCCAGTAAGGGAAGATTTTGTGCTTGTCAAATGAATGGTTGCCGCCGGTAATGACATGTACACCTGCCTGATACAACCGGGAGATCATCTCTTCGTTAAGTCCGCGTCCTTCATGGAGATTCTCGCCGTTGGCGATCACAAAATCGATACGGTGTTGCTGAACAAAGCCGGGAAGAAGTCTTTCAACCGTGGTCAATCCCTGTTCGGCAATCACATCGCCGATAACCATGATCGTAATTTCAGTATTCAATTGGTTGTTCCTTCCCCGGAAACCGGTAAAATGGTACCCTGATTCCACTTCTGATTGAATTCCGCAGTCAGAAGGGCGATGGTGTTGGTGTCATGAATTTCGAATCCGGAATGGGGCTGCTCGCCATACACCAAAGGGTATGCGTACAAAATCACCACCGGATCATTTAATCGGTGTCCGATAAAATAGGAAGATTCAGGAATGTGATGGTCACGTACAATTCTGACCTGAAGTTTCTGATAAATCTCCGCTTCCATCCCGCCGGCTGTTGCTTTCTTAATCAGCGTATGCAACCGTTCCATCCGTTTCCGCTGGCGTTCCTGTTCGGCTGGGGTAACTCCATCGAACAATAAAATTCTGATCCGTTTCAGTCCACCCGACCTGAAGTTGTCAGAAAACAGGGAGAGTAGCTCATCACTGGCCAGGGTCAGCGGGGGATTGAACATGAAAAAGTCGCGGTTGAATCCGGTCCAGACCATTTCATCCCTTGGGTTGTCGATCAGTCTGATTCTGGAAAGATTGTTTCTGGTTTCGGTGTGAATCAGGTTAATCATGTCATGGTTCTGATTCAATCCCGACTCAATCCGGTCCAGACGGGAGGAAAGCTGCCAGTTCTGTACCACGCTGTAGAAGATATACAGGCAAATGATCACAAAGAACACACCCACCAGGTTTTCATCCTCAATCAGACCCATTGAATGAAGGACGAGGGTACCGACGGCCCCGATTCCCCAGAGAATGGTTGAAAGGTGAGTTAACAGGCGGGGCATCATGAAGAGGTTACCTTAAATGTTAAAATTACCAAGCTGGCAGGACATCATCAAATCAGGATCCGCCGGCAGGCCAGAAAAGAAAAATCAGGGTTTCAGGGAGTGGGTCCGGTGACCGGGGTATTCCGTGTGAAGGAAACCGTCTGACCCGTGGTGATTTCATACGTTTCACAGAACCCGCCTCTGACTTCCAGAACCTGCCGGGCAGGCTGGTCTGAGGAATATCGTTCGGTTGAAAAGGGCTGTGTGTAAGAATGAATCGTCACAATTTTTCCAGCCGAGTTTATGAAAATCATATCGAGGGTTGAGGGTGTGTTTTTCATCCAGAACGTCTGAATCATATCATACGGAAACAGGAACAGCATACCCTGGGTATCGGGCAACGGATCCCGGTACATCAACCCCTGTGCCCTGGACTGATCATTTTCTGCGATTTCAATCTGGAGTCGGGCCCGTTCCCGACCGGTTTCATCAGTGATGACCAATTGGCCATCATGCCGGAAAGGGATGGTTTTGACTGCCTCGGTGCGTGGTGTTGAAATGCGGGAGGAAAAATTCCCGCTCATGTATAGCAGCAGGGAGGCTACAGCCAGCAGAATGAGGACTGCCAGAATCCATTTTTTCCGGAATATTTGCATACGATGCTTTCAGTTTCGACTTTCTTGTGCAAAGATAACGAAAGGCATCTGTTGGAAAGAACCTCCATTTTCAGACAGGCAGCACTCTGGCTGGCACTGACACGACCACTGAACCTATCTCTGGCGCTTCTGTCTGTGATTGTGGTAAGCTGGTTGGTGGGACTGAACGACCTGTTTCTTATCTGGTCATCGTCCTTTTCCGTTCTGATGATAACGGCGGCGGGAAACATGCTGAACGATGTTAAGGACATTGAAACAGACCGTATCAACCGTCCGGGGCGCCCATTAGTCAGTAACAGGCTGCCATTGGGCCTGGTCAGCATGGTCTGGAAACTGATGATGTCTGCTGGTCTGGTGGTTTCAGCGGTATTCCTTCCTGCAGAAGCCACGGGGCTGGCCTTGCTGAACGCCTTTCTTCTCATTTGGTATTCATCCGGACTGAAAGGAACTCCGCTGATCGGAAATCTGGTGGTTTCCTGGTTGCTGGCGTCTGTTTTTCTCTTTACCGGGCTGGTGGCCGGCGCCTGGACGGAAACGCTATATCCGGCTCTGGTCGTTTTTTGTTTCTCTTTGCCCCGGGAACTTGCCAAAGATGCCTGTGATGAGCCAGGTGACCGATTGGCTGGTTTTGGCACGTTTCCTGTCCGGATGGGATTGCCGCTGACCAGAATTATTCTATTCGTGTTAGTATTGGTAGCCGCTTTCAGCGGACTGGTCCCTGTCTGGTCAGGTGCATGGGGAACGGGCTTTCTGTACTTGTACCTGATGGTGGTGGTCCCCGTTATGATTTTCATTCTGATTCTTGTTGGACGGGCGTCATTACCGTCCCATTTCCGCCTGCCTGCCAGTCTGTTAAAGGTGGTGATCGTGCCTGCATTGGCTGCCTTGATCGCCGGGAAACTATGGTAAGGTGGAAAGGACAACCGATTTAGGTTACCTTTGCAGAAAATAACAGGAACCCGTTGTGCCTTCAGACGATTTGAATGCCTCGCGGCGACGCCGGCAGGATCCGCCACAGAAGAAAGAATTTGACCGTCATCTCGACAGACTTCTCGAGAACGGTGCGCTCACCTTTGATCCGGACCTGATCGAGGAAATGCTCGAGTTTTACATGGAGCACGACTATTTCATCGAAGCCCTTCACATTGTAAACAAGGTTCTGGAAACCTCTCCCGGCAATTCAGATTTCACCGCACGCCGTGGTGTGTTGCTCAATGACACCGGACAGTGGGAAGAAGCACTCGAGTGCTTCAATTCTGCGCTGGTTTTTAATCCTTCCGATCCTGAATTGCTTATTAACAAGGGAATTTGCCTCGATAACCTCGGAAGTTATGAGGAGGCGCTTTCCTGCTTTATGCATGCCCTTGATCTGGATCCGGGAAATCCGGATGTCTATTTCAACCTCGGAATCATTCATGAAAAAATGGAGGCCTGGGAAAAAGCAGTTGGGTATTTTAAACAATGCCTTGAACTGAATCCGGTTCATCGGGATGCCTCCTTCGAGCTCGGATATTGTTACGATATGATTGGTGAGAGTGCTCGTTCAGTCGAGTACTATGAAAAACAACTGGATACCGATCCGTACAATTTCAACGCCTGGTATAACCTCGGTATTGCTTTCAGCAAGCAGGAGCAGTTTGAGTCGGCGCTCCATGCATTCGACATGTCGCTGGCCATCCATGACGATTTTTCCCCCGCGCTTTTCAACAAGGCCAACACGCTGGTCAAAATCGGTCAGTTTGCCGAATCGGTTGAAGTCTATGATGAATACCTGAAACTGGAACCGGAGGATCATGCTGCCCGGCAGAACCTGGCAGGTGCCCTGATGGAAACAGGCAAACACAACCGGGCAATCTCTCTGCTGAAAGAAGTTCTTTCTGCAGAACCGGATAACGCCGATGCCTATTATGCACTGGGATGCGCCCATGATGGTCTGGAACGATATATCGAAGCCTTGAATGCATTTCAGATGGCTTCCAGACTGGAACCTGCCAATCCCGATTTTATCTATGCCATTGCGGACTCTCTTTACAATCTCGGCCGGGTGGAGGAGTCACTTCCATTTTACAAACGGGTGGTCAGTGTCGATTCCACCAACCATCAGGCCTGGTTTGACCTGGCTGAAACAGCTTTTGAACTGGAATTGAACAGAGAAGCAGAGAAGGCCGTAAAAATGGCCGTCATCCAGAATAGTTCAGATTACAATTACCGCATTCTTGCGGCTCAGATTTATTTTTCACTGGATGACAATGAAAAAGCCTGGGAACACCTCCGCCAGGCAGGCCGGATTGATCCGATCAGGATCCAGTCCTTAATTGACCAGTTGCCCGGCTTGTTTGGTGATGACTTCCGTTCCAGATTAGTCTGAGTATGGTCATTACCGTTCAGGAGTTCCTCGCGCTCTGCGAACCGGATCAAGGTCCGATGCTCCTTGGAGTGGTCGGCAATCCCATCTCACATACCCGATCACCCCGTATCCAATCGCTTTTTGCCCGTGAAGCCAAATTGAACATGGACTATGTTGCCATTCAGGCTGCCGATCCGGCAGAGGTTCATCGGTTGCTCGAGGCTACCCAAACGGTTTCCCGATGCAGGGGATTCAACCTGACCATCCCGTTTAAAGAGGTCTTGCTTTCGTACCATCCTGATTCTCTGACCATCAGAATCGGGGCCGGTAATACGGTGGTGAAGAGAAACAACCGCTGGGAATCCACCAACACCGATTGGCAGGGTTTTCTGGCTCCGCTTTCAGGAAGGACCCTCCGGACGGCCTGCGTTCTCGGCTGGGGGGGCTCGGCACGCGCGGTGGTATATGCCTTGCAATCGGTTGGCTGTCAGGTGACTGTCATTTCCCGCCGGGATTGTCAGATTCCGGGGATACCGGTACTTCAATCGGACTACGAGTCTCCGATGATCGGGTTTTCAACTCCGGATCTGATTGTGAATACCACTCCGGTCGGCATGGCAGGTACCGGTTCAACCTTTAATCCGGATTTCCTATACTCATTGGGCAAACCGGTTCTGGCTTATGATCTCATTTACCGTCCGGCTGTGACCCCCTTCCTGGAACATTTCCGGTCGGTCGGATCTGAAACAGTGAATGGCGCCCCCATGCTTGTCGGGCAGGCTGCCTCTGCTTTTTACCACTGGTTTGGCATTCAACCTTCCGTGGAAGTGTGTCAACAGGCCATTTCGGACCTGATCGACGGATGATCACACTGATTCTGGCAGCTGTATTGCAGGTTTTTCTGGATGGCTATACCCTCCGGTTCGGGATGTTTCCAAGTGACAAGGCGGGTCAGAATGTCTGGATTGAACAGGTCATTGCCGGCATTGACACCACCGCCGACTGGACCGATTGGCAACGAGTCCGGATAGGATTTTCGGTGGCCGCGATGGTGGCAGGATCTGATACCTCCCATCTTCATTCACTGGCCGGTCAGTTATGGGAAAAGCAGGGAATTCCCGTGCTTTGGGTTGACTCACCGCAGGAATACCCGGTCCCGCTGGTTCCCGTCGAAGAACCCTTGTTTGGTGTATCCTTTTTCCGCATCGGTTCCCACCGGTACTACGACTTTATTCAAAGTCACTTTTTTAAACTGGCACGCAGAACGGTGACCATCCGCGAATCGGAAGAGAACCGGAATCCGGGCAGACCGCTCCGATTGCTTGAAAAACCCCCGGCTGTGATTCCGGATCCGGTTAGCCGGTTGGCCGAATGGTCCTGGAACGGTCAGTCGTTTTCGTTAATCATTCGCTCGGACCGGAACCTGATCAGTTTTTACAGAAGCCTTCCGGTGATGGATTTCCGGTATGCGTTGAATTTCAGGTTTACAGCCGGAGATGAAAGACAATGGCTGGCCGATTTGCACCAGCTGTTTAAAAAGGAAGGGCTTGATGAATACCAGATTGCCGAGAGCCTCAGACAGCTGATTCTTCAGGTATTTCCTTATCAGGATGACCGGTCCCTGTATGGCCGTGAACACCTTTCCTGGCCACCGGAATTGTTTTTTGCGGAAGGATCTGATTGCGAAGACCGGTCCATTCTTCTTGCATTGCTTCTGATGAATCTGACACACCTGCCCGTTTATCTGGCTGATTTTCCTGACCATGTGAGTGTATTGATCCGTGCACCAGAAACCTGGAATGGAGATGTCTATTTCATAGATAATCAACCATATATCTATCTTGATCCGACTTATTACGATGCCCCTTTTGGTGAAATCCCCGATCTTGTCCGGGGTCTGACTCCTGATGTACTGAAACCACAACCTTACCTATGAATCTGTCACATCCCGGTATACGACCTGTTTATTTCCGTTCATCCCTTCATTCGGTTGTGGCCGGTATTTCGACCCGTTTGGGCGGGTTCAGTCAACCTCCGTTTCATTCATTTAACCTGGGAAGGTCGGCGGGAGAAGATCTTGGTGTGGTCAGTAAAAACCGTGAGTTGTATGCGGGTTTTTTTGGGGTGAATACCCGGCAGATGGTATTTGGTTACCAATGTCATGGCACCTCTATTGCAGAATCTGATTGCGGCCAGGAAATACCAGATACCGATGGTTTTATGACCCGTCAACCCGGTGTTCTTCTGAATGTCTCTGTGGCAGACTGCTTTCCGGTTTGGTTTTATGATCCTTCCACGGGTTCTGTGGCTGTGAATCATTGTGGATGGCGCGGAACGGTCGGCGGCATCCAGGTTCAGCAGCTGAACCGTTTCCGGCAGATGGGTTCTGATTTATCGGCTGTTGAAGTGATTATCGGCCCCGGTATCCGGTCCTGTCATTTCCAGGTAAGGGAGGATATTGTTAATCAGTTTCCGGTTTGGTCGGTCACTGCCGGGCCGGAACCTGGCACCTGGATGGTGGATTTACCATCTATCATCCGGCGATCACTGACCGAGGCCGGATTGCAGAACCACCAGATTGAGGATCTGAATGAATGCACAGCCTGCATGACCGACCGGTATTACTCGTTCCGTGCGGAAAAGGGAGTTACCGGCCGGATGATGGCAGGGATTATGATCAGGTCTTAGTCTGCAACGGACGCAGACGGGCAGTGAAATGCCGTAAAACCGGTGCTTCGTACTCCAATTGCAATCCCCGTACTGCCTCACGGTTCTGATACAGCGAAATCAGGGCTTCGGCCACGTAGGTCATGTGCATGGTGGTATAGACCCGTCGGGGAATGGCCAATCGGACCAGATCCAGTCTGGGCACCAATTCCTGTCCGGTAGCCGGGTCTTTCTTCCCGAACATTAGCGTCCCGATTTCCACCGTTCTGATTCCGAACTGCCGGTACAACTCAACGACCAGAACCTGACCGGGAAAGTTTACCGGAGGAATGTGCGGATAAAAATGCCTCGCATCCACATAAACGGCATGACCACCGGCTGGCTGAATAACTGCAATTCCGGCCTGAGTGAGCAGATCAGCCAGATATTCCACCTGACTGGTCCGGTAGGCAAGGTAATTTTCATCCAGTACCTCGGTCAATCCAATCGCTATGGCCTCAAGATCCCGTCCGGCCAAACCGCCATAGGTGGGGAATCCTTCAATCAGGATCAGTAGGTTGGTGATCTGGCGGGCCAGTTGAGTATCATTCAAAGCCAGAAATCCGCCCATGTTGACCAATCCGTCCTTTTTAGCCGACATGGTGCATCCATCTGCATGAGAGAACATTTCCTGTGCGATCGATTCAATGCTCCGGTTGGCATATCCGGGTTCCCGTTTCTTGATAAACCAGGCATTCTCGGCAAAACGGCAGGCATCCAGAATCAGGGGCACTCCATACCGGTTCAGCAACTCCCGCACCTGGCGGATGTTTTCCATGGAAACGGGTTGTCCGCCGCCTGAGTTGTTGGTGATGGTGAGCATGCAGACCGGAATCCGTTCTTTACCATATTTTTTAAGGGCGGATTCCAGTTTTCCCAGATCCATGTTTCCTTTAAATGGGTGCAGATTACCTGGTTCATACGCTTCATCGATGACCAGATCGAGGGCAGTGGCTTTGTGAATTTCAATATTGGCCCGTGTGGTATCGAAATGACTGTTCGAAGGAATGATGCTGGTCTCATTGCATAGTGTTGAGAATAATAGGTTCTCAGCAACCCGGCCCTGATGGGTGGGAATGATATGAGTAAAACCGGTTAGAGAACGCACCACCGATTCAAACCGGAAGAAGCTGCGGCTTCCCGCATAGGCCTCATCTCCTACCATGAGACCTGCCCACTGGCGGTCACTCATGGCACTGGTTCCGCTGTCGGTCAGCAGATCAATAAAGATGGAATCCGATGGGATTGAGAACAGGTTGTTACCGGCAGTAAGAAGCAATTCATCTCTTTCTTCACGGGTGGTCATCCGGATCGGTTCCACTACCTTGATTTTGAAAGGTTCGGCAGGAAATTTCATGTGGGTCCTTTTCTGTGTTGGTCAGTTGCAAGTTATCAAAAAAAAGACAAATTGGTTAAGTACCCGACTGATGCGCTTGCGGGACTGGGATGAGGGTTGTACCTTGATATCCTGAGAAAAAACCTATGAAGTCCCGGAAAAGAAAAACCGACCCATTGAAGTATATCGGATCCGATTTTGAAATTTCAAGAGGGCATCCGCTTCCGCTGGGTGCCAGTATTCAGCGGGGAGGTATCAACTTTTCGGTCTACTCCAAACATGCCACACAGGTCACTCTGGTGGTGATCAATCCGGAAACTCAGGAGATTCAGTATGAATTTCCTTTCAATGAGGAGTACAACCGGACCGGTGATATCTGGCATTTGTTTGTCAAAGACCTGGATGTCAATATCGGGTACGGATTCCGGATGGAACGGAAGCATAACCGATACCCGCACATTCACCGGTTTAATGAAGAGTTTGTTTTGCAGGATCCGTATGCCAGAGCACTGGCCGGGGGTCATGTCTGGAATACCCATCACAAAAAATCCCGGTTTTCGGTAATCTCAAATGATGAGTATGACTGGAAAACCGACCGTCCCCTGAACATTCCTCTCAGAGATACCATCATCTATGAACTCCATGTCAGAGGCTTTACCGCTCACCCTTCTTCAAAAGTGAAGGACAAGGGTACCTTTTCCGGATTAAAGGAGAAGATACCCTACCTGAAGGATCTTGGAATCACAGCAGTTGAATTATTGCCGGTCACCGAGTTTGAAGAAAATGACGATTTTGAGCGGTATGATCCTGTTAATGGAAGCCGGTTGGTGAATTTCTGGGGTTACAGCCCCATTTCTTTCTTTGCTCCCAAAGCCGCTTATGCAGCAACCGGCGCTTCCCGGGGACAGGTGAGAGAATTCAAGGACATGGTAAAGGCCTTTCATGCAGCGGGAATTGAGGTGTTCCTGGATGTCGTTTTTAATCACACCGCAGAGGGCAATGAACTCGGTCCAACCTTTAACTTCAGGGGACTTGATAACGCCACATATTACATTATTGATCCGGTAACCGGTAAATACCACAATTATTCAGGTTGTGGAAATACCATGAACTGTAACCATCCCTTTGTCAGGGACTTTATTCTGGATTGCCTCCGTTATTGGGTGACCGAAATGAAGGTTGATGGATTCCGGTTTGATCTGGCCAGTATTTTGGGGAGAGATACCGACGGGACTGTGTTAAATAACCCTCCGTTACTGGAACGGATCGCCGCCGACCCGGTTCTGTCTAAAACCAAAATCATTGCCGAAGCATGGGATGCCGCCGGGCTGTATCAGGTTGGATCTTTCCCTCACTGGCACCGGTGGGCCGAATGGAACGGCAAATTCAGAGATGACATCCGGCGGTTTGTGAAAGGAGATCCCGGACTGGCAGGAGAAATTGCGGCCCGCCTGACGGGTAGTGCCGATTTATATGAAAAATCGGGTCGGGCACCCTACGATAGCATCAATTTTATTACCAGCCACGATGGTTTCACGATGGCAGATCTGGTTTCCTACAACCGGAAATACAACGAACCAAATGGAGAGAATAATCAGGATGGGTCCAATGACAACCACAGCTGGAATTGCGGGGAAGAAGGACCTACCGAGGATCAGCCCATAAGAGAACTCCGGTTCAGACAGATCAAAAACCTGGCCACATTACTGATGGCTTCAAACGGGGTCCCGATGTTACTCGCTGGCGATGAATTTGGCCGGACTCAGCAGGGAAATAATAATGCCTATTGCCATGATAACGAAATCAGTTGGGTTAACTGGCGGCTAAAATCAGAAAACAGCGGGCTGTTCCGGTTCTTTAAACTTCTGATAGCCTTCCGGAAAGCCAACCCCATCCTTCGGCGCGAACGCTTCGATGAGTACGATATTATCTGGCATGGCTTTAATTTATACGAACCCGATTGGTCAGAAGATGCCCGATGGATTTCGGTTCATTTTTCGGGTGCCAGATATCCTGAACTCGAGGGTTGCAAACATATACAGCTGATCGCCAATGCTCATTGGGAACCGCATACTTTTGCCTTACCCAAACTTGTAGGTAAAACATGGTATGTAAAGGTGAACACGGCCAATGAGTCACCTGCAGATATCTGTTCGGATGGGAAGGAAACAGCCGCTGAGAATCAGGAACGTATTGAGGTGGCTCCGCGTTCAGTCCTGATCCTGACCGGACTCTGAGCCATTGCCGGCTACCACTGCTCCCGAGGCAATTTCATTGTTTAAATGGTCCAGGACTCTAACCAGATAAATACCGGGAACCACCAGATTTCCTCTGTCATCCTTCTTATCCCATTCATAAATCAGAATGCCCCTCTCAAGAGTATCGGTTCGGATGAGCGTGTGATAGGAATTGGAAATCTCTGCCCGGGTGATGGTGGTTAATGAAGTCGGACGGGGAAGTTTGAAAACAAGGGTGGTGCTGAGTGAACCTGATTCTTGACAACCAGTCAGAATAAGAAGAACTACAAAAGTGGTCAGTAACTTTTTCATAGCGTGAGTCCCACAACCAGTGAAACATATAACATTTCAAATGAAGGCTGATATCCATCAGATGATTTGCCTGAGGCAGGCTTCTTTTTGATATCTCTGGAAATATGAAACTGATACCCGGGGCGGACTTCGAAATAGCCGATTTTGTTCTCAAAATACCGGCCCACCATGACTGATACGCCGGCCACTCTGCCCTCAATGTTCAGTATATCCTTGATGATTTTCTCGGAACCGTTTGTTTTGTAACTCAATGCCTCCCGGCGGGTATCGTTTACCCATCCGAAAAAGCCTCCAAAACCGTAATTGAGCTCCGAATTTTTAACTGAAACCGAAAAGAGTCGTTCCAGATGGATACTGACGGTTTGCAAGCGATGTTCGATCAGAAAATCGCCCGTTCCGCTTTCCTGGAAAAAATTGAATGAATTAAAGAAACCTTCCATGCCGGAAGATTTTGAATTGATCAGTTCTGACCGGATGGAAAGCCGGAGACGCAGACCGGTATCCCGGTTAAAGACGGAGGTTCCAAAATGAAACGATGGTCCGGCAGACAGATCTGATCCGTCGAGATCGTACTGTTTATCCAGTGTTTCCAGAAGTTTGTCATCCTGACCGAAGGAATACTGGCTGTAGCCGAGCCCTCCCTCAATCTGGATCAGCAGATCCCGGCCTGATTCAAGCGGAATGGTCCGCTTCTGGATCTGTGTAACGGCCTGTTGGGGAATAATCATCAGTAAAACAAGGGCAATCACCAGAAAATACAAGGAGCGATGTAAAGACATCATCAGTTCATCCTTTCAAGGTACTCAGGAACGGGTCATAACAACGATTGACTCTATATGCCAGGTATGCGGAAACATATCCACCGGTTGAACAGGTCCGGGCAGATACCTGGCTTCTCTCAGGATGGACATGTCCCGTGCCTGTGTCACCGGATTACATGAAATATATATAATCCGATCCGCTCCAAGTGAGGGCAATTTCCGTGTCAGTGCATCCGGAAGACCGGCACGCGGAGGATCGACCACTACAATATCGGGTTGCCCGTACTGAACGGACCAGCTATCCAACTCGTCAAACTGCTTCGACAAATCACCACAGAAAAAGTCAGCGTTGGTGATCCCGTTCAACCGGGCATTTTCCTTCGCATTTTCAACAGCTTCTGGTCTGATCTCCATTCCAACCACCTTTCTGACTGAACGGGCAGCGAGCAGGCCAATGGTGCCCGGCCCGCAAAACAGGTCATACAAATGGTCGTTCCCGGTTAGCTGGGCCATCCTGAAAGCGGTTTCAAACAATTTTTCAGCCTGATACGTGTTTGTCTGGAAAAAAGATTCCGGATGAATCCTGAAACGGATTCCACCCAGCATTTCTTCCAGATGATCTTTTCCTGCCAGAATCCGGGTTCCTTCTCCCCGGGGAACGGGCCCCGGTCCGGAATGGGTGATCTGAATCAGACTGGTAATTTCTGGAAAATGGGCGGTTAACCGGGTAGCCAGTCGATCCAGCAATGCCCTGTCATCAACCGTTGTGACCAGAATGACCATCAAATCGGCGGTGTGTGCTGCCTGTCTGATAATCAGGGATCTCCAGAAGCCGTGATGCGATTTTATGGACCAGGGCAGAAAACCCGAGTCCAGGGAAAAAGCTTTAATTTCTTCTAGCAGCCGGTTGGCAACGGGGGATTGTAACAGGCAATGATCAATATCCACTATCTTATCAAATCGCCCGGGCACATGAAGTCCAAGGGCAAAATTCGAAGGTTTTTCACTCAGTCCGGCTGTTTCGCTGGTAAGCAACCAACGGTTATCAGAAAAAGTGAAATCCATTTTATTACGGTACCCCGTTTCCCGCGGAGAACCGAGAGTTGGGAGAACCGTCAGATCTTTGAAACCGCCGATACGCTGCATGGCATCCATGACGTGTTCGCGTTTGGCTTCAAGCTGATGTGAATACCCGAAATGCTGCCATTTACAGCCTCCGCAAGTACCAAAATGATGGCAACCCGGCTCTGTCCTTCCGGGGCCTGCAGAAACCACATCCACCAATCTGGCTTCCGCATAGGTTCCCTTTACTTTTTGTATCTGAATCGAAACCACGTCACCGGGTATTCCACCATTCACAAAGAGGACAAACTCGTTGTACCGGGCAATGCTTTTTCCTTCCAGACCCGTCCGCTCAATGGTGACCTGAAGCATTTCACCACGCCGGACCGGCAATTCTCTGGCTGTTTCCTTTGACATTTGGTAATTGTAACGGATTGAATTAAATTAAGTAATTGATTTTGCTTAACATAAATAAGCATTTTTAAAAGTAGTCACGCGGCACGAAAGAGTAAACCAACCGTTGCAAAACATATACCCGGAACCAATCGGAATCCCTGGTACCCTGGTCCGGTTTTCTGCCGGATCGGTGGCCTTAACCGGACTTCCCGGAACTGGGAAAACAACTCTCGGGTATCTGTTGTGTCAGGAAACCGGTGTTTTGGTATCAGACGGTCGTCTGCATGTAACAATGACAGATGGACTGATGGCTCATCCGCCCTTTAACCCGCACTTTCATTTCGGGTTTCCGCCCATGTTGCCGGGGCTGATTCATGGGGAACCGGAATCAATTGTTGATCAGGAATCCGGAAAACTGATCACCCTGGTTAATCCGGATTGTTCTGATACCGGGCTTCCAGCGAAAATTACCGATCTGTTCTGGCTCGAAAGGACCGGGTTGAAACAGCCCACCATTCTTCGGGCCTCGGTAACCGAATTATCCTCATTACTGAGGCAGAATCGGTACCCGATTCCTGATCAGGGGTTAGAAGGCTGCCGGTTATTCAGGCTCCGGATTCCGGGTGATCCCGGTGCTTTCAGAAAAGCCGCCAAACAGATTGGTTCTGAAATGAAGGCACTGCATCTCATTCAACCAACCTCAATATAAAGGTCTCACATGATTCGTGGTGTTTTATACAGTCTCAATGCCCTGATGGGTGAGTCCTATGAAGATGAGGAATTTCTTGACACTCCTGTGCGAATCCGGCGACGCGAATGTCCTGAACTGCGCGCCTTTATCGGTCCGCACAAGTGGCGGACCCGGGTGCTTGAAGACATCCGGCTGCGTGTAAAAAGCGAGGTTCTGGCCGGGAAACCCCGCAATGAATATCCAGATATACTTAAACTGATAAGGAATGTCCTGTCTCATCATTCAGACAAACCGGTTCCGGATGATCTTCCAGAAAAAGTGTTGAGGATTCTTGACCGGTTCTCTGGTTTTACCTTTTCAGATCTGACCATGCGGGTCATTCAGGAAGTGTACCGTCGGAATTATGTGCAGGCCATTGTGGCGAACAGTATCATACCTGCCCGTTTTTATTCAGATCACTTCACTCAGTCCGGCGTCAGCCGGTTTTTCGAGGCCATTATTACCAGCTCGGATCTGGAAGTCGCCAAACCCGATCCTGCCATTTTCGAATTTGCTCTTGAAGCCCTGCAGTTCAAGGCAGAAGAGCTTATTTTTGTGGCTGATTCGCTTGAAACAGATGTGATGGGCGGGGTTCAGATGGGAATCCGTACCATCCTGCTGAACCGATACACCCGCATTCCGGTCGTTCCACGTGGTGTGGAAGTGGTTCAGGATTTCAGGCAGCTTATTGCAAAATTACAACCTCTATAATTTGCCCATGGAAAATCAATCAAAACTGATCGAAAAGGTCATTCTGTCCGTCGTCCGTGAGGATACACGCCAGAAATCGGAACCTGTTAAATGTCACGATACCCTGTATGGAACCTGTGTACATGGCTGGGATTGCCCATCGCACAAGGCGCAGGCCGTCAACCGGATTATTGAGGCAGGTGCATGCCGGGTTGGCAACTCCATCGGAAGCTGTGATGTGATCCCGGCTGTAGCCCGGATGATAGATCACACCCTTCTTAAACCGGAGGCCACAGAAAAGGACGTAAGGCAGTTGTGCAAGGAGGCTGCACAATATCAGTTTGCATCAGTCTGCATTAATCCCGGTTGGATCCCGCTGGCTGCTTCCATGTTGCGTGATACAAAGGTGGATGTGTGTACAGTGATCGGATTTCCATTGGGAGCTACCAGCACGAAAGCCAAACGTGAAGAGACCCGTATTGCCATCGAAGAAGGCGCCACCGAAGTGGACATGGTTATTAATGTGGGTTGGCTGAAATCAGGATTGACCGATGCCGTTGAGGATGATATACGGGCGGTTGTTGAACAGGCCGCCTGTAACCACGTGCTGACCAAAGTGATTCTGGAAACCTGTCTGCTGACCGACGAGGAAAAAGTAATTGCCTGTATTCTGTCGAAAAATGCAGGAGCTCATTTTGTGAAAACCTCCACCGGTTTTAGCAAAGGCGGAGCAACTGTGCAGGACATTGCCCTGATGCGTCAGGTTGTGGGTCCGATGATGGGTGTTAAAGCATCGGGCGGAGTACGCTCCTGGGAAGATGCCGAGAAGATGATCGCCTCCGGTGCAAACCGCATCGGTGCAAGTGCCTCTGTAGCCATCGTGAAACATGAAACCAGTAAAAGTACTTATTAGTCTGCTGCTTCCGGCAGTCATTTCCTGCGGTAGCACCCCTCAGGGAACCGGACCAGCATCGGGAGGAGCAAAGGTCACTGCGGCAGCCAACCCGCTCGATACTTTACGCTGGAACCTGACCCGAACGCCTTTTGAACCCAGAATGACTCCGAAAATTATCGGACCCAACCTGTCCGATGAATGGCTCAGAATTCAGACGGATACCACAGAATCGGCCGGTGAGGAGACTCTCCTTGGCAGCAGGGGATTCAGAATTCAGGTTTTTGCAAAACCGGACAGGGCATTGGCTGAACAGGTTCTGATGGAAGCCCGGCTGATTTCCGGGTTACCTGCTTATTTGTCCTATCAGGCTCCTAATTATATCGTCAGGATTGGGAATTTTCCCAATGAGGCCCGTGCGCGTGCCAGTCTGGAATCACTGGAAAACCGATACCCGAATGGCACCGTGGTGCCGGATTTTATAGAAAAATAGGTTTCAGGTTTATTTAGGACCCGCAACCGTACTCATCAGGTCCCCTGCAGGTTCATACCGTATCTGCTCAAATTGTACATCAGGAAAACCCTCTTGCAGGGAACTGGCCCAGAAAAGTCCAACCACCGACCGGGTGGCTGGTTTCAGTGTAATCTGGCTCTGATGACGGTCTGATTGTACGGATGGAATCAGATATAACGTGAACCAGACCCGTTGACCGGATTCATTTTTCACTTCAACATAATAGCCGGTTCTTTTTCCATCCTCCGATGGTTTTGCCGTTGATAACCGGTATTGTAATTGAGAATGCCCCTGTACGACCTGCCATCCGGACCATTTGGATTGGCCCGAAACCGGGGAAGAGCTGATAAGTGAGGTCAGGCAAATAATAACTGGAATAAGGTAAGTTTTCATAGATGGCCTTTTACTCGGTAAACAAAAATAATTACTGCAATCGCCGATAATTACAATACAAATATAGTGCATTATCCAATAATATATTAATAAATAAAGTCATCGTTTGTAATGGAATATAAACTGACCACCGAATTTATTCCCTCGGGTGACCAGCCCAGGGCCATTGAAGAATTAACCAATGGATACAGGAATGGGGAAAAATTTCAGACGCTTCTGGGGGTGACCGGAAGCGGGAAAACCTTCACCATGGCCAATGTCATCAGGAATCTTGGTAAACCCACGCTTATTCTGACCCATAACAAAACGCTTGCAGCACAATTGTATGGTGAATTCAAACAGTTCTTTGCTGAAAATGCCGTTGAGTTTTTTATCTCCTATTACGACTACTATCAACCAGAAGCGTACATTCCGACCACGGACCTCTACATTGAAAAGGACATGTCCATCAATGATGAAATTGACCGTCTTCGGCTGAAAGCGACCAGTTCCTTACTCAGCGGGCGGCAGGATGTCATCATCGTTTCGTCAGTGTCCTGTATCTATGGTATCGGTGCCCCTGATGCCTATCTGCAGCAATTGGTCGAGATTAAAACCGGTCAGACTCTGTACCGGAAACCGTTTCTTGATTCGCTGGTAAACATCCATTATGTCAGAAACGATGCCGACTTTAAACGGGGTACCTTCCGGGTGAGGGGCGAGGTGATCGATGTATTCCCGGCCTATGAGGAATTTGCCTACCGGATTCATTTTTTCGACAACGAAATCGAGAAAATTCAGATTCTGGATCCGTTACTGAATCAGGTCACCGGAAAAGTTGATGAAGTGGCTTTGTTTCCCGCCAAACACTTTGTGACGGACAGGGAAACCCTGAACGAGGCGCTGCTTGATATTGAAGCTGAATTGACCTGGAGACTGAATATTCTGCGAACGGAAGGCCGGTTCCTGGAAGCCAAACGACTCGAGGAGCGAACCCGTTTCGATATGGAAATGATCAGGGAAATCGGCTATTGTTCCGGTATCGAGAACTATTCAAGACACCTGGCCAGAAGAAAGGAAGGGGAAAGACCTTCGGTCCTCCTCGATTATTTCCCCAAGGATTATCTGCTGATTATTGACGAAAGCCACCAGACCATTCCACAGATTCATGGTATGTACGGTGGGGATCGGTCAAGAAAACTGAACCTGGTTGAATATGGATTCCGCCTTCCTTCCGCGCTGGATAACCGTCCGATGCGTTTCGAGGAATTCAGAGGCATGCTGAATCAGGTGCTTTTTGTATCGGCTACTCCGGCCGCCTGGGAATTGGAACAGTGCCAGGGTGTGGTGATTGAGCAGATTATACGCCCGACCGGACTTCTGGATCCTGAAATTGATGTGAGACCTGTGAAAAACCAGATTGATGATCTTCTTGCTGAAATACGTGAACGGGTCAGAAGGGAAGAACGGGTTCTGGTAACCACCCTGACCAAGCGAATGTCTGAAGATTTAACCGAGTACCTTTCCAACCTATCTGTGAGAGTGCGGTATCTGCATTCCGATATTGATTCACTTGAACGGGTGGAAATCTTGCGTGGCCTCCGGCTGGCCGAATTTGATGTTCTGGTGGGAATAAATCTGCTCAGGGAAGGTCTCGATTTGCCAGAAGTGTCACTGGTGGCCATTCTGGATGCTGACAAGGAGGGATTTCTCCGGTCTGAAACCTCCCTGATTCAGGTTGCAGGCCGTGCGGCCCGGAATGAGAATGGTAAAGTGATCCTTTATGCAGATACCATCACCGGATCCATGGAACGCATGATGGCTGAAACCAGAAGACGTCGTGAGATGCAGATAGAATGGAATCAGGCGAACGGAATTGTTCCTAAAACGGTACTGAAAAGCAGGGAACAGATTCTGCAGTCCACGGCCATCGCCGATATCCGGGCAAAACAGGAACAGCGGATTTACACCGAAGACACGGTCAACATGGTTGCTGCAGATCCATTGGTCAGTTATCTGGCCCCTGATAAACTGGAAAAACTGATCTCCCGGCTCAGAAACGAAATGAAACAGGCCGCCAAGGACCTTGAATTTGAGCGCGCAGCCGAGATCCGTGATGAAATCGACCGGCTCCAGAAAGTGAAGAAATAGAGGCGGCTTTCTTTCTGCCTGCACAGAAATGATTACCGGCCTTCCTGATCTCCATCTGGCACATACTCCAGCAAATCCCCCGGCTGACAGTTCAGTGCCCGGCAGATGGCTTCCAGAGTGCTGAACCGGATGGCTTTCGCCTTTCCGGTTTTCAGAATGGATAAATTGGCCAGAGTGATATCCACCCGGGTGGACAATTCATTCAATGACATTTTCCTTTTTGCCATCATAACATCCAGATTTACAATGATCGCCATGATCACACCGTCGCATCTGTTTCGGATTGTAAGTCGGTTCCACGCTGATAAATAATGGCAAGCAAATAGATTATACCTGCAAAGAACAGCATTTCAAAGGCATTCCATGATAGGGGAACAGTCAGCCCTTTTTTGTTTAGGGAGTCATGGAACTGATTCGCCAGAATGGCGACTATCCCGGTCCCGAACGCATAATAACTGATTCTGGAAAACAGGAGCGTCAGTGTTTCGCTGAACGGTCGGTTCAGGTCCAGCACGTTGAATACACGGGTGAGCAAAAAGGCAATCATGGCCTGAAGGGCATGAATGGTAACCAGAAAGGAAACCACACAGATATACAGCCAGAGATGATAATCGGCGATTGGTTTCAGATTTAATCCTTCATAAAGATCGCTTGCAGCAACCGGATTGACCCACAGACTGATGGAGAAGGAAGTCAGAATGGCTCCGGTTTTGATACACAATCCGATGAAAATAACCCAGGAAAGAACGTGAAGGGCTTTAAAAACCCATTGGCTTGCAGTGGTCATGCGAGTAACTCCTTGTTTGTGTCAGGACAAACGTAAACAAAGAATTATCGAAAAGCAATAAATAAATATTGCTATATAATAATTAATGATCGTATAACAGATAAAACGCTGCCGCCCAGCAGATCCGGTTATCCGGTATTCTTCATTCCTGCCGCAATTCCATTTACCGTTTCGCGCAGAACAAAAAGAATCTGAGCCCGCTCTGGATCGTCTTCCTGAAGGGTCCGGAGCTGCTTCAGCAATCTGATCTGAATCCGGTTCATCGGATCGATATACGGATTCCGGCGGTGAATACTTCTCTGCAGGGTCGACTGATGATCCAGAATCCGGTTTTCGCCGGTAATCATCAGGATCATCTCACGCGTCAGATTGAATTCGTTCAGGAGTCCGGACAGAAACTGTTCTCCCTGTTTTTTATCAGGAAACAGATCCAGATACTCCATGGCAAGGCGCGTATTGGATTTACCCAATGCATTTTCAATGTTTTTGATAAAGGTGGAAAAGTAATTCCATTCCCGATATAATTTCTGAAGGAAGGGCAGTCCGGTCTCGGGGTTTTCATTTATCCAACGTGACAGGCCGGTCCCGACTCCGTAAAAACCAGGAATAAGCAGTCGGGTCTGCATCCAGGAAAAAACCCATGGGATGGCACGCAGGTCTTTCAGTGAGGTTCCGGCCTTCCTGCGGGTGGGCCGGCTTCCGATCTGCAAGGTTGAAATCAGGTCAATGGGTGTGTAAACCTGATAAACCTTCATAAAATCCGTGCCATTGATCAGATCCTGATAGGCCTCCATGCTCAGGTCGCTGATGCGATCCATGTGCCGGATCCAATCCGGGGCGGGTGGAGGAGGCACTGGGGTTCCGGGAGGATAAAAACTGGATTTGATGACCGAGTTGATAACCTGCTCCAGGGTTCTGAGTGCAATTTCACGGAATCCATATTTCTGGGATATCATTTCACCCTGTTCGGTGATGCGGATTCTTCCGTTAACGGTGCCAGAAGGCTGAGCGAGAATGGCTTCACTCGAATATCCGCCTCCGCGGCCGATAGAGCCGCCTCGTCCGTGGAACAACCGGAAGGTAACCCCGTGTTGATCACAGACTGTCCGGATGTTCAGTTGGGCATTATAGAGCTGCCAGTTGGAGGCCAGGATGCCGCCGTCTTTTGAAGAGTCAGAATAGCCAAGCATGATTTCCTGAAAGTGTCCGCGGTCTCTGATGGCCTCACGGTAACTTTTTGCCGAGAACAGCCGGTCAAGGATGGATGGGAGTGCTTTCAGATCAGAAATGGTTTCGAAAAGAGGTACAATATTGACCATCAGCTGCCGGCGACCTGAACCAGTGAGGGGAAACAAACCAAATTCTTTGAACAACAGCAAAAGGGCCAATACATCCGATTCATCTTCACACATCGAGATGATAAAATTCTCGACACAATCGGGTGAAATAACCGCTTTGGCCCAACGAATGGTTCTGACAGTGGAAATGAGCTCAGAAGTCGTATCTGAAAACTTGAATTCAGGTGAGAATAGCGGTCTGGGTGATCCGATTTCCCGTTCCAGCACAGCCACACGCTCACCAAGGGTAAGTGAAGACCAGGTTGGTTCGGCTCCGCTCTGCCGGAGCAGTTCAGAAACGCCTTTTCTGATCACCTCAGAATTCTGCCGGATGTCGAGGGAAGAAAAATGAAATCCGAAAACCTTGATTTTATAAATAAACGGGTCGATGGCATCGGTGACCAGGTGCCTGACATTCTGCTGAATCAGTTCATTCCGGATAATGGTCAGATCGTCAATCAAAGCAGTGGCTGTCTGATAGGAATGTCGCAAAGGCGTATCCTGTCCTGATTGATCTCGGGTAAGGATAATCCGTTCTCTGATCAGCACAAGATGGGTTCGGAACCATTCGTGGGGACTGCGGACCTGGCCTGCAATGACACCAGGAAAATCCTGACTGTAAGTCTGTATTTCCCTGGCAACGCGGTCGCAATAGGCCGATTCGTAGGGTTTCCTGAGGTGGCTGATCGAAAATTTCGAAATCAGATCGGTCAATTCAGAGACATAATGTTCCAAAATGGCCTTACGTTGCAGGACCAGAGTTTCTCTGGTCACCGCAGCAGTGACAAAGGGATGGCCGTCGCGATCGCCGCCGATCCAAGAACCTGGTTTAACCACCGGGGGAACCGGTGTATTTTCACCTAACCAGTCATTAAATGTGTACCTGAACTTTTCGTATAAATCACCAATGGCCGGGTACAGTACCTCATTGAGATAAAACAAACCGGTCTTGACTTCGTCGATGACTTCAACCTGGTGGGTTCTGACTTCATCAGTCAGCCAGATGCTGATAATTTCCGATTTGATCTGCTGTCGGGTCTGAAGTGTTTCTGAAGGAGTCAGCGGATGATGATCCTTTTCAGTCATTAATTGATACAACCGCTGGTATTTTTCAAGCATCGTTTTCCGCTTGGCTTCGGTGGGGTGAGCGGTAAAGGTCGGCACGATTTCCACATTCTGGATGAATCCGATGAATGAATTTACTGCCTGTGGTTTCAGGTTCAGTTCAGATTTGATATCGGGCAGGGTACCGCGGCTTTTATTCGTTACCGGATCCATTTCATAGGCACGGGAACGTCTGGCCCGGTGAACATGCTCAGCCAGATTTACCAGATGAAAATACGTGGTGAACGCCCGGGTAAGCAGTGATAATTGCTCAAGATTGCACCGGTCCAGCAGTCGGTTGATATCTTTGACTGTCCCAAGATCACCGCTTTCGTTAGCTTCAATCGATTTAAGCCTGACCTCTTCTTCCAGATTGAAAAAGGCCTCTCCACATTGTTCCCTGATGACCTCGCCAAGCAAAGAACCTAAAAATTGAATATCCTGCCGGAGACCCTGATCGGTAGGTTGGGAAACAGTGGACTGGGTGTGTGTCATCCTGAGTAATTTCTTAAGTATATTTTGTTTAAAGTTAATTAATTAAGGGTAGGTTCCCAAACAGGCGGGCAAAGAGAGGAGAAAAAGCGAACCTGATTTCATTCAGAAATCAGGTTCACAGAAGGGAAGTATCAGACCCGGCCCAGCCGGCTGATTTCATCAAACAGGTGCACCTGGCTGATGATGGCTTTTCGGAAATCGCCGAGATGAAGCGACTCATTTTCTGAATGGGCATTGGTGTAAGGATCTTCAATTCCAGTCAATAAAGCAGGAATGTTACCCAGGGCCTCTGAAAACGGACCTGCAAAGGGAATACTTCCACCCGAGCCGATATAAACTGCCTCACGGCCATACCCGGATTTCAGAGCTCTTCTGGCGGCATCGAAATAGGGATGAGCAATGTCGGTGCTCCAGTGATTTCCGCGTTTTTCTTCAATGAAACTGATCTTCACATTCCATGGGGCCAGTTCAGTGATCCGTTTTTTCAATGCTTCAAGAGCAAATTCCCGGCTGATATCCGGAACGGTCCGCAATCCCAGTTTGGCCCAGGCTTTCTCGAGAACCACATTTCCGGCGGAAGTCCGGCTGCCCGCTACCATTGAGTTAACCACAAGTGAGGGTTGCCGCCAGAGTTTTTCAAGAATCTCATCACCGCCTCCGAACACATCCACTCCTTCCAGCACCTGTGCATGTTCTCTGAACAGGTCGGGTGTCATCTTCAGGCTGCCGATCATGTCACGTTCGGTCTGACTGAGGGGTCTGACTTTGCTGATCAGTTCAGGGATGGCCAGAGTGCCATCTTCACTCACCAGACCTGCAATGATTTTAGAAAGGGCAATAACCGGGTCGGGAACCGGCCCACCGTAAATACCGGAATGCAGGGGATGGTCGAGTGAAGAGACTTCAACCTGCAGGGTGACCAGACCTCGCAGGCTGACAGTCATGGATGGAATGCCGGTGTCATAATTTCCAACATCGGCCAGAACCATGACATCGGCCGCCAACCGGTCCCGGTATGCTTTCAGAAAGTCCTGCAAATGAGCCGATCCGATTTCCTCCTCCCCTTCAATAATGACTTTCACATTAACCGGGAGTGATCCGGTTGTTCTCAGCCATGAAGCAATGCTGGCCAGATGAAGGACGACACCGGCCTTGTCATCGGCAATGCCACGGGCATAGATCCGGTCCCCAATCACTGTTGGTTCATATACCGGTGTTTTCCAAAGCTCTTCACGCATGGGCGGCTGAACGTCGTGGTGTGCATACAGCAAAATGGTCGGTTTGTCACTTCCTGCATGAAGCCAGTCGCCATAAATGTAGGGATGGACCCCAGGCAACCGTAAAATTTCAATGTGTTCCAGTCCAGCCTTTCCCATTTGGGAAGCAACTTCATTGGCTGACGTTTCCAAATGAACCGGATCGAATCCGGCCCAGGAACAGGAGGGAATACGGGCAAGGGTTTTAAGGTCATTCAGAAAAGAGTCAAAATGCTGGTCGGCATAGATGGCAGGTTTCATGGTTTCTCCGTTTTTTAATATAAAATAAAAAACCCCGTCCGGAGTTCCGAACGGGGTCAGATATTCACAGCTTTATCAGATCAGAACGTGTAGCGGATTCCCAGCATAAAATAAGCACGGGAGGCATTGTCACTTTCCACAAACGGATAGGAAACCGTTTTTCCGCCAACCGGGTCGAAACTGAATACCTGCATGCCTGGTTTGATGGATGAGGTATTGGGTTGCAATCCGCGGTACCGGAGCGGACGACCGGAGTTTGGATTACCTGTTTCATAGGCCAGCCGTTTAACCACGCCGAAATCATCACCAAGAAGATCCAGGACATTCAGGATGTCGAGCGTGATTTCGAATTTGTGGTTTTCCATTCCGGGGAAGGTTGGAATCGGAATTTCCTGGGCAATCCGCATATCGAGCATGGTTACCCAGGGAAGGCGACCCGAATTCCGCTTCATGATTTTTCCTTTTTGCTCTTTCACGAGCGGATCAGCATCAATAAAACCGAAAAAGGCATCATAGGTGGAGGCATCGGCTTCAACAAAGTTTGATCCTGATTTTACAGGATTGCCACTTCCATCCAACTTCACTAAAAAGATGTCATTACGGTCTTTCGGAATATACATCAGGTCATTTTCATTGAAGTTGTCGCCGTTAATGTCCCCATTGTAGGTGTAGGTATACGGCACGCCTGACCGGTTTTCACCGAAAAGTGAAATGGTGGTGGCAAAGCCAGGGAACATCGGACTGACGTCTTCCCATTTGAATTCATAGGATATGGCACCAATCACGCGATGGCGGAGCTCGAAGTCAGAAGTTGCAAGATCGATGTTATTCGGATCCACAACGCCGTTAAAACGGGCTTGGGAAACGGCCTGACTTGAAAGCACACTGTTCAGATCGGTGGAGCGGGAATAGGTGTAGGCACCCGAAAAACTAAAGTTTTGAAGAATGCCTTCGCCTGCATACATCGGTTTCTGAATTTGAGGGGTTACACTCCATTGGTAACCTTCCTTGCTGTTTTTCAGCAACATTACGTTGGTGAAGTTGTTCGAATTGACACGTGCTCTGTTTGTGAATCCTGAGTTGGTCCAGAAGTGGGGGCGTCCATCTGCCAGTTTGCCTTGAACGGCACCAATGTTCAGATCATAATAGTTGGCATCATTCAGGTTTTTTGAATAAATGAACTCAAGGGATCCGACAAAGCCCATCGGAAGCTGAACATCGGTTGCTGCATTTAACCGCATCACTTGCGGGAATACATAATCCGGATCGACAATGTTGATTTCCGATGAAGCCACCGGTGACAAGGTTACCCCGGCACGGGTGTCACCCGGTAACATCTGGTTGTCAGGGTCTGCAATAAAGTTAATTTTTGCAGAAGTGCTGGAGTATTGAATCCGGCTGATTTCGATCCCGGTGTTTGAATAATTGTTGGAAATCCAGACGAACGGGGTCCGGCCAGAGAAAATCCCGATTCCACCGCGAAGCTGTACCAGTTTATTATCCATCACGTCCCAGTTCACGCCCAGACGGGGTGACCACTGGAGGTTGCCTGAAGGCATTTCATCGGTGCGGTATCCGGGAAAATATTTTGAAACTGAATCATTCTTTGCAGGTGTATCGGGTAAAACCGGCACATCAAGACGGACACCTGCAGTCAGTTTAAGGTTGGGCATCGGGGAGTATTCATCCTGGATATAGACGCCATACCGGGCCGCTCCAAACTGGGCAGCAGGTTTGCGTTTACCTGTATTTGAATAGCTATACTCATACCGGGAAGCCTTTCCTGCATAGAAATCGGCAAAATTTTCAAATTCATAGAGACCATACAGGTTTCTTATAAACAGGTTGTCGAATTTGAAAAACTCGTTGTTGGTTCCAAAGGTCAGGATATGATCGCCAAAAAAATCACCGGCAAACCAGGTCAGGTTGTTGGTAACTTCAATCAGGTCCTGATCGAGTGTATTGGCAACAGAGAAGTTTTCCTGGCCGGCATACAGGTTCAGAGATCCCTGTTTAATCCGGATGGAAGGAAATGGGTTACCCTCAGGATCCCGTCCATCGCGGATGGCGGTGTAAGAAACGCGGAATTCGTTGGTCAGACTATTAGAAAGACGGGAATTCACCTGGAAGACTGGTGCATATTGAGTGCTGGCAAACAGGTAGTTCCGGTTTGAGAGCGAAAAATCGGTACCAGTCCGGGTCAGGTTATCGTCAAATCCATCAACATAGTTGAAGCGCAGAGTAAGGGTATGATCCTCTAACAGGTTGTAATCGAGGCGCATAAAAATTTTGTCACTGTTGGTTTTGCGGGTAAACAGTGAGTAGCTGCCCGGGTCATAGCCGTAACGGTTGCGCAAAGTGTCCGAGAAAGCTTTGATGGTGGAAGGATCCATACCAAAACTGGTGGCACCAGGGGTGGTTGAAGGTTGAATCGTTGAAGGTGTTTCCTTCCGGCTCAGTTCACCATTGACGAAAAAGAAAAGTTGGTCTTTAACAACCGGACCACCGACGCTGAATCCATATACTTTTTCATTGAATTCCGGAAAATCGGTTTTCAATGGGCCTTCTGCGACCCAATCCTGATTTCTGAAAAAATAATAGGCAGATCCCGAGTATTTGTTGCTTCCCGATTTGGTGATGGCGTTGACCAGACCACCGGTAAATCCACCCTGACGTACATCATAGGGAGCCACATTGACTTTGATTTCCTGAATGGCATCTATGGCAATCGGTTGTGTTCCGGCTTGTCCTCCGGGGGTCCCGGTTGTGGAGAGTCCGAATACGTCATTCAGAACGGCACCATCAACCTGAATGTTGTTATAGCGGTTGTTTTTACCGCCGATGCTGTTCCCGCTTACCTGAGGAGTCAGACGGGTGAAATCCTGCAATGAACGCGAAATGGTTGGCAATGCAGAGAGTTGTTCGGCCGAAACAGTTGTTGAAGCACCGGTCCTTGCAGCAGAAATGAGCGGATTCCGCTCTGCGGTAACCACAATTTCTTCGGTGCTCAGATCCTCGCTGACCAACTGAAAGTCGATCCGGAGGTTTTGTGAGAGTTCGATAAAAATGTCAGGCAGTTCCTCTGCACGATAACCGACGTAACTGACCTTAATGGAATAAGGTCCGCCGGGTTTCATATTATTCAGATTAAACCGTCCGTCATCACGGGTGGTGGTTCCATAGATGGTGTTGGTTGGGAGGTGACGGGCAACAACGGTGGCACCTATCAGGATTTCACCTGTGTTGGACGAAACCATTCCATTCATCGCTGCAGTGGTCAGTCCCTGTGCTGAAAGGTTGGCTGCAGTAAACAGCACCACCATCAGGGTCAGTGACAGACGCCGGAGAAAAGAACTCGATGCGTTGGCAACTTTCATAACTTCCTCTTGAGCTGGTTATAACGAATTCCGGTGAACCCGGGGATCCGATTTTGTGATCCGAGGCAAAATTACAAACGGTTGGTCAATTTTTACCACGCAAATCACCCGAAAAGGTGAGAATCCGATAATTTAATCTTGTGGTAAAACAAAAAGAGAGAAAGAAAAACGGCCCAGTTACCAGTTATCTGTCAGATTCCCGGCAAATGGGCCTGTAAGATGAAGGAAAATCAGTGAAGTGACTTCAGATATGTATATTCCAGAAGGGCCTTTTCATATTCCTGTAAAAGTTTGATTCCCTCGCTCGGCTTAACAATATCCTGTTTAATGGCCTGATCCACCTGTTTCTTCATGCTTCGGACCAGGTCACTCGGTACATACTGGTTCATGCTCAAAACCTCACCGATGGTGCTTCCTTCGATGGTTTCCTCAATGTACCAACCCAGATCTTCATCTGGATCGAGGAACAGGTGAACCTCGTTGACCCTTCCGAACAGGTTATGAAGATCTCCCATCACATCCTGATAGGCACCGGTCATAAAGAGTCCAAGGTAATAGGGCTCACCGTTGATGGCATGCAGCTGAAGTGTATCCTTCACGTCATGCAGGTCAATGAACTTGTTGACTTTGCCATCCGAGTCACAGGTGATATCGGCCAGAGTGGTCACCCGGTCCGGCTGTTCCTGAAGCCGGTGAATGGGAACAATGGGGAACAACTGTCCCAGCGCCCAGTAATCGGGTAACGATTGAAATACCGAAAAATTACACAAATACTGATCACTCAGGGAGGTTTTCAATTCCTGAATTTCTTCGGGTATATATTCCTGATCGGCATACATGAAAACAATCCGTGCTGCAATCTCCCAATAAAGTGTGTCAATCGAGGCCTTGTCATCCAATTCAAGATAGCCAAGATCAAAAAGGGACTGGGATTGTTCCTTATAGTACAAAAGGTCGTGGTAGCATTCCATCACATTGTTTTTGGTCAGCCGGTCACGGGTTTCCACCAACGCATCAATCAGTTTATGGACCGGACGACCTTCTCCGTTCCTCGCGTAGTAATGACGGAGCTTCTCGATTTTTCCGAACACTTCCACCACAATCATGGAGTGATGAGCAACAATGGCACGACCACTTTCACTGACGATATTCGGATGACTGACTTTTTCCTCATCGCAGACATCCTGTATGGCGTATACGATGTCATTGGCATATTCCTGCATGGAATAGTTGATGGAAGAGGAGAAAACGCTCTTTGATCCATCATAATCCACCCCGAGACCACCGCCCACATCGATGTATTCGAGGGACTGACAGCCATGTTTGATCAGTTTGGCAAAAAAACGGGCGCCTTCACGCACCGCACGTGTGATGACCTGTATATCCGGAATCTGACTGCCGATGTGAAAGTGAATGAGTTTGAGGGCATCTTCCATCTGGACTTCCCTCAGCATCTCAACTGCATCGAGAATATCGGCGGTTGACAGGCCGAACTTGGCATTGTCTCCGCTCGACGTGGCCCATTTTCCGGTACTTTTTGCCGCCAGTTTAACCCGGACCCCGATCATGGGTTTTACTTTCATTTCCCGGGCAACCTGAATGATGGTCCTGACTTCTTCCAGTTTTTCGGCCACCATGATGACTTTTTTGCCAATCCGGTTGCCGTTCAGGGCAAAACGGATAAATTGGGTATCCTTGTAACCATTACAGACAATCAGACTGTCGTAATTTTTATGCATCGACAGGGCAGCAATGAGTTCGGGTTTGCTTCCTGCCTCGACGCCGTAGTTGTAGGGCTTTCCGGCATCCAGTATTTCCTCGACCACTTCGCGCATCTGGTTGACTTTGATCGGGAATACGCCGGTGTACTTTCCTTTGTAACCCTGATCACGGATCGCTGTGGTGAATGCTTCGTTCAACGATTCCACCCGGTGTCGCAGCAAATCCTGAAAACGGATCTGGAGGGGGAAGGAAAGACCTTCTTCTTTTGCAGCCGCAATCACGTCGGTGATACGGATGGTCTGTGCAGGATCCTGTGATGGACAGGCAACCAGATAACCTTCCTCATCCACACGAAAATACCCGATTCCCCAGCCATCTATATTGTACAGCTTACGGGCACTCTCCACTGACCAGCTTTCAGTTACCGCCGACATGTCTTTCCTCAGAAAAAAAAGTAGGGTGCAAAAGTACAATAAAATTCAAAAAATTGTGTGCAGCTCTCCCTTTCATTTTTGACCTGTATGTAACTACTTGGATCTAATCTTTTACTCAGAGGTTAAAATTTCTTGATCTGGTAAAATCGGTTCCATATATTCGGACTGTTATCTCTTTTTAAATCCCGAGAAAATAAGGTAACCAAATCCCATGAAACAGCCCTCTGCTTGCCGGTGGAACCACCGGTTATTTGCATTATTCCTGTCAGCCGTTTTATATCTGCCCAATGCTGCAACGAGTCAACCGTCTGTCAGCCTCTCCATTCAGGTCGATCTGTCGGTTTACCGGCAATTGTACTTGTTCAGACCCGAAGAAGGTGATCTGATTTTTATCAGGGGCAATTTTAATAACTTTCAGCTGACTCATCCACTGACCCGGAAGATGGAAACTCAGGTTTATCAAACCGTTATTGAAGTATATCCATCCCAATTCGATACCCTCTTCTATGAATTCTATGTTTTCCGCGAAGAAAACAGGCCCCTCCGGTTTGATGGCTGGGAATCCGATTGGGTTCAGAAAAAAGTTGACCCATGCAGGTGGTTGAAAACACCCACGGGGCCGTTGCAGCTTCCCCCGGTAATTTTTGCCGATCTTACCGACTGGTCAGCCCTGACGATTCCGCAACCGGTTCCAACGGTCACTCTGTTCCAGGAAGAAACGCGGGTTCTGCCTGTTACCTTAACCAACAGCGGAACGGGTGTGCTTGAATGGGTGTCCGATCCGGTATTACAAAACACTCCGGGTACCGACCCCCGAAGTCTGCTGGCTGTTTTGCAGCCGGGAAGGACCGTTCAGGTATTCCAATTGCCTTGTTGGTGGGTTACGAATCAGAAAACTCCCGGCCAGGTCAGCACAGCCGATCTTGATTCAACGGGTGTCCTGCTGATTGATGAAAGTATCAGGGATCTCAATCCGGTTGTGATCAACCATCTGATCGGTCTGGTACAGGCCGGGACTCTGTCGATGGTCATTCTGACCGACCGCTATCCAGGTTGGATCAATCTGCTCACGGAACCTGCAGGTATTATCGCCCGGCCTTATCCGGTTGTGTATTCCGGCCAGGTAAAAGCGATCCGGCGGAATCAGATCACGGCCGAACTTGAAGATTTTTCCGTGACCAATGTTCTGACATACCTGGACTGTCTGAATTCTGCCAGACCATTGATTTCAGCAAGGGATGGCCGCAGTCTGGGGGCCATCAGTTCGGTAAATGGGGGAAGAGTGGCGGTTCTCTCCGTTCACATACCCGAACAAACGGCTTATTGCAATACAGGGTTGGCTTCCAGAATGATCAGGTGGGTGGCCAATGATTTGCCTGCATTGGCGGCCTGGGACCAGGAAAGCGGTCACGTTCTTCCAGGACAAAGTACCAACCTGACTCTCCAGTTAAAGCCGGGGAGCGGAAAGCCGGGCGATTATGATGAGGAAGTATGGATCCGGTCCAATGACCCGGTTCGTCCGCAAGTGATGATTCCCGTTTCATTTAAAGTTATCAGGAAAAAACAAGTTCCTGTTCTTGAAAAAATGGCTGTAATCGGTAGAAATATGGGTGCATACCCCAATCCGTTCAACAGTGAAACGGTTTTTTTCCTTCCATCCGATTTTGAACCGTCTTGCCGGATTTCCGTATTTGATCAGGTGGGACGGTTGATTAAAATCCTGATGGTTCAGCCAGGAGAACAGGGGCTGATAGCCAGATGGAATGGAACCAATCAGAATGGAATGCCGGTTTCAAGCGGGGTTTATCTGGCCAGACTGGAAGGAAAGGGAATTCGGCAGACTGAACGCGTGGTACTGATCAGATAAAAAAAATCCCCGGCTGCCTGAGACAACCGGGGATCAGAAAATCGTAGCGGGAAGCTTATTTAAGCAGCATCATTTTTCCGGTTACAGACTGGCTGCCGGCAGACAGGCGGTAGAAGTACGTGCCTGTTGGCCATTGACCTGCAGACCAGGACAGAGTCTGCCATCCCGAGCCAGAAACGACTTCCACCACATCAAGTCGTTTCCCCAGAAGGTTATACACTTCCAGTTTAACTTTACCTGCAGCCGGCAGATAATACCGGATGGCGGTAGAAGGATTGAACGGATTCGGATAGTTACCTGCGAGTGAAAGTCCGGCCGGAACCTCTGTCTGGTTATCAGCTACCCCAACTTCACGGGCAAAATCAAACCGGGTCCAGACAGGGAAGTGATCACTGGTTGTTGAAAGATAACTTCCGATGTAAAACGGATTTTCTACCCGCTGAGTGCTGTCCCAATGTGAGGTAAACAGCTCATTGGTAATGGTGATATGATCGAGCATGTTCAACGATTTGTACGAGGTTTGCTTCCGTTCACTCAACCATTTGGTAACCACCAGATAGCCGGTCGGATCACTTACAAAGTTGTTGTATGGTGAGTTCATGGTACCAACTGTTGATTTGGTCACATCATCGTTGTAATCACCAAGAATCATGACTGCATCGAACGGACGGCTTGAATCGATGTAGTTCTTTAACTGAATAGCATCCATCTCCCGGCGGTTTACATCATCTTCGGGCGGAGTGGAAGTGGTTGCTTTCGCATGAATGTTGATGGCAGTAATCCGTTTGGTCCTGCCATTTACCGTTGCATCGAAGGTGAACTCATAAGGGAACCGGCCATTGGCCCAATCTCCGGTGTTGAAGGAAAACTTAGTCTGAACCGAATCAATGGTCGCATCCTTGTAGATGTAAGCCGTTTTTTGCTGTTGAGAAATGGGAGCCACAAATCCACGGTAACCGACAACGCGGAGTGAATCCATCAGGGTATTCCAGGCGGTGGTATTCGAGATTTCCTGCAAAGCGTACAGGTCGGCATTCATGGTTCTGATCAGACGGGCAGCATTTTTAATCTGCGTTGAATCAACAAAACCCGACATGGCGGGTTCCCCAAACCATTTCATGTTCCAGGTTACTGCTTCGAAAGTAAGATCACGCGAAACCGATTCTCCGGGAATAACCAGTGCCTTTGCACCAATGTCTTCAACGGTTCTCGGCAGAATCTGATAGTTTCCGAAAGCCTGGGAAACCACCCCGATCATGTTGATTGCACCGGATGGGGCAGCAGCACCCACCAGGTTGGTGTTGTTGTCAATCCTCATTCCAAGATTCAGGCTCATAGAGGGATCAGAAATGGTATAGTTCGTATTGGCCTGGAAATTTCCGGTATGACTGATGGTCACATTCAGGATTTTTACCAGTTTACCTTCATGAACTTCGCCAACATCGGCCAGTGTGATGATGAAAGGTTCAGGAATTGCAGGGTTGTCCTTGAATACTTCATAGGTCGTGCCGGTTCCGCTGATCTGGAATAAACCGGTTCCAAGCTCACCATCAGTGGATGTCGTGGAAGAAGCACCTTTCTGTGCAAACTCGGTGGTCGGTCCGGTGATTTTTACCGAATCGCCAATGGCAACGGCTGAATGCAGAGTGGTTTCGAATACTCCCATACCTCCGGTCTGATCCTGAAAATACGCAGGACCGCCAAACTGGTTGGCTACGGTGATCCGGCCGGTCACGGTCACGGTGGTACCCAATGGCAGAACCCGTGCTTCCGCGATGGAAATGTAGTCTTTAACATCTCCATCATTATCAGTGATCACAACCGATCCGCTGCCCGATGTAATCACCAGATTGGAGGAAGGGTTGGTAAGGTTAATGTTCAGCACCTCGGTACCTTCATTTACCTGATCATTCAGGATGGATAAGGTTACCGACCCTTCGGTCTGTCCGGCAGGAATGGTGATGGTGGTTCCTGAAAGGGAATAATCATCGGTGGTGATTCCGGTACCGGAAACAGCCACGTCCACAGTGGCCTCGGTATTAACCGGACTGAGTGTTTTGGCTTTAACCGTTATCTGCGTGAGATCGGCCTCTGCAGCAGAGGAAGACGAGAGGACCAGAGATACATCATAGATTCCGCCGGAAGCAACCACATCATTCAGATTCCGGGGCATCAGTTGATAGAAAGAATTAAACTGTCCGAGCACACCTACCATGTCGACCGAGTCGGTGGGAATAGCTGTGTCAATCAGGGTGTTCAGCAGACCAGTGATTCTGATTTCCATTTCACCAGCCCGGTCATTGGCTTTATAGTTCGTTTCGCCGGCAAACGTACCGGAGGTGGTGAATTTGAGGTTTTTCATCAGTACAAACTGACTTTCAAATCCTTCCTTGGCAGTTGCCGATGTGACCACCTTGGGTGAATAGGTGCCTTTGACAGGGAATTTGTACGCACTGTCCACATTAATTATCTGGATCACACCAAAACGGTCAGAGGTCACGCCGCTGATGTAGATGGAATCTCCGGGGGCATAATTATCGGTTTTCCGGTCGTATAATCCGATTCCACCGGTTTCATCCTGAAAATAAATGGTGGTACCAACATTTCCTTTGTAGGCACCGGTAACGGTTCCTTTAACCAATACCTTGGTTCCAAGTGTTTTGCTTCGTGCCGAGGCAATGCTTTCAACCTGTTGTGCGTCATCGTTCAGAATGGTTACGGTTACCGATGAAATCGTACCTTTAAGGGCACCGCCCGTGATACTTTCAATGCCGATGATAACGGTTTCACTTGTTTCGAAGTCTGTTTCATCCAGGATGGCAATGAGAACAGAGTCGGTGGTCTTGCCTGTGGTCAGCGTAATGCCGGAAACGGAGGTATAATCGGTGTTTTCTGTGGCAGTACCACTGAAACTCAGGTTGATGGTCTGGTCGGTATCAACAGCCTGAGAGGCCTTGGCAATAAGATAGAACCCCCCCGCATTTTCCTGCAACTGGCTCAGCCGTGTCATCAGTTCAATGGTGATGGCATCGTTATCGGTGACCTTCAGGTTCAGTGAGATGGGGTTGCCGGCCTTAAGTCCCTCGGAAATCGAGGTCAGGGTGAGGGTAAAGGTCTCATCTCCTTCAATCTCGCTGTCTTCAAGTCCTTTGATCACGACCGTTTTTACATCATCACCTGCTTCAAACGTCAGGTCGGTGGCGGAAAGGGACAGGTCACTGGTGGAAGCTGTACCAGTCAGACTCAGGGTAGCTGTTTGAGTATCAGCCACCGGGAAACTGGTGGTAATGGTGACCACAATGGAATCAGATCCATCTTCCAACAGGGAAGTCTGATTGGCGGCAAGAGTAATGACAGGTTTTGCTCCGCCGATGTCATCGCCATCAATCAGAATATCATCCACTCCAATCCACTCATCATTACCTGCTGCATTGGTGGTCATAATCCGCAATTCAACCATAGATTGGTCGTTACAGGCTTCTGGCAGAGTGACGGAAACCGGGGTTTCTTTGGTCAGGCTGGGTCCTGAGGAGGCATCTGCAACATAAGCTGCAGCGATATTGACAAAATTTCCGGTTCCGCCAACCCGGTAATGAAGGGCAACCTTCTGGTCCGCATTATCGGCAGAAGCATCTATGTCTCTCAGTAAATAAGAGACCTGAATATTTTCCTTTCCGGTCGTATTGAGATAGAATACCAGGTAGGGTGCATCGGCGGTACCCGATCCGGACAGGCCCACAACGGGATTGGTAATCTGAAACTCCGTTGCACCGCCAGTCGTGTAGGTGTTGGGATCGGTCTGATCCACATTCACATCCACCACAGGGGTTGTTTCTGCCGTCAGAATGGTTTGCGGGTCCACACCGGTTGCACTGGTCAGGTTATCACCCCGGTAACCCATGATTCCCGGAACGCCGCTCCAGTCATCAGCAGCCGACAAAAGGGAGGTATTACTCCAGTTTTGTGAGAAAGGAAGGGCCTGGTAGGTGTTGTTTTGGACTTTTTTTATGGTCTGGGTCATTCCCGCTGCCGGAATCAGGGCAGACAGGAGAACAAGAACGAATCGCATATATCTCCCGGTTATTTTAACGGGCAAAGATAGTCCCGGCTGGTTTAACAGGAAACCTGCGGGTCGTTAAATGTTCATTATCACTTTTTTGCATGTCTGTGCGATGGTGCTGATCTTAGGTCCATGATCTCCCGCGATAAAAAAGCCGAATTGTTACTGCTTCTTATCACCATTATCTGGGGCAGCACGTTTGTTATTACCAAATCCTCCCTGGATCATGCCTCTCCGCTGGTTTTTCTCGGTATCCGGTTTTCCCTGGCAGCACTGGTCTTCGGGTTGATCTTTCACCGGCAGATTTTCAGCAGTCCGTTCAGGCTCTCCGGTTCCTCATGGGTGGTCATTCTGACTTTGCTGGCCGGTTTTGCCTTTCAGACTACCGGTCTGAAGTATACTACGGCCAGCCACAGCGGATTTATTACCGGTTTGCTGGTCATTCTGACGCCGCTTTTTCAAGTATTTATCGAAAAGAAGGCGCCGGGAAAGGGAGTCTGGACCGGCGTGGTTCTGGTGACAATCGGTCTGTATCTGATGATCAGTCCCGATCGGTTGCTCGATGGCGACCGGATGTTCGGGAATGTACTGACCTTTATTTGTGCCATTTCATTCGCCCTTTACATTGTCTATCTGGACATTGCCACCCGGAAGGATAACATCTGGCAGCTGACCTTTATGCAGTTTGCAGTGACAGCAGCCGGATCCCTGCTTCTGGCACCGATGTTTGAAGCACCGACCGTGGTTATGAATCAGGAGCTGATTGTGTCGGTGGTTTATCTGGCCATTCTGGCGACCATTGTGACAACCTTCATTCAGACCCGCTACCAGAAGGATACCACTCCTGCCAAAGCGGCTGTGATTTTTACCATGGAACCGGTATTCTCGGCAATTCTGGCATTCATGGTGCTGGATGAACGCATCGGTTTGGCCGGAATCTTTGGTGGCATAGTTATTGTTATCGGATTATTGATATCGGAATTGTGGAAAGAAAGAAAAAAATAAAACATGGCCTTCGATTTTTTTAACAAAGCAAACGGACCGGATGGAAAACCCAAAGGCACGTCAGATCCCCGTCGTGACCAGAATCCGGATCAGAACGGGAATAAACCCAAGTTCGGACTTTGGGGTTTTCTGATCATCCTTGTTGTTGCCCTGACCATTCAATCGCTTTTTGTGGGCGGCGCACGTAAGGAAGTACCCTACCACGTCTTCAGACAATTGGTCACCGACGGGAAGATTAAAAGCGTCGCCATTGGTCAGACCTACCTCGATGTCAGCTATCGTCCTGAAGCCGTTCCACCTCAGACTTCTTCACCCGGTCTCTTTCAGGGTGGAGATGACAAATCCCGGTTCAGGGTTGTGGCCATTGATGACAAGGAATTGATCCCCTTTCTGATTGCGAATAATGTTGAATATTGGGGAATCATTGAATCAAACTGGTTTACCGATCTGCTGAGTATGTTGCTGCCTTTCGCCATCCTGGTCGGTATCTGGATCTTTCTGTTCCGTCGCATCTCTCCGGGCAGCCAGGTTCTGAATATTGGTAAAAACAAGGCGGTCATGTATTCTGAAGATGACCATAAACTGACTTTCAAGGATGTGGCCGGTCTCGATGAAGCCAAGGAAGAAGTACGCGAAATAGTTGAGTTTCTGAAAGATCCGGGCAAATTCACCCGTCTGGGCGGAAAGCTCCCAAAAGGCGTTCTGCTGGTCGGACCTCCGGGCACCGGTAAAACCCTTATCGCAAAAGCCATGGCGGGTGAGGCGGGCGTTCCGTTTTTTTCTCTGAGTGGTTCCGATTTCGTTGAAATGTTCGTCGGTGTGGGTGCAGCGCGTGTGCGTGACCTGTTTAAACAGGCCAAAGAAAAAGCTCCTTGTATCATTTTCATTGATGAACTGGATGCCATTGGCCGTTCACGTGGACGTGGTGCCATGATGGGTGCCAATGATGAACGTGAAAACACCCTCAATCAACTGCTGGTCGAAATGGATGGCTTCTCCACTGAAAAGGGAGTGATTATGGTGGGTGCCACCAACCGTCCCGATGTTCTCGATCCGGCTTTGCTTCGTCCGGGCCGGTTTGACCGCCAGGTGTTGATTGATAAACCCGACCTGATTGGTCGCATTGCCATATTCAGAGTCCATACCAAAAACCTCACGTTAGGTGAAAACGTTGATCTTAGGTCCCTTGCTGCCAATACGCCAGGATTCGCTGGTGCCGATATCGCAAATATCTGTAACGAGGCAGCACTTCTTGCAGCAAGAAATGGCCGTGATACCATTGAAATGACCGATTTCCACATGGCCATCGAACGATCCATCGCCGGACTGGAAAAGAAGAATAAACTGATCAATCCGAAGGAGAAGAAGGTCATTGCCTATCATGAATCGGGTCATGCCATCATTGGCTGGTTCCTCGAATCGACCGACCCGGTCCAGAAAGTTTCTATTGTGCCGCGTGGATTTGGTGCACTGGGCTACACACTTCAGACACCTCTGGAGGACCGTTATCTGATGACGCGTTCAGAAATCATTGAAAGAATGTGTGCCTTACTGGGTGGACGCGTGGCCGAAGAAATCACTTTCGCAGAAATTTCGACCGGCGCTCAGAATGATCTGGAACGGGTAACAGATATGGCCTATTCGATGGTCACCATTTATGGAATGTCAGAGAAAATCGGATACATGTCCTTTGCTGACTCAAAAAGCCAGAACTTCATTGCCGGTATTGGCTATGAACGGAAATATGGTGATCAGGTGGCCCATGAAATTGACATGGAAGTCAGAAAAATCATTCATGATTGTCATATCCGGGTTAGAAATCTTCTGATCGAAAAAAGAGACCTTCTGGAAGCCATGGCCTCTAAGTTACTTGAAAAAGAAATTCTGGATAAAGCCGATCTGATTGAAATGCTCGGTCCGAAGGCAGGAATGGCAGAAGACGAAGCCGATATTGCCAAGCGTCAGGATGAGGCCATGGCAGGTATGGATTCACACGGTGAACCGGTAGCACCACCGGTCTCTCAGGAACCAACCGAAGAACCTCACCAATAAGCACTTTCTTTTCAATGAATAAAGAATCCATTCAATTTTACATTCCTATCAACCTGATGGATGCCCTTATTGAGGCATCCGAAGAGGTCGAAAGTGAGGTGGCCTGCCAGCGTCAGCCTGGTGAATGGACCCTTTTGCAGGATGGGAATGTGATTGGCTGGATTCTCTTTTCGCCTGATGCATCCTTCATGTCAATCGACATACAGCCGGTGCATGCAGGATTTGCAAGAACCACCAGAGAGTGGTTTCTGGCAGTAAGCGATCTGATGAGCCAGTCGGTGGGCAGTGATCAATGTAAAACCGGACGGTGTCTGGAGTGAAGCCGGGTTCCTGGAAAGTACTCTCGTCGGCAGTTCATGCCGATTGCCGCATTTTTACGGTTCACCGCTCCAGACGGAAAAGCACCCTCAGCGGCATCGAACATGACTTCTATACCATTGAAGGCTATGATTGGGTAAATGTGATCCCGGTGACCAGTGATGGTCATCTGGTCCTCGTCCGTCAGTTCCGGCACGGAGTCGGAGAGTTCACTCTGGAGCTTCCCGGTGGTGCCATTCACCCTGGTGAAGATCCGGTTGCCGGCGGACTCAGGGAACTGGAAGAAGAAACAGGCTACCGCTCAGGTTCAGCTCGTCTTCTCGGAAAATCCTTTCCGAATCCGGCCATTCAATCCAATACCTGCTACTACCTCCTTGCAGAAGATTGCTTACCCTCTGGTCAGGTTAATCCAGACCCGGCCGAGGAAATTGAAATCGTTCTGATGCCCATACATGAAATCAGGGAACGATTGCTCGCAGGTGAGTTCAGCCATGCGCTGGTAATGAACGGACTTTTTCTCTGGCTAAACCAAACAACATCCGGAAACCATGGAACACAAATCGGTTAAACCTGAGTGGTTGAAAATCACACCACCGGGTGGTGAGCGCTATCAGTTAATCAAGGGGCTGGTTACCGGCAACAACCTGTCGACGGTTTGCCAGGAAGCCAGATGCCCCAACATGTCAGAATGCTGGGGTGGCGGAACGGCCACCTTTATGATTCTGGGTAAAACCTGTACCCGGGGCTGCCGATTTTGCCATGTAAACACGGCAAAGAACGGTGAGCCGGTCGATTTGCAGGAACCCGCAAAAATTGCTGAGTCAGCTCACATCATGGGTCTGGACTATGTGGTACTGACCATGGTGGATCGGGATGATCTGCCGGATGGTGGTGCTGGTCAGGTGGCCGCGACCATTCGCGCGATCAGGGAAAAAGACCCCAACACCCTGATTGAAATGCTGGCGGGGGACTTTATGGGAAACCTGGACCAGGTGAAAGTGGTGGCAGACTCTAATCCCGACGTATATGCTCACAACATTGAAACCGTTCGTCGGTTATCTCCCACCGTTCGTGATGGCCGCTGCGATTATGATCAGTCCCTCAGTATTCTTCAATGGGTTAAAAACAACTATCCCCACCAGTACACCAAATCCTCACTGATGGTTGGGCTGGGCGAAACCCGCGACGAAATGATTGAATCCATGAAGGATTTGCGCAAACATCAGGTGGATATTCTGACCATTGGCCAATATTTACGGCCGACAACCTGGCACCTCGAGGTGAAAGAATACATCCATCCTGACCAGTTCCGGGACTATGAAACCATTGGAAAGGAACTGGGTTTTCTGTACGTGGCCAGCGGTCCTTTGGTACGAACTTCTTACCGGGCAGGAGAATTGTTCATGAAAGGAATGATTCAGGATCGGCGGATGCAGACCCATGTGTCCGTATCCCACCGCTAATTGGAAAAAGCCGCGGGTCGGATTAATTTCACAAACAGATTTTTAAGCCCGGACAGTTCAAATATCTGCACGGGTGCTGGTTTAACACCAATCGGAGACTCTCAGCATGCCCCAACCGCCCTTACTTCCTGTGGTTCAGTTTCTCGATGAGAAAGGAGTTCCGCTCAAGGGCAAATCCTTGCCAACTGTTCCTGATCAGGATCTGATTCTGTTGCTGAAAACCATGATCCGTGTAAGAGTGATCGATGCCCGCATGTTTAAAATGCAACGTCAGGGCCGGATCGCCTTCTACATGTCCACCTATGGCGAAGAGGCCACCCACATCGGGGCCACCTATGCCTTGAAACCGCAGGACTGGATTTTTCCGCAATACCGTGAACAGGGCGCGGCTTTCTTACGCGGATTCCCGCTTCAGTTGTTCGTTAATCAGATTTTCGGCAATGCCGGTGACATTCAGAAGGGCCGCCAGATGCCCATGCACTGGGGAAGCCGCGATCATAATCTGGTAACCATTTCTTCCACATTGGGAACCCAGATTCCGCAAAGTGTCGGAACGGCCTATGCCATGAAGCTGAAAAAACAGGATGCCGTTACCCTGGCATTTTTTGGGGAAGGCACCACCAGTGAGGGTGATTTTCATGCCGCCTGTAATTTCGCCGGTGTGTACAAAACCCCATCCGTATTATTCTGCAGAAACAACGGATGGGCCATTTCAACGCCTTTTAACCGCCAAACCGCTGCTGAATCCATTGCAGTTAAATCCTTCGCCTATGGAATTGAAGGGGTGCGGGTCGATGGCAATGATATTTTTGCCGTGATTGAAGTAACCCGTCAGGCTCGTGAACGGGCTGTTTCGGGAGGCGGAGCCACCCTGATTGAAGCCCTGACTTACCGCCTCAGTTCGCACTCCACCTCCGACGATCCCTCCGCTTACCGCAGTGAGGACCGGGATGATGGGCCGTGGAAAGACCGGGAACCCCTCGTGCGCCTGCGTCACTACATGATGAAAGCAGGTCTGTGGACTTCCGACGAGGAAAAAGCATGGGAACAGGAATGCGAAAAAGAACTGATTGAATGTATCAAACAGGCAGAATCCATTGGAAAACCCGATGCCGACATCATGTTTGATGACATCTACGATGAAATCCCCTGGCATCTGCAGGAACAGAAAGAAATGATGCAGTCTTTCCTTAAAATGGAAGGAAAACGCTGATATGCCGGTAATGAATATTATAGAAGCGATCAATAACGCTTTGCATCTGGCCTTTGAGCGGGACTCTGATGTGGTGGCTTTCGGTGAAGATGCCGGTGCTTATGGCGGTGTTTTCCGTGCCACGAAAGGTCTTCAGGAACGATTCGGTGCCGACCGTTGCTTCGATACACCCATCTGTGAACAGGGAATCGCTGGCTTTGCTCTCGGCCTTTCTATCTATGGTATCAAACCCGTCGCTGAAATACAGTTTGCCGATTACATGTATCCGGCCTTCGATCAGATTGTCAATGAAATCGCCAAATCCAGATACCGGTCCGGTGGCATGTACCCATGTCCGCTGGTTATCCGCACACCATATGGAGGCGGGATCAACGGGGGTCATTATCACAGCCAGTCACCGGAAGCATTCTATTCCCATGCCCCCGGCCTGAAAATCGTGGTTCCTTCCGATCCTTACGAAGCAAAGGGGTTGCTGCTGGCATCCATTCAGGACCAGAATCCGGTCATTTTCTTCGAACCAAAAAAAATCTACCGGTCTGCAAAAGGGGAAGTTCCAGCCGACTATTATGAAATTCCCCTTGGGAAAGCCCGAGTGGCCAGAGAAGGTACCGATGTAACGGTGATCGGCTGGGGTGCCATTCACCATATTAACATGGAAGCTGCAAAACTGGCCGAGAAAGAAGGAATTTCGGTTGAGGTGATCGATCTCAGAACCATTCTTCCCTGGGATGCCACAACGGTCGATGCCTCCGTTCAGAAAACCGGCCGGTGTGTTGTTGTTCATGAAGCTCCCAGAACCAGCGGTTTCGGGGCCGAATTGTCTGCCAGTATTCACGAACGGAATATGACACGGCTTCAGGCACCGGTTCAGCGGTTAACCGGGTGGGATACGCACTATCCCTTTTCCTTCGACTACGAATACTATCCTAACCCCAAACGGGTCTTGTGGGCCATCCGTCAGACCCTGGAATTTTAAGGAGTCACCATGTCAGTCTTTCAATTTCTGCTTCCCGATATTGGTGAAGGCACGGCTGAAGGAGAAATCGTCAAATGGCATGTGAAAGAGGGCGATTCCGTCATTGAAGATCAACCCATGGTTGAAGTCATGACCGATAAAGCCACCGTGCTGATTTCATCACCCAAAGTGGGAAAAATACTGAAATTGTATGGTCGTGAGGGGGATGTCATGCCGGTTCATCAACCTATGGTCGATATCGCTCTGGATGGTGAGACGGTGTTCCCATCCACTCCGATTGAATCAGGTTCAAAAACGGAACCGGACCCGGTCATCCCCGAAAAACCTGTGCAGCCTTCCGGTTCAGGAGATGTACTGGCCACACCGGGTACCCGTAAACTGGCCCGTTCTTTGGGAGTCAATCTGTCCCTGCTGTCTGGATCCGGTAAGAATGGCCGTATCACCGATGAGGATGTCAAGGCTGCCTCTGGTGGTGTTGCCTCCAAACCGGCTAAACCCGCTTTACCCACTGTTGAACCGGTTGCCGATGAAGAAATCCCGTTTACCGGTATCCGCAGGAAAATTGCAGACCGGATGGTGCAGTCCAAATTCACAGCTCCTCATTTCACCTACATGGACGAAGTGGATGTAACCGATCTGGTCGCCATCCGGAACCGGCTTAAATCAGAGGCAGAACAGGAAGGCATTAAGCTGACCTACATGGCTTTTATTCTGAAAGCGCTTGGCCTTGCACTGGCCAAACACCCGATTCTTAACTCTACCTTGGATACGTCGAAGAATGTGATCCGGTTGAAAAAGTCGATTAACATCGGGATTGGCATGGATACCCCAACCGGATTGATAGTTCCTGTCATCCGGGATGTTAAAAACCTTTCTATATATAATATAGCATCGGTCCTTCAGGACCTGGCGGCCCGGACGAAAAAAGGTCAGGTCCGTCCGGATGAGTTAAAGGAGGGTTCATTTACCATTTCAAATGTGGGTGCCATAGGCGGTCTGATGGCAACACCGGTGATTAATTTCCCCGAAGTGGCCATTATGGCCCCCGGAAAAATCCAGCAGCGCCCCGTTGTGGTTGATGGAGAACTGAAGGTCCGCTGGATGATGTATCATTCCTGGAGTTGTGACCACCGGATTGTGGATGGGGCCGATGCCGTTCGTTGTGGCAATACATTTGCTGAAATCTTATCGCGCCCAGAATTGTTACTGATTCATCTTCGATAAACGTAAACCGGAAAAACCGGTAATCATGGAGTATATAAATGGCTGAATTGAATGTGGATTGTCTGGTTATTGGTGCAGGTCCCGGTGGCTATGTGGCCGGAATACGCCTGGGCCAGCTTGGTGTGAAAACGCTGGTCGTTGAAAAAGACAAAGCCCTGGGTGGTGTCTGTCTGAATTGGGGATGTATCCCCTCCAAATCACTGATCCAGATGGCCAAGACCTATGAAAAGACCGTTTCCGGAAACGAAAAAATGGGAATTAAAGCGTCTGGGGTTTCCATCGACTGGGGCAAAACTCAGGAATGGAAAAACGGAATCATTGATTCCCTCACAAGCGGAATTGCCGGATTGCTGAAAGGGAATGGTGTGGAGCATCGGTTTGGGACAGCCACTCTTACCTCAGCCACCACGGCCGATCTGGTTGAAAAATCCGGAGAGAAACATACCATCCGTTTTAAAAATTGTATCATTGCCACCGGATCCTCCCCGATTCAGATTCCCGGATTTACTTTCGATCACAAACGGATCGTCGATTCAACCGATCTGCTTGAACTGAAGGAAATACCGGAATCCCTGATTCTGATTGGTGGTGGGGTGATTGGTCTGGAACTGGGAACCGTATATGCCAAACTCGGCACAAAACTGACGGTCGTTGAAATGATGGATCAGGTGCTGCCTGGAACGTCAAAAGATGTGGCTCAGCTGATTGAACGTAAACTGAAGCGGAACAAAGCCGACATTTATACATCAGCCAAAGCAAAATCCTGGAAGGAAACATCGCAGGGAGCAGAACTGACTTTTGAAGTGGGTGGAAAAGATCAGACCGTTACTGCACAGATGATTGCGGTTGCAGTGGGTCGCCGTCCCAATTCAAAGGGCTTCGGTGCCGAAACCATCGGGGTGAAAACCAATGACCGGGGTTTCATAGAAGTTAATGACAAACTGCAGACCTCGGTGCCAACCATTTACGCCATTGGCGATGTCGTTGGAAATCCGATGCTCGCCCACAAAGCCTCTAAGGAAGGTGAAATTGCAGCCGAAAACATTGCCGGACACAAATTCTCTACTGAAGATACCCATGTTATCCCGGGCGTGATTTTCACCGACCCTGAAATCGGCCTGGCCGGAATGACTGAAGATGAAGCAGCCAAAAAGGGAAGAGAAGTGAAAGTTGGAAAGTTCCCCTACGCCGCTCTCGGACGTGCGAAATCAACGGGAGATATAGAAGGGTTCGCAAAAATTGTCGCTGATGCCAAAACTGAGCGAATTCTAGGTGTCGAAATTGTTGGTACCAATGCCAGTGACATGATCTCAGAGGCAGCGCTTGCCATCGAAATGGGCGCCACTCTCGACGACATCCACCTGACCGTTCACCCGCACCCCACACTGGGAGAAATCATGATGGAAGCCGGGAAGGCTGCCAAAGGTGAAGCGGTTCATATCCTGAATCCGAAGAAGTAAAGAAAAAGGCCACCCTGAGTGGCCTTTTTCTTTTGATGATAGTTGAACCATGATGCTTTTGTCGGATAACTTTCCGTCTGACAATTACGAAATCATGGATGCTGGTACTTTACTTTTTCTTTTTACCTGCTTCTCCGAGAATATCAAAATATTTCAGGAACATGGACATCCCGCCGGAGGCTTGTTGCCAGTCATAGTTTTCATTCGGAGCGTGATAGCCATGTTCGGGCAGAGACAGTCCAAGGAAATTAATCGGTACTTTCAGATGCTTTTGCATGGTAACCACCGCTCCGATCGAGCCACCCTCCCGTGTAAATGCAGGGGTGGTACCGAAGGCATGTTCAATGGCTTTGACGGCTGCTTCAGCATAGAATCCCTCAAAATCACCCAGATATGGAACAAGCCCGCCTTCCGGAATCACCTTGACTTCATCATTCAGTTCCTTAACGGCCTTTTTCAGTAATCGGGTAATTTTATCTGGGGTCTGATCCGGAACCAACCGGGTTGAAATCTTGGCTTCCACCCGCGGTGGAATCGCCGTTTTTACACCCGGGCCGGTATATCCGCCCACAATCCCATGGACTTCGAAAGTGGGAAGTGCCCAGATCCGGGTGGTGATCATGCCCGGATTCGGATATCTCAATGATTTGAGGCCATGTGCTTTTTTAAACTTTTCAGGATCGAATCCTGATTCAATGAAATTGACAATTTCCCGTTTTTTGGGTTTTCTCACATCGTCATAAAAGCCGGGTATGTGCACATCACCGGTATGGGCATCGTGCAGCTGACTCAGCAACAAAGCCATCTCCGCAATCGGATTCCGGGCTGCGCCACCGCACAATCCGGAATGGCAATCTTTCTCCCCGGTTTCGAGAATCAACCGGTAAGTCTGCAGGCCGCGCAAACCGTAGGGAACAGATGGCTTCTGACGGTTCAGCCAGATGGTATCAGAAACAAGGACCGAATCGGTGACGAGGTCCTTTTTCTTTTTCAGCAGAAATTCCTCGAAACTGGGTGACCCGATCTCTTCTTCCAGTTCCCAGATAAACTTAAGATTGACTGGAATCCGGCTTTCGATGGCGTATCTGGCTGCATAAAGTGCTGTCAGAGCCGGGCCTTTGTCATCTGTGGACCCGCGCCCTGTAAAGGTGTCACCATCCACAGAAAGAACAAACGGATCGGTTTTCCATTCAGGTTCATTACCTGGTTGTACATCTATATGATTATAGATGGTGATGGTAGGCCAATCCGGGTGAAAGGGTCCCGATGCAGTCACAACCGGATTTCCGCTGGTTTCTGTGACGTCGGCTTTCAGTCCAAAACTGGTCAGAAGATCAGCGGCAAAGACGGCCGCCGCCCGGATATCCTTTTTATGTTCCGGAAGCATGGAAACCGAAGGGATTTCCACAAATCGTTTCAGATGACTGATAAAACCTTGCTTTGACTGATCAATATATTCCTTCCTGCTGATCATGACGATTTCTCCTGTATCATTTAATTGGGGTGCTGCTGTAGGTGGCCGGATCAAAGATCCTGAATATGTTATGTGCAATGGTCATGTGACGGCCAGTATAAAAGGGTAAATTACTGTGACCCCCTTCACAATGCAAGATTGATTCTGAGAATCGGTTCCCCTAACTTTACTGTGCAAATGATACAGCCATGAACCGGAAACCCCTTTTATTCTTAAGTCTGTCTCTCTGTACCGGACTGTGGTGGTCTGCTTCTGGCTATGCTCAGACAGAACTGACACTGCCTGCCATACAGATTCGTCCGGTTGCACACCCATCCCTGGTAATTGCTGAACAATCCATCGTTGCTTCTATTCAATCAGCCCCGGTTCAATCCTTTACAATTGAAGCACCTTTCCAGCCTTCCTTTGATGCTCCTGCCCGCAAAATGGGATCAACCTGGTGGGGAATCTCCGGTAACCAGTTGTATAAACGGTCTGGTCTGTCGGAACCCTGGAAAGTAGTGAACCTGCGTGATGACTGGGGTAAGCCGGTACGTCTTAAGACCAATCCCGAAAGCGGCGTCCTCGTCGTGGTAACCGAACAGGGAAGAATCCGGTATAAGGATGAACGTTTACTTGGATTCCAGACACACCAGGAAATCATGGCCAAACGGCTGAAATCGGGAAGTGCTGAACCAAAGGTGGTTTCAACTCCTGCGACGTCTCTTGTAACCGAAACGAGTCAGACCGAAAATCAGGTTGGTTCCTTTCATTTTGATCTGTCCGAAGTGCTGTCAGTTGATCGTCAGCAAACATCGGTAGTCATTCAGTTTAAATCGGGTTGGGTGATTCATCTCATCCAGACTCCCGATTCTTATCAGATCTGTGAAGCATGGATGAACGCTCCGGCAGAAACACCCGTGGACCTGTCTGAAAAAAGAGTGGTTCCTTATCAACTAACCGGACTTGTGAAGCCGGATGACAACCGTAAAGTTTTAAAAAATCATTCATCTCAACCTTTCTTTTCAAGTGAAACCGGCAAAACGATTGTTTGGTTGGTTTCTAACGATTTTTCTATCAGTCCGTTCTGGTCAGGAGGCATCGGGCATTTATACGATCGTCTGAACAATCAACTTCTTCAGGCTGTCCCCGATTTTTTTCTCTCCTCTACTACACTTTCACATTTTCCATTTAAGGTTAACTCATGAAAAAACTGATTATCGTATTGGGAATTCTGTTAACGACCGGTTTGTCTTCTGTTTTTGGTCAGGTTGTTTTAACTGAAAATTTTAACTATACCAGTGCGAATGTACTTGTTGATGATCCTGCGAATACAATTTGGAAAAGACAAGCTGGTGATTCCACAAAATTCACTGTATCCGGTGGCTTGACATTTGGAAATTATAGCGGCTCTGGAATTGCTAATGGTGTCACCATCAGTACAGTTTCGCCAAGTAATAATAACCAAATCAAATTTAACCTGACCACCATTTCATCAGGAACGGTCTACAGTTCCTTCCTGATGAATGTGAACTCAGCGCTTCAGGCCACTGACCAACAAATCCTGGCATATAGTGATGGCCTCCGTGGTGTACAGCTTTATGCAAGGAAATCAGGTAGTCAGTTTCAATTCGGAATAAGAAAGAATACAACGGGTACGGTCACTTATTCGACCCAATTGTACAACTTTTCAACTACCTATATGGTGGTTCTGAAGACTGTCATTAACGCAGGTTCGTCCAATGACACTCACTCACTAATTGTATTTGATTCTGATACACAAATCCCAAGTATCGAGCCTTCTGCAACCATTACTCCATCCGATAACAATCAGACAGATGCAAACATTGGCAGAGTCCAGCTTCATGGTGGAGTCCCTGGCACCTTTGATGGTCTCCGTATCACCCGCACATGGGCTGAAGCTGTTTCGATTCTGGCAAACCGTGTTGCCGCCGTTACCTCTGGGTCGGTTTCTTCAATCTCTCAATCCACAGCCACTGTAACAGGAACCTTAACCTCCCTTGGTTGGACCTCAGGTGGTGCAGCTGGTACCATTTCAGAACGGGGAGTAGCCTGGGATGTGAATCCGGCCCCTGCCCGTGAAACCAATGCGGCCGTTTCTGCAGATGCAACCAATGCCTTTTCCGCTAATCTGACGGGGCTTCCTGCTGGACAATTGATCTATGCCAGACCCTATGCGGTGAATGCGACGGGTACCGCCTATGGATCTCAACTGACCTTCTACACCTTTTCTGATGAACCCTCTTCGCATTCTTCGACCTTTTTTGCATCGTATAACTCCCCGACCAGCATCGCGCTCGACTGGGATTTTGTGTCGGGTGCAGCGGGATATGTGGTACTCAGAAGGGCAGGTTCTGCTCCGACCGGACTTCCTACTGATGGAGCAGCCGTAACGGTTGGGCAGGTGATCGGAAACAGTACTGTTGCATACGTCGGTTCTTTTTCCTCCGATACCTCTGCTGTGGTCACGGGTCTTTCTACCAATGTCAATTACCACTTCAAGGTGATTCCTTTTGGTTATGATGGAGTCAATCCGGGGACTTACAACTATAAGACGGATGGAACCATTTCGGCCACGAACTTACTGCTGCTGCCTCCTGGCGTTGATGCTGAATCTGATATCGTGGAAACACCCGGCTTTTCTTACAACTCAGATATTCCCTATATCACTTTCTCTTCCTCAGATCTGAATGTTTCCAATTCTGTGGCGCTCTGGGGAATCAGAGTGCGCGATGGCGGAGCGGATGAAACCGACAGTGATGTTCATCCGACCACTCTGTCTCAACTGGATCTCAGCATTACCAACCATACCAGTCTGAATCGTCTCGGACTGTACGATGGAAACACAGAACTTGCCGAGGTTGAAGTAACCGGTTCAACGGTCAGTTTCACCGGATTCACGGTCACCGCGGATGATAACACCGGGAAAAACCTGACCCTTCGTGCGTCCTTCCGTTCCGCCGTAACGGATAATCAGCAAATCGGATTTTCGGTTACCGGTACAGGCATCAGCGGAACCTCTTCAGTCTTTTCGACTCCTGATGGTGGTGCACCGTCCTCCTCTTTGGCCGGAAATGTGAACCGGATAGAGGTATCAGCTACCATCGCTGCTGTGACCAGTCAGCCCTCTGCCGGGTCCGCTTTCGAAGTCGGAGCTGTCTGGGTTCCCTCCATTGTGGCTTCTTTCGTGGATGGTAATAACAATCTGGATACCGACTACTCAGCCTCCGTTTCAGTTGTGGAGAATGGAAGCGGCCTGCTGTCCAATTCAACCGTGACTCCGGTCTCTGGTGTAGCCACCTTTTCCGCTCTCAGCCATAATACGGTGGAAGCACTGACGCTTTCTCTGAGCGCCCCCGGCATCGGCACAATTGCCTTGAATTCCGTTTCCATCATCAATCCTCAATCGCAATTGTTTGTAGAGGATATGTATGATGGTTCTCTTAATACACCTTCTTCTCCATATAACACAAATACCTGGATTGATTTTGACAACTCAGGAACGCTGACGTTTAGCAGCGGGACTGGTTCCCCCACCCTGACGCCTGGTACTTTGGCTACCACAGCACCCGTTTCCACAAATTATTCAGGCGCCTCCGGGTCTTATTATGTCAATCTGGCCCCTAACCAAGGGTTAAGCCTTGGGGGAATTAATACTACAGCCTACAGCAATTTGCGCTTGTCTTTTGGTTTCAGGTTTTCCACATATACCGTTTTCAATTCATCTAACACCTTCCTTGAATATTCCACCAACGGTACCACATGGACGGCCATTAATGTGCCCGGGCTATTCACATTGCCAACCTCTAATGATTGGTATTATATATCGAATCTTGCCCTTCCTCAGGCTGCTGTTACTGCCAACCTCCGTTTGCGCTGGCGGCATACTCTCACAAATGAGACCTGGCGGATCGATGATGTCAGATTAACCGGATCCCTGGTCCTTGCTTCCCAGCCATCCGTACTGGCCTCGTCAGCAACTACCAGTTCAGTGGGGAATTCTTTCCTGACCCTTTCCTGGACCAATGGAAATGGTGGTGCCCGGATGGTGCTGGCCAAAGAGGGTAGTGCAGTCGATGCGTTGCCTGTTGATGGAACCGGCTATTCAGCCAATACGACTTTTGGACAAGGTGATCAGATCGGAACCGGAAACTTTGTGGTGTATTCGGGAACCGGATCATCCGTTTCCGTTTCTGGTCTTTCACAGGGATCCACTTATCATTTTTCGGTGGTCGAGTTTAACGGATCAGGAACCACTGCTAATTATATGGCATCGGGACTGACCGCATCTGAAACAACCATCAACCAGGCCTATGCCGAACTAAGCGACATCATTGTGGTGGGCGAATCTGAATCAATCAGTATCTCTTCGCTTGTTAACCAGGCCTCACCGCTTTCTTCCACAACCGGTGCACCGGTTTGGGGATTTACCATCCGCGATGGAGGAACCGGATTTGAATTTGATGCCTACCCGACCCAGATCTTATCACTGGTGATTAAAAAGGGAACAGGGAATACCACCGGACCTTGGTCCTCGGTTCTGAAAGGCGCCTCCTTACTGGATGGCACTGCCCATGTGGCTGATGCCGTTATCGGCGATTCAACTCTGACCTTTACTTTTGGTTCACCACTGTCTGTACCGGATGGGGCCAGCCGTTCCTACAGTCTTCGGGTTTCCCTCAACGAGACAGGACTCACCGATAATCAGACACTTGGTTTCAGGTTGGATCCTTCCATGATTCAGCAGGATGAACCCGGAAGTGCGACTTCCCGCTTTGCCGCTTTCGCAGAAATTCAATCCGGCGTGGGTCTGAATCGGATTGCAGTTACGGCAACCCGCCTGATGATTACTCAGGAACCGGTAAACACGGTTTCCGGTGATACTCTTAAGCCGTCACTTTCTGTTGCAGCAGTGGATGCCAACCAGAATGCTGACTCTGATTTTACCTCAGAAGTTTCTGTATCCTCCCTGAACGAAAACCTGGCCATCGGTTCTGAAACCACAGTTTCTGCAACAGCCGGCTCGGCAGTTTTTGATAACCTGGTTGCATCCGGACCTGATCCGTCTGTTCGTTTGTTCGTCTCTGCATCCGGACTTCAGAATGATACCACAAAAACCTTTGTGATAAGAGCGGTTCAGCCAGTTTCACCGGTAACCGGTCTGGTCGCCACTCAGGTTGGAAACACGTCCTTCCAACTCCAGTGGAACAACCCTGGTTCCGGCAGTGTGCTGGTTACCATGAGGTCTGGTTCAGGAGAAACCGGATTTCCTGTTGACGGACAGGTTTACGATGCCAATTCTGAGTTTGGAGCAGGAGATGAAATGTCTCCATCCGAATATGTGGTTTATTCAGGTTCCGATACATCAGTTACGATTACCGGTCTGACCGGAGGTGTTACTTATTATTACTATGCCTATCGGTTTAATGGAGATGGCGCAACCACTAACTATCTGGGAACTGCCTCATCGGGTTCTCAAACCACGGTTGAAACAGCCTATGCTTCTCTGAGTGACGTGGTAGCAGTTGAAGAATCCGAAGCCATTTCGGTTTCCTCTCTGGTCAATCAACCGGCTCCTCTGAGTGCCTCAAACGGTGCGTCCGTTTGGGCTGTATCTGTCCGGGATGGCGGGGGAGTCTTCGAATTTGATAATCTCCCTACTGAATTGCTTGGATTGAAGATCTTCCGTGGTCCGGCCGATTCTACCGGGTCATGGACAACGGTCCTCAATGCGGCTTCTCTGTTTGATGGTACCACCCATCTGGCTGATGCAATCATCGGTGATACCTCACTGATCTTTTCTTTTGGATCTGCTGTATCGGTTCCTGATGGACAAAACAAAACCCTCAGTCTGCGGATTTCGCTGAAACCCTCTGGTCTGACCGATAATCAGACACTCGGATTTGCGGTTACCGATAGTTCGGTGGTTCAGGCAGCTCCCGGCAGTTCAACCAGCCGGTTTGCTTCATTCAGTCCGGTTAACTCTGCCAGCAATATGAACCGGATAAACGTTATTGCATCGCAGCTCAATATAACCCAGTCTCCGGACCTGACTGTTTCGGGCGACACTTTAAAGCCTTTTCTGTGGGTAGAAGCCACCGACGCCAATCTGAACCTGGATACTGATTATAGCTCAGATATTCTTGTTTCATCTTTGAATAATAACCTGACGAGCGGTTCAACTGCCACAGTAACAGCAACGGATGGTTTTGCAGAATTTTCGGGTTTGGTTGCCCAAAATCCTGGTGCATCAGTTCGTCTGGTTGCCAGTTCTGGATCATTGCAGAATGATACCACCAACGTCTTTGTGATACGTGCTGTTGAACCCGTTTCATCTGTTACAGGACTGGTTGCCAATCAGGTCGGGAACACCTTTTTCCGACTGCAATGGAACAACCCGGGTACCGGCAGCGTGCTGGTTACCATGAGATCTGGTTTAGGAGGGAACGGATTACCAGTTGACGGACTGGCTTACAACGCCAATTCCGTGTTTGGTGAAGGCGATGAAATATCTCCTTCAGAATTTGTGGTTTATTCGGGTTCCGATACCTCTGTAAACGTGACCGGTCTGACTGAAGGGGAGATTTACCATTTCAGAGCTTACCGCTTTAATGGCAATGGCGAGACAGCTAACTATCTGCAATCGGCTTCATCCGGTTCTCAGGCTACAGTGGAAACCGCATATGCATCCCTGAGCGATGTGGTTGCAGTTGCAGAATCAGAAACCATTGGGATTTCTTCCATAGAAAACGCAGAAACCATTAACGCAAAATCGGATGGCGTAGAAGTCTGGTCCTTCAGAATCCGCGATGGCGGGGAAGAATCCTTCGAGTTTGATTCATATGATACAGAAGTGCTTGGGCTGGATATCGTGGCGGGTGAAGTCAACACCGTCCCCGACTGGAGTGCAGCCATTCAGGCCGCTGCATTGTTCGCTGGTACCGAAAAGGTCGCCGACGCGATAGTAGGTGAATCTTCCATGTCATTCACATTTGGTACACCGGTTGTGGCACCCGATGGCGGTCATATAACCTTGAATCTGGTCCTGTCACTGAATCCAGCCGGTATCACAGATGGACAGCAATTCTCATTTGCCATTGATGAAACTGGTGTGACTCAGGATGAACCGGGTAGTGCAACCAGCCGGTTTACAACATTTGCTGCTGGATCTGCCACAGGCACAAACGTTGTATCGGTTATGGCTACCTCTCTTCAGTTGGTCAGCCAGCCAGATGATGTTCCGGTGGGCGAAAGCCTTGCTGATCTTTTAATCCGAACGGTGGACGCCAATGGTGTTCTGGATATCGATGTGGCCGATCTGGAAATATCAGTAACGGTGAATAACAACACATTGGATGCCGAAAGTCAGCAGACGGTAACTTTTAATGATGGTATTGCCACTTTCACAGGTCTGGTTCTCACTCAGGAAAACCTGGAAACCAGCCTGACTTTCAATGCAGGTGAATATCCATCTGTTTCCTCTGATGCTTTCAGAGTCTTTACAGCAGGCGGACTTTCCGAAGGAAGTGTTCTGATCAGTCAATTCCACCAGGATGTTGATGGTCAGGGAACCGCCTTTATTGAACTGGCCAATCCGGGTTCTGGCTGGCAGGATCTCCGCAACGTGAACCTGGTCATTCAGGATGGAAGTGGTAATACGGTTTATTCTGCAGCTGTAGGTGATATTCTTCCTCCCAATACTTACTGGTTGATTTCATCCTCTGAAACCATTGAAAATGACCGATCAGGACTGGTTAACGCTGATCAGGTGATTTCCATTGAAGTTCCCGAATCGGGTCAGATTGCGCTTATCACGAACGATCTGGTAAAACTGGATGGGGTCGCCTATGGAAGCGTTGCAGTAAACAACCTTGGTGATGGCGAACCGGCTTCAGGAACACTGGTTGATGGATGGAAACGGGTGTTTGAGGGTGTCGATACCGATGAAAATAACGTTGATTTTGAATCGGTAACCGGTTTTAACCTGGTTATCAAAAACAGTCAGTCGGGCATATTTGTTGAAGAATTCATCACTCTTGAGGATGATATTCCTGTTTTAACCATCATGTCTGGCACAGTAGGTTCATCTGTCACCGTAACCAGGCAGTTAAACCTGACAGGTTCTGCTGTCTATAATACAGAATCGTCTGTCAGCATTGTAAACGATAAAAGTTGGGCAATCGGAAATGGAAACGGCTGGTTTACAGGTGAGATTCTGCGTCATGTACAATCCGAAGCCACCTATCGGTTCCCGGTTGGATCCGAAACGGCCTCTTTCGATGTGAATCTAACCGTTTCCGGGGTGCCTGAATCTGGTACAATGTTTTATGTTTACTATCGTCCCACCGACCCTGATGTGGTTGGTGAACTTCCGCTTGGTATTCTTGATTATTATACAGGTGGATTCTGGACCATCAATACCGATGGCGTGAACGGAACCGGTTCAGTTTCCCTGACGGTTGATACAGAGAATATCCAGGACTATTTCCTGAGTGAGGACCGGTCAGACTATGTACTGTTGGTTCGGACCGACAATGAATCACCCTGGATGATTGCCAGCGGAACGGTGTCAGTTGACGGATACCTCATCACAGCCGAAAACATCAATCAGTATGGTGAATTCACCATTGGTTTCTATGACGAAAGCACGGTCCCTGTAGAACTGTCCTCCTTTGAATTGATCAAAGACGGTAACTCTGCCTTGCTGAAATGGTCAACCCGTACAGAAAACAACAATTATGGATTCCATGTTGAACAGGCTGTGCTGACTGCATCAGGCCGCGGAGCTTGGAAATCGGTCGATTTTGTCAGTGGAAAGGGAACCACCACTTCACCGTCTGACTATGAATGGGCTATCCGCGAAACATCAAAACCTGCGGTGTACAGACTGCGTCAGGTTGATCTGGATGGATCAGAAACCATTCTGGAAGAAGTGTTGTTCGAAGGCCTTGCCACACGGTTTGCCGTGCTTGGAAACTATCCGAATCCCTTTAATCCTACCACATTGATTCGTGTATCTGTGCCTGAAGAAGGCCGTGTTCGTCTGAGCGTGGTGAATGTGCTGGGACAGGAAGTCCGTACATTAATTGACGATAAAATGATGCCTGGAATCACAGATATTCCCTTTGATGCATCAGGTTTGGCTTCAGGAATGTATTGGGCCGTTTTCTCGGCAGACGGTCAGAAACGATCAATGATTCGCATGATTTTGCTTAAATAAGGCATGAATGTGCTCCGGGTCATTTATCCGGAGCACTTTTTCGAAAATAAAGAGTTTTTTAGATTTTCATTTGAAAAGTTGATTTTTTATGTCCATTTTTACTGTAATGGACTGTTGTTAGGTTTAATAACAGAAATTAATTAAAGACAAGGTGATCAAGATGAAAAAAGGGTTAAAATTTTTAGTCGGCTTCCTGAGCATCCTCCTGCTGACGGCTACCGGTTGGGCACAGACGTCTGGCGACTTCCGGTCGAATTCAGCAACGCTCAACTGGTCAAATGCTGGTGGTTGGCAGCGGTTTACTGCCGGATCCTGGCAGGCAACAGCCGAATACCCGGGACAGAGCTCGGGTACCAATACAGTTACCATTCAAACTGGTCACACGGTTACGCTTGATGTGGTCCCCGCAAATTCCATGCTTTCTCTGGTGGTTACCGGTCAGCTGGATATGGGTGCCAACTCATTAACCTTGTCAGATGGTGTTTCCGGTACGGGAACACTGACCATTTCAACTGGTTCTCTTACCACAGGTAATGTGACGTCTGCGAATGGTGATATAACGGTTTCAACCCTGACCGCCACCGGAGCAGCAAATATTTATGTAACAGATAGTTGGACCGTCTCTGCTTTTACAGCAGGTACATCCACCGTTCATCTGACCGGGGGAACCGGAAACGACATTTCGGGAAGTCCGACCTTTTACAACCTGACGATTGCTTCGAGTGAGACAGGTGGTGTGACGCTGAACAGCCCCATTTCGATCGCCAATGGTGGTTCATTCACTCACAGTGCTGCCGGTTCTACCTTCAACCCGAATGGCAATACCGTAACAGGTGTCGGTACCAATACCTTTACCATGTCGACGGGTGGCTTGACAGTTACCAATACATTTGCCTTTGATACACAATACATCGGATTTGAGTCCGTGACCGTTTCTGGTGGTACCATTACATATACTGGTACCAGTCAGAACGTGACAGGAATGTCCTACTTTAACCTCACCCTCAACGGTGGTACGAAAACGGCCACTGGCAATGTGGATGTGAATGGTGCCTTGAACGTGCAGGCCGGTCAGACATTTAATCTGCAGACTAACGATCTGAATGTGGCCGCCTCTATTACATTAAATACGACCGGAACGCTTTCAGCAACCGGTGGTACTGTTACGCTTGATGGAAACGATGTTAACCAAAACCTGAATGCCGGTGTCTACACGCTTAATAACCTGACCATCGCGCCACCTTCTATTACAGCTAACCGGACTTACACCATCAGCTCATCGCTTACGTTAACAGGGAACTTTCTGGGATCCAATCCGGCAGGTTCACCAACCGTTTCTGTTCTGATTGCCCTTGGTAATAATACCATTACCAGTTCAAATGGCACCGGAACCTTTGGTTTGGCAGAATATGTTCGTCTGACCACCACCAATGCAGACATTTCTACCTTCATTGATACCTTTGGCGCACTTTCAGATGGTTTTACCACGGGTAGTTTCAGTCCTTCTTCATGGATTTATTTTCAATCAACCTCTGCTCAGACCATTCCTGTATTAGCTGATGGAAACTATGGTTCCATTTATCTTGGTGATGGTGGTAATGGAGGTAACTCGGTAAAGACCCTTGATGGTGATGTGGTTGTGAATGGTGCCATTGCAATGAGCAATGCAGGAGCACCCAACCAAACAACCTTTGATGTTCAGGGTTTTAACGTAACTGTCGGTGGTAACTTCACAAAACAGGCCAATGCGATACTGACAATGACAGCAGGTGCCACCCTTAGCCTTGCTGGTTCTTCACAAATTCTTACCCTGAGTGGTAGTCCAACTATTCAGAATATCGAATTCCTTGGTGCGACAACGACGAACATTGTAGCTGGTGCCAACTTTACGGTTGCCGGTGACTTTGTCGCAGTGTCTGGTACAACCATTACCATGACCTCCAACGTTTCGTTGTTGTTCACAGGAACCAACTGGGATGTGGATGGACTCTTCCAACCTTCAACTGGTACAGTAAACTTTTCCGGTACCGGAACGCAAAACATCGATATGCCTTCCACCGGATTTGATATTGACGGTTACTTCAATAACCTGACCATCTCCAACACAACAGTTGGTGGTGTTGTTCTCCTGTCAGATGCAGAGGTTCAGCAGGATTTTACCCTTGCTGCCAATGCTGTTTTCGATATTTCCAACAGAACTTTTTATATCGGTGATGACTGGGTACGGAATACAGGGGCCACAATCAATACAACCAATTCAACAGTGGTATTCGATGGTGGAGCTCAGCAGGACATTACCTCTGGTGGTGTTGCGTTTAATAACATCATTTTCAGAAATGCTGGCGAAAAACGCCCGGCAGCCGCCAACGCCATTGTTGCGAATAATGACATCAGTATTGAAGGCGGAGCCATTCTGAATAACGCAAACGGTGTTTCAATTTCACTCGCAGGCGATTGGACCAACTTCGGTACATTTACTACCGGTGGGTCTACGGTTACATTCAATGGAACGAATCAGGAATTGGGTGGGCTGTTTTATTCAGTAACACTTTCCGGTTCAGGTACCAAAACGCTGAATTCCCAATTGGACGTTGATGGACTTCTTACAGTTAACTCTGGCGTTACCCTGGATGTTTCTGCCTCTAATTATACTATTGCCCTGAATGGTTCGATTGGCGGTAATGAGTGGGGTTTTGCAGCTGGTTCTGGATTTACACCCCGTAGTGGTCTGGTTACCTTCACGGGTGGTGCAAAAAATATGGTCACACAGGGTCTTCCTTTGTGGGACCTGACCCTCAACATGACTGCCGGATCTGACCTCGATGTCGTAGGTGTGTTGGATATTAACAATGACCTGACCGTCCAAAACGGTGATCTGGATCTTCAAACCAATGCATTGAATGTGGCTGGAGACGTTGATGTTCAGACCTCTAACGGAGGAACCATCATTTTTACGGGTGGAACTGGACCTGTTACCCTGGATGCCACCGCCGGCTCGATCAACGTCAATTTCGGAACCACCGCTTTTACAGCCAACCTGGTTGTTGGTGGTCCTGGTGTAACGTATACTTTATTAGGTTCCCTGAATTCAACTTACAATGCTGCTTCCAATGGATTTACTCTGAATTCCGGAACATTTGTTGTTGATGGTGTCACAGTAACAATGACCGATGCAACCAACGCGATTGTGTTAAATGGTGGTGTCTTCCATGTTTCTGAAGATGGAATATTAACCATGCCCGATGATGGCGAAGTGGTGAATCAGGGTGGTACTTTCCGTGTGGTCGGTACCGATGGATTTCCTGCAACCGTTAATGGAAATGTTGTGGGTGGCGGAGTGGATGGCTACCAGATTATTAATACCAGCGGTACCATTGAAGCAGCCTACTTCCAGTTTTCTCAGTTAACAAATGGGGGTATCAACTTCAACGGTGGTTCGGTTGATGCAACTAACTCGTTCAATAACGGTTCCTTCTCTGACCATCGAGGTGCAACTGCTACCGATGCGTTTCTGACCATTACTGCCGACCCGGGTGCGGCTGTCAATTCTTCAGAAGTTACCTTTACCAACGCGACTTCTGCCGCCAATTTTAACGTGCGCCGTACCGATAATGGTGCCAACGTTTGGACCTTTGTTGATGCAAACGGGGCATTTGCTGGTGAAACATTCGATACTGAAACCGGGTCTGGTCAGGTAAACTGGTCCTTCCCGGGTGGAGTTACCTGGACTGGTAATGTGGATGTCGATGGTTCTCCTGGTGATGGATCCAGTTGGAATGACAGCAATAACTGGTCTACCAACTCGGTTCCCGGTGCAACCGACTATGTAATCCTTGATCACTCCACAGTTGTTGGAACTTATTCGGTTTCCATCACGGGCAGCGACGCCACATCAGGCAACATGTCGATTTCAAGTCCTTCTAATAATATCACCCTGACTGTTGGTTCCGGACGCACTCTGGATATCAATGGTGATCTTGATTTTGGTACCAACACCACAATCACAATGACTGATGCAACTTCTTTGCTGACTGTCAGTGGTTCTTGGGGACAGACAACGGGTGCAACATTCAATGATGGTGGATCAACAGTCACATTTGATGGAAGCAACTTCAATGATAACATCAGTATTCCTGCTGGTGAAAGTTTCTACAATCTGACCATTAATGCTCCAAGTTCAGTTTATACATTATCATCTGCCATTACGGTGGCCAATGATCTGACGATCAGCGATGGGTCTCTAGATGTATCCGGTTCTAACTATGCAGTTACTGTTACCGGTGACTGGACTGTTACTGCTGGCACATTCGTTTCACGCGCTGGAACAGTCACTTTCAATGCTTCATCTGGTACACAGGTGATTACTGGTGGTCAGTTCTATAACCTCACCACTAGCGGGGGAGGCGGAAGTACCAAACAACTGGCTTCGAACCTTGATGTTAATGGTGCGGTCACCATTGGCGACAATACTTTCCTGGATGGTCAGACTTATGACCTCTACGTTGGAAGTTCAATCGGAAGCGGAGCCAGTGTATGGATTGATAACACTGCAACCTCTGGTGGCTTCCTTTCTTCCGGTGCGCAACGTGTCATTTTTGATGGGGGGACAAAGACCTTTGATACAGGTACAGCTCCGACTACCTTCAACAATATCACTTTCGCATTGAATACAGGTACAACAGCAACGTTTTCTGCAACCAATGCCACACAGATAAATGGAAACGTGGTAATCAACTCTGGCCCCATCACAGTCAATCTGGCCAATGCAAGTATCAACTTTGCAGGAACCAATGATCTGACCATCAATGGTACCAGTAACCTGATCATTTCTGTAACCAATCTTCCTGCCTCACTGGAAACATTTACCCTGTCTTCATCCAGTACGGTGACCTATCAATCAAACTCGAATCAGAACATTTTCCCGACTACTTACGGAAATCTGACCATTGACCAGCCGGCTGCGGCTCCTGGTAATGATGTTGATAAGGTTCTGCTCGGGAACACCACTGTACTCGGCACACTTGACCTTGATAACGATGCAAACACCAAATTGCTGATTCAGGACTACACATTGACCATTTCTGGTGCATTGGCTGTGGCAACACCGACCATTGGTGGAACTCAGCAGATCGAATTTGATTTGGCAACTCCGGCTACCTATAGCACCATCGCTTTCGATGGTACTGCTGCCCAGGCCGTTGATGCTCAATTACTTTCAGTTGAAAACATCAGTTTCACTGGTGCTTCAACCAAAACACTGGGAACAGGCCTTGGTACGCTTGCAGTTACCAACAATCTGACAGTTTCTTCGGGTGCCACTTTGACACTTGCTGCAGAGGCAATTTCAGGAACCGGTACCGGATCATTTTCTCTTGGAGCCGGTACAACCATGAACACGGCAGTGTCAGGAAACTCCTTCCCTCAAGGTTTCGGAACCTATTCGTTGGCTCCAACCTCCACTGTTAACTATAACTCCAATATTGCCAACCAAACCATTGAATCCGGAGTTACCTATGGAAACCTGACTCTCGATAATGGTCAGACCAATGCTGTTACCAAAACAGCTGAGGGTAACCTGAATATTGATGGGGTATTTACAATGCAAAACGATGCAGTTTTCATTGCAGGTACTTTCACTCACAACATTGCTGGTAATTTCGAGTACAACTGGGCAGATGCCAGTGGATTCGTGGCAGGTACCTCGACACTGGTTTTTGATGGAGCAGCTCAATCATTCAATTTGTTTGGCGGCAATGCCGGTGCAATTACTCTAAATAACCTGACCGTTTCGAATTCCGGAACTCTCAGCCTTGGAATCAGCGGTGGAGCAGATGCGTTTACCATTAACGGAGACTTTTCTGTTTCTCCTGGTGGTATTGTTTCATTGGTGAACGCTCGTACCATAACATTTAATGGTTTGAACTGGACCAACTCAGGTACATTTACCATTACAGGGAATGCAGCTCTTGTGACATTTGCAAGGGATGTGATCGCAGAAACCCAAACGATCAATCCTGGTGTAACCAATACCTTTGGTGATGTCACTTTCATTGGCGAAAGTAACAAAACCATCACCGGTAACGGTTTTGATATCAATGATCAGATTCTTCTGGATGATGCAAACGGAAACTTTACACTGGATATGGGTACACTTACTCATACCATCAGTGGTGTTTCTCCTGGTCTTGGTGTACCTCCGATTACCATTGATCCTGGTGTAACCTGGACTACGTCCTCGGCCAGTTTTATTCTGGACGGAGTTTCGACTTATACGTTGCCTGCTGTGTTTACCACAATCCAGGATCTGACAATTTCGGGCGGTGGCACCAAAACTCTTTCTGCTGCATTGAACGTTGATGATGTCACAATCAGTGCTGGTGCATTTGCAACTGGTGGTTTCGGAGTGACGGTAACTGGTAACTGGTTAAACAGCGCAACCTTTACTGCCGCAGGTGCAACCGTTGCTTTTGAAAGCAACAACGGAACAGGCAAGTCCATTACAGCCGGTGCATCCAGTTTTGCAGCGGTTACCTTTAATCAGGTTCAAACCAATACACGTACTTATACGCTTGGTTCTAACCTGACTTTAACTGGTGCACTCACCGTTGGTCAGAATGCAACCATCGATCTGAATAGCTATACAGCAACGTTAGGAAACGGAACGACCAACAGTCTTGCTTCAGGCGCTGTACTTGAGATTGATGCAGATGCCATTCTTCGTTTTAATAACACGGCTTCTAACAGTACCCTGAATATAAACAGCGGAGCAACGTTGCGTGCGGTTGGTACTGGTACCAATGATCGCGCCAGCATTTCCCGTTCTGCAGGAACCAATCGTACTGCAATTAATATTGCCAATGGTGCCACTATTGCAGCCAGATGGTATAGTTTTGAATACCTTGCAGACGCTGGTCTTGTTATAAATTCCACATCAACTATTGATGGGACAAATAACCTTTCTGATGGTATCTGGTCGAATATTTCTGCTACCGCAGGAGCCAGATACTTACAATTGGATTATGATGGTGGTCCTATTACCATCAACAATATTCAATTTAACTATGCTGGAACTCCTCCGGGTGGAATCTATAACGTTTCACGTGCAGTCAGCAGTACAAATGCAGTTAACTTTACGGGGACTGTTGATGGAAATCTGGCCGGATTGAACGTTACTTCCAACTCCACCTACGAAAACGATAATTCCAACAGCATGTCATGGCCTGCTACCACAGCGCTTGTCTGGACAGGTACTACCTCAACCGACTGGTTTACAGCATCGAATTGGAATCTTGGATCCGTACCGGATGCAACAACCGACGTTACCATTCCGAATGTGACGAACGATCCCGTTATTAACGGTGCGGATGCGGCTGCAAAATCCCTGACCATTTCTGATGGTGTCCTCAGTATTGGTGGAGGTTACGACATTACGGTTGAACAAGATGTCATTATTGGCTCCACAGGCGCCGGTACCCTCGATGCTTTCGGGTCATCTGGTACCGTAATCAGTGTAGGCGGTAACTGGACCAGAGGCGCTACTGGAGTATTTATCCCTGGTGGCGGAACGGTTGATTTTACCGGAACAAGCGGTACAAAAACCATCGATAACCGGTCGTCTTCTTTTGACAATATTACCTTCTCTGGTAATTCAACTTTCAACCTTGGAGCCACTGGCGGTACCATTGATATTAATGGTACACTGACTATTGATGCCACTGCTACCGTAACCATGACGACCAACGGGTATAATCTCACTCATTCTGGTAACCTGGTTAACAACGGTACCTTCAATCCAACTTCTACCGGTGTAGTCGGAACGGTAACCCTCGATGGCACAGGTGCCCAATCCATTTCAAATGGTAACTACTACAATCTGACTGTGTCTGGAAGTGGTACCAAATCCACTACCACATCAACGGTAGTTGCGAACGCGTTGACTGTAAACTCCACGCTTAGTGCTGGTGGCGATTTTGACATCAATGGCGCGGTAACCATCGGTGCTTCAGGAACCTTCGCAGATGGTGGATTCAGTCATACGGTAGCCGGGGCCTGGACCAATAACAATGCCTCTTCGGGATATACCGGAACTGGTACCGTCACTCTGGATGGTGCTGGCGTTAACATCTCCGCATCTGACTTTGCCAATCTGGTGATGGCTGGTACAGGAACGAAGACACTGATAGGAAACCTGGATCTGACCGGTTCTCTTACCATGAATGCGACTCTGACGGCTGTTAACCTTCAGACATTCACCATTGCTGGTGATGGCGGAGATCCTTTTGTGAGCAATTCACCGATTCTTTATGTGCGCGGAACCAACAATTTTCCGAGCGGTTTCAGTAATTATACATTCGCTTCCAACGCACAGACCATATATGATGGTAACCTTGACCAAACAGTCCGTGGTGATATCAACTATGGTCCCATCCAATTTACTGGTAGTGGCCGTACTAAAACACTTGATAATCCGATCAATGTGACGGGTAATCTAACCATTAACAGTGGTTGTATTCTTGATGTATCTGCCGGTAACCACTCTATCAGTCTGACTGGTAACTGGACCAATACAACCGGGATTTTTGTAGAACGCTCAGGTGAGGTCATTTTCAATGGTTCAACCGCTGATCAGGTTATCAATAGCGGAACAACCATATCCTCCGATAACAACTTCTATAAAGTAACGGTTAATAACACGGGGGATTATCAGATTTATCCTAACAATACATCTGGTCTGGTGACTTCCAATAATCTTAATGTGGTAGCAGGACGGTTTAACCCCAACGGCTTAACCATTAATGTGGGAGGTAGCCTTACTGCTTCCGGAACCGGGTCATTTACTTCCTCAAGTACGATTACTCTTAATGGTACTGCAGGTACTTATGACATCTCAATGAACATTGCCAATGTTCCTGCTTCTCTGATCAATAACCTGACAATTAATGCTTCAGGTGCTACTTATAACGTACTGGATGATATTTCGATTGCAAATAACTTCAATTTGCTTGCTGGTACGTTTAACGGTAACGGTAACAGCATTACACTTGGTGGTGTTGGCGGCGGAGCAAAAACGGTCAATATTCAGGGGAACTTTACGCTTGGTGCTGGTGGTATCCTCTTACTTGGCAATGCAGCCACCCTTTCTGTTGGAAGCGGAGCCACTTTGGATCTGGTTGGAACAGCTGGAAATCCGACAACTGTATCCAGAAATGGTGCAGGGAATTACAGCTTCCAGGTCAATAATGGAACCATTGCAGCCAGGTATACCACTTTTGAGTACATGAATGCCAATGGTATTTATGTTACTACAAGTGCTTCGGTTCATGCAACCAACAATTTCAGCAATTGTACCTTTACCAATGGTACGGCTGGTGGTGTGCTTCTTCGTCTGGAACATTCAACTACAGGTTTCACTATCTCTGATATTTCGTTCCCAACCAATCCGGGTGGCGGAGCCTTTAACGTTCAGCGTACCATTGCAACCAGTGGCGTGATCGTCTTTGATCCTTCAACTGGTGCTTTTACCGGTGAATCGTTTGATAACGATCCTTCCAGTCTGTTGTCATGGCCAACGCCGATTACACTTACCTGGGATGGTTCAACCTCTACCGATTGGTACACTGCCACCAACTGGACACCTTCCAGCGGTGGAGAAATCATTCCGGATGCAACAACCGATGTTGTGATTGTCACCGCTACCAATGCCCCGAGCATTACTGCTTCTGGCGCGCTGGCAAAGAGTCTGACGGTAAACAGCGGAACCTTAACCATTAACACTACTGATGATGGTACTGCAGATGACCTTACAATCGCTGCCGACCTTGTTATCAACGGTGGTAGCATTGTGGTGAGCGCAAACGATGACATTATTGCCATCGCCGGCGGATTTACAAGAAACACAGGCGGATCTTTCAATAACGGAAGCTCTACTGTCCGTTTCAATGGGACGAGCGGTACCAAAACGATTAACAATGGTTCTTCTGCTTTTTATAACCTTGAAATCGGTGGAACAGCGGCCTACCAGATTGGTGCCAACACCACTATCAGTAATAACCTGTCGATCCTGAGTGGGTCAAGTTTTGATGTGACCGGAACCAATTACAACCTGACAATCGGTGGTGATTTTACAAACGCGGGAACATTCAATTCCAGAACAGCTACCATTCTGTTTAATGCAAGCAGTGGTACAAAAACACTGACTTCAGGTGGTGCCTCCTTAAACAACGTCACCATTACCCTGACTGGCGGTGCCATTCTTCAACTGAGTGGGACCCTTTCGACAAAAGCGAATACCACGATCAATTCTGGTACCCTTGATCTGAATGGTCAGACATTTAATCATGGTGATGGAGTTGGTACAGACGCTCTGTCTGTTTCGGGTACTCTTGAGGTAGATGGTCTTGCTTCACTCAGAATGGGCAATGCTTCAACTCTGACAGTAAACTCGGGTGGTATCATGTCTGTTGTGGGTCCTGATGCAGCGAACATCGCCACAATGACCAGACAAACTGTAGGAACCTATGCAGTGACCATCAGCAGTGGCGGAACATTCGGTGCCAGATATTATCTGATTGAGCATCTCAATGCCTCAGGTATTGTGTTCAGCGCGGGATCCAATCTGAATGGAACAAACTTCTTCCAGGAGGGCTCCTTTGCTAACGGTGCAGCTGGTGGTACGTATGTTAACTTCCAGAATACACTGACAGGTCCTACTGCCACCAACGTGGTCTTTGGTAGTGGTCCTACCAATAACATCACCCGTCCCAATGGTCTTACCGGAACGATCACCTTCCAGGATGCTTCTGGCTCACTGGCAGGACAGGACTATGAAAGTGATCCGGGTGCACAGATTAACTGGACATCAACCTTCTCAACCTATACATGGGATGGATCTTCCAGCACAGTTTGGGAAGTTGCTGCTAACTGGGATTCCAATGTGGTCCCTGGTACTGGTGTGAATGTTATTATTCCATCCGGTACACCGAATGCTCCAACCATCAGCGCCACCGCTGCCACCGTTCGTGATCTGACCATCAATAGTGGAGCAACACTGACCCTTGCTGCCGGACAGACCTTAACCGTAGAGCGTGATGTCACAATCACCGGTACTCTGACATCAACAGGAAGTGCTTCTACAATAAATGTGGCTGGAAACTGGACCAGAACGGGAACCTTTAATGCAGGGTTGTCAACTATCGTTATGAATCCTTCTAGCGGTACAAAAACCTTTGCAAACGGTGCCACCTCCATCCGGAATCTGACCATTAACGGGGCAGTAGGAACAACGGTTCTGTTATCCTCTAACATCACCGTATCTGGTAACCTGACTCTTCAATCCGGTACGTTTGATGTAACGGCTTCAAACTATCAGGTGAGTGTCGGTGGTAACTATACCAACAGTGGCGGAACACTGAATGCACGCTCAGGAACCTTTGTATTCAATGGAACAATTGATCAGGATCTGAATGCAGGTGGGTTAACCAGTTCTCAACGGTTCTACAACCTGACTGTTTCAAAACTTTCTGGTGATCTTGACCTGGTTTCTACTAACATCCGGGTTGTCAATCAGTTGAATCTGACAACCGGTACATCCCACGCGAACGCTCAGGAT